>JAJEGW010000084.1 GCA_022819605.1 Silicimonas sp. | reverse complement strand
GCTCTGCCCGTTGAGGCGGGACTGGAAGCGCACCCTCAACCGGTAGAATCCTGCCCGGGCGCAGCCAGAGCGAGTTCCGCGCCGACAACTTGACAAGCGGGCAGCTGTCCCGCCATCACTCTAGGACCGAACGGTTACCTGTAGGCTCCCACTCGATCAGGGGCATCAGCCGCGCGGAATAGCTTTCAAGTACCATTCTGTATTCATCGATGCGCTCAAGGATCGCTGCAGAAACGGGGAAGACCACGCCGGGCGGGTTGAAGCCGCGATCCGCAAGAACATGATGGATCAAGTAGCGATGCAGCCTGCCGTTTCCGTCCTCGAA
This sequence comes from Silicimonas sp., assembly GCA_022819605.1. GTDB lineage: Bacteria > Pseudomonadota > Alphaproteobacteria > Rhodobacterales > Rhodobacteraceae > JAJEFO01. The sequence continues at coordinate 16,170 of JAJEGW010000084.1, read as the reverse complement.
CGGATGAATGTAGACAAAGCCAAACGCGAGGATTGCTGCAGCCACTACCGGGTCGGAGTGGCGCGACGCACCCACGTCAAACGCGATCATGCCGTCGGTCAGGGATGACAGATCTTCATGCCTCGCGCTGACATGGTCGGGCAAGGGCATTCGCGTCTCGCGATCATGCCGGCCGACAAAACCGCCCTCATCCCGGAAACCAAGCTTGATGAAGCGCGCATCGCCTATGACGATCCGCTGCAGGCGCAGCAATTCGTCTCGATCCAGCGGCTGGCGACCCGCTTTTCCGATGGCGCGGCCCCATCGCTGAATGCGGTCTTGAGACGGCCGTTCGCCCTCAATGGCGAAGCTTGAACGAGAATCCTTCAGCCGCAGGAACGCAGCCGTTCGCGCGAGCAAGTCACGCGGCACGTCGGCGACAACTGCACGGGCGCGCCCCGGCAAATCCATTGCCATGAACTCTTCAAGCTTCGGCGTTCGAAAGACAAGCGGGCAAAATTCTCGAGTTCCCGGCAGGTTGTTTCTTACGCGATACCGTGGAGCGTTCTTTCCCTCTGTCGCGAATTGCCGCTCCGGATCAACAACTGCCACATAGCGACCGCCTTCCGCGTCTGGCAGATCCAGCCGCTCGCCTGTAAGCCATTCAAACAGAAACCAGATGCGTCTCGTGTAGCTGCCAGTCGGCTTGTTGCACACGATCTCTGCTACGGCGTCTGGGCCAATGGCTGCAAAAAGCCTCTTGAGGACGGCCAGATCAAGCCCTTCATATTTGAGCGCGAAGGTGAGGTGGCCATCGACGTCTGCCCTAGGTGCGTGACGTGGTGTCATGATGCGCCAGGCATCGTCTTCGACAATTCGGTGGCGACTACCCGTCGCGGACAGTTTGCGTGGCAGCGGGACTGCCAGCTCATATGCATCGATCAGTGCGCCATAGCCGGCGAGGGTGGCGGTCTCCGGAAGGCGACGTTCCTGAAAACTCTCCTGGGGCCTGAAAACTGTACTTCATGAACGAGTGGCATGAATTTTGTTTCTAATGCATGAAAAACGTGTCTGAATAGATGGATTCTGTGAAAAGTGCATTTAGCGGTTCGGTTCTGAACAAAACGCCTTACGCATTTGTCCCGGGAGATCGATGGTGAGTCAAAGACATATTTCTTGTGCACCCGTTGGCATCGGCCTACTTGAGTCATTCATGTTTTTGACCTATAAGTTGGTCAGAAGGGAAGGAGTGCCCATGCAGATCGCCGTTGCCGAAGCCAAGGCCCATTTTGCCGAGCTGGTCCGTCGCGCCGAAGCAGGGGAGGCGTTCGAATTAACACGCTATGGACGCCCCGTGGCCCGGATCGTCGCTGCGGACCGGCCAGTCGCCCGACCGCTCATCGGCGCGATGGAAGGCGCCTTCACCCTGCCGGACGACATGTTCGAGGGTGATGACGAGATCGCGGAGATGTTCGAGCGGAGCGCCGTGGACTAGGTGCGGCTGCTGCTTGACACCCATGTCTTGCTTTGGGCGGTTCTGAACGACCCGCGCCTGACGGCGACCCAGGCGCAGGCCATTTCCGAGGGCGAGCTGTATCTTTCTTCTGCAAGCGTCTGGGAGATCGGGATCAAGCGCGCAATCGGGAAGCTTGATGTTCCCGAGGAACTTCTTGACATCGCGGCGGATTCGGGTTGCCGACCTTTGCCCATTTCCTGGACCCATGCGAAGGCTGCGGCGGCGCTGCCACTGCACCACACCGACCCCTTCGACCGGATGCTGATTGCGCAGGCCCGCTGCGAGGGGCTAAACCTTGCGAGTTCGGACTGGAGACTTGCAGCCTACGACGTGAATCTTGTCGCCTGAGACAGACGGCACCCCGGGACCACGACCGGGAGATGTACAGGCGGCGGCACCAAATCGAGAATTTCTTCGCAAGGATCACGGAGTTCCGTGCGGCGGCGACGCGGTACGACAAGAAGGACGGACGAGAGCTTCGCGGCAGCAGTTCATCTCGTCGCTGGCGTTATTCCAGCGACATGAATGTCAACGGCCCCCAATACATGAAAAACGTGTCCGAGTTGATGGATTCTGTGAAAGGTGCATTTGGCGGTTCGGATCTGGACAAAACGCCTTACGCACCTGTCGCCGGCGATTGATGGCGTGTCCAGGACATCGTGGCCCAGAGTTCGGTTGGCTCGCAGGGATCGCATGCATACGTTCGAGCTGTTGGGAGACAGTCAGAAGTGGCTCCCGACTCCAATTCAGGGGCACCCTGGGGTGCCCTGTTGCTTGCCAACGGAACTTGCCCGTTGTATCGGGCGCATCTGCCGCCCTTGCGGCGAATCCTTGTGGGAGGCGAGGCGGTCGCGATCGCCGGTCCGAACCACATCAACCGCAATCTCTCGGGACGCGTCCCGGGAGCGTTGAGAAAGGAGGCCCGAGATGGCCAAGAAAATTGCTGGCAAGATGAAGCTTCAGGTGCCGGCCGGGCAGGCGAATCCTTCGCCGCCGGTAGGCCCGGCACTGGGCCAGCGAGGCATCAACATCATGGAGTTCTGCAAGGCGTTCAACGCCAGAACGCAGGACGTGGAACAGGGCGCGCCGTGCCCGACCATCGTCACGTACTTTCAGGACAAGTCCTTCGCGATGGAAATCAAGACGCCACCGGCATCCTATTTTCTCAAGAAGGCGGCAAAGGTGCAGTCCGGCGCCAACATGCCGTCGCGCGAAGTCGTGGGCTCGGTCACCAGCGCACAGGTTCGCGAGATTGCAGAGGCCAAGATGAAGGATCTTTCGGCGAACGACGTCGACCAGGCAATGAAGATCATTCTCGGCTCGGCGAAGTCGATGGGAATCGAGGTGAAGGGGTAAGTCATGGCGAAGCACGGAAAGCGCATCAAGACGGCTCGTGAAGCCTTCTCTGGCAAGGAAAACGTGACGGTCGAAGAGGCGGTCGCACTCGTCAAGACCAACGCCAGTGCAAAGTTCGACGAAACCGTCGAGATCGCGATGAACCTCGGCGTCGACCCTCGCCACGCGGACCAGATGGTTCGCGGCACGGTCACGCTGCCAAACGGAACCGGCAAGTCCCTTCGCGTGGCCGTGTTCGCGCGCGGGGCCAAGGCTGACGAGGCCAAGGACGCCGGTGCGGACATCGTCGGCGCAGAAGACCTGATGGAGACGGTGCAGGGCGGCACGATCGAATTCGATCGCTGCATTGCAACCCCGGACATGATGCCGGTCGTCGGCCGCCTCGGCAAGGTGCTGGGACCGCGGAACCTGATGCCGAATCCGAAGGTCGGCACGGTCACCATGGAAGTCAAGGAGGCGGTCGAGGCCGCCAAGGGCGGCGAAGTCCAGTTCAAGGTCGAGAAGGCCGGCATCATCCATGCGGGCGTCGGCAAGGCTTCGTTCGAGGACGCGAAACTCGCCGAGAACGTCCGGGCGTTCGTGGACGCCGTGTCCAAGGCGAAGCCTTCGGGCACGAAGGGCACCTACATGAAGAAGGTCGCCCTCAGCTCGACCATGGGTCCGGGCGTGTCGATCAGCATTGACAGCGCGACCGGCAACTAGCCCTGAAGTCCGGCGATCAATCGGCGCGGCGGGTTCGCCGCGCCCTTGCCTTGCCAGGTTCGGGTCGGGTTGCCGCATCGCGACGGCGCGTTTCGGGTCCCTTTCGCGACCGTGACTCCGCGCCGGAGCCTTGCCTGACGTACGGTGCCATGCCCTGGCGCGCGAGTTCGTCCGCGCGCTCGTTCTCCGGATGGCCTGCATGGCCCTTCACCCACTTCCACTGAACGTCATGCAGGTCCCGGGCCGCGTCGAGCCGTTGCCACAGGTCCACGTTCTTCACCGGCTTCCTGGCTGACGTCTGCCAGCCATTTGCCTTCCATCCGGGAATCCAGGCCGTGATTCCGTTCTTCACGTAGGCCGAGTCGGTGACAAGCGTGATCCGGGAGGGACGTTTCAGCGTTTCGAGCGCATGGATCGCGGCAAGGAGTTCCATCCGGTTGTTCGTGGTCAGGGCCTCCCCGCCGGAAAGCTCTCGCTCACGCAAGACGCGGTCGCGCTCCCTGGCGACGAGAAGCACTCCCCAGCCGCCCGGACCCGGGTTGCCCGAGCAGGCGCCGTCGGTATAGGCAAAGACCTCGGTCACCCGGGGACGTGATCAAGCCCGACATAACCCGGCTGCTCCGTCATTCCCTGCAGCCATGTCCGAATGGCGGGGAATCGCTGCAGGTCGTATCCGCCCCTGGAATCAGCCGTATGCGTGTAGGCATATAGGGAGATGTCGGCGACGGTCGGCTGGCTGCCCGTCAGCCACGCCGTCTCCTGAAGCCGGCTTTCCATGATGCCCAGGATTTCGTGGCCCCGGTTCAGGAGATCGGCCATGCGGTCGGGCGTTGCCTCATGCGCGCGGCTTGGGTAGTTCCTCAATGCCGCCCGGACGGCGATGACGCCTTCATGCTGGTTCTGTTCCCAGAACATCCAGGCAAGCACGTGCGCCCGTCGAGCGGGATCGTCAGGAAGAAACCCGGTTCCCTCCGCGAGACAGCAGAGGATCGCGTTCGATTCCGGCATGCGGGTTCCGTCTCCAAGCTCGAGAACAGGGAGCTTGCCGAACGGAAGCCATCCCTCTTCGTGGACACGTGCCAGTTCGGGGGAGTCGGCTTCAAGCGCCACGTGCGTGTAGTTGCGCCGCATCAGGGACAGCAGCAGGCGCACCTTGTAGCTGTTGCCCGAAGACGGCATGGAGTAAAGCTTGAGTTCAGTCAATTTTCCTGGCCCTCATTACGATCCATGGGGCTTCGACTCCGTCCAGCCCCTCTTCCGTGCCGGTTGTGCGCGACAAGACCTTGAACCCGGCCGATTCAAGAAGTCCGACGAGCTCGGTTTCCTCGTAATATGCATAGAATCTACCGAGGGAATCGCGTTTCTCGCCGACGCCGATCTTGAGCCCTATATGGAACATGCCGCGCGGGATCAACGCTCTTGCAATCCTGTCCAGATGTCCCGGCATTTCCGATCTTGGCGCGTGCAGCAGCGAGAAATTGGCATAGATCCCGTCGTAGGCGGCGTCGGCATCGAGCGCATCGAAGGTTGCAACGCGAACTCTTGGCCCGAGCTGCTCGCGCGCAAGCGCGGCCATTTCCGGGGAGGCGTCCCATGCGTCAACCTGCAGGCCGGCCTCGGCCATGCGTGCGGCTGCGCGGCCCGGTCCGCAGCCAAAGTCGAGAACGCGCGCCCGTGCGGGCAGGGACTTGATGAATGCTTCCAGGGGACGGCTGTTGCGTTCCCGATCCGCCATTGCCGCGTAGTCGGCAGCTCTCCGGGCGTAGACATCCATTGTCTCGCGATCTGCCGTCATGCGCCCGCCCGCATCCTGCTGGCCGTCAGGCAGCGTCCCGGAGAATTCTCGGCACCTTGAACTCGACATTCTCGACGGCGGTCTCCACCGCTTCGACCGTCACGTTGAACCGTTCCCGAAAGGCGTCGAGCACCTCGTTCACCAGGATTTCGGGTGCCGACGCGCCGGCCGTGAGGCCAATGTTGCGCGCGCCTTCGATCGCGCGCCAGTCGATGTCCTTGGCGCGCTGCAAGAGCTGGGCATGCTTGCAGCCTGCCGTTCGGCCGACCTCGACCAGGCGGCTCGAATTCGATGAATTTGGTGCGCCCAGGACGAAGAGCGCGTCGATCTTTGGCGCAATTGCCTTGACGGCAGCCTGGCGGTTTGTCGCGGCGTAGCAGATGTCTTCCTTGTGCGGGCCAGCGATCGACGGGAAGCGCGCCTTCAACGCGGCGACGATCTCCTCGGTATCGTCGACCGAAAGCGTGGTCTGGGTGATGTAGGCCAGCTTGTCGGGGTCGCGTGGCTCGACATGCGCGACATCCTCGACGGTCTCGACCAGAAGGATCTCGCCCTCGGGAAGCTGTCCCATGGTGCCGAGCGTCTCCGGGTGGCCGGCATGCCCCACCATGATCATCTGCAGGCCGTTGCCGTGATGCCTGGCCGCCTCGATATGCACCTTGCTGACGAGCGGGCACGTGGCGTCCACATAGATCAGGTTGCGGCGGTCCGCCTCGGCGGGAACGGACTTTGGCACGCCGTGCGCGGAGAAGATGACCGGCCGATCGTCGGGGCATTCGTCGAGCTCCTCGACAAAGACGGCGCCCTTCGACCGGAGATCGTCCACGACATAGCGATTGTGCACGATGTCGTGCCGCACGTAGACCGGCGGCCCCCATTTCTCCAGCGCCATCGCGACGATCTTTATGGCGCGATCAACCCCCGCACAGAATCCCCTCGGCGCCGCAAGGTAGATCGTGATGTCTGCTTCGGCCATCGTTCCTCCCTCTCCTGTCAAGACATTAGGTGCTTTGGAGGCGGCAGTCCAGTTCACTGGTACATTGCCGCTGCGGCACAACCTGCCAGAACCAATGTCCCGGCGACCGTGACCGCTGGTATCACCCGTGTTCTTCGACATGAGGTCTTGAGCGAATTTGCGGTGGCTCATCTAGCCTTGGCGCATCAGAGACCACGCTGGCGCTGTTCGCGGGTCGCACAACTTGTTCGTCGTACATGTCCAGTCAATTCACCCATGCCCGCGTTCCGAACACCCCGCCAAAAAGGACGGGGCCAGACACGTCCGCCTTGAGTGCGGGTCAATGCAACCCAGGTCTGCATGGGCTGATCTTGATCTTGGAAAGTACTTCCGTTCGGGCACATGCCAGCCTTCCACTGGCCGCGCTTGCTCCGCAAGTCTTCGCCAATGTCCGCCCGGGGGTTTTAGTGAATTCGTCACTCTGCAATTCGCCAGCACTCAATCAGGTGTGAAGCAATTGCGTCGCTTTGATTCGCCTGCGTTCTATTCCTGCGCTGAGGTCGACCGGTGTGCCTGCACATATGCCACCAACACGGCAGCCATGCGAGCGGTGTAGCCCTTCGGGTTTTTCGCCTTGAAATACTCAACCACTTCTGGAGGCACGCGCAGACTTACATTGGGTTTGGTACGAGGAGGCGTCAATTTGGCTTGCGCAAACCACGCCTCGTCCAGTTCTGGAATGTCGCTTGTGTCAATTTGATCATCAGGTAGCTGTGCAAGCTGCTCAAGGGCCATAGGCTCTTCGTATCGCTTGTTCATATCCGCTCCTTTCCGCTCTTTTCGCTGGTCGTGCGGAGATAATCCTGCAAACTCCATCTCGGCTTGCATGGAAAACCGTTACAACAGCCAGACCGTCGATCATACCAATACTGACTTCTCGCAATTCGCCATAGTCAAAGCGGTCATCCAACAGATCCAAGGTGAAGCCTCGAAAAATCCTGCCGGCATCCTCAAGACTCAAGCCATGCTTTGCGATGTTCTGCAGGTTTTTGTCGTCGTCCCACTCAAAGTGCATTGTTGGCCACTCAGGTCATCGTAATACATTTTGTAATACACATTCAAGCAGCACAATGTTGTGCTCACTGAAGATCTCGCCGTGACCCAAGACGCGCCTGCCTCATGACGCGTCCCTTGAGGCTGCGTGGAGGCAGTTCCACGAACCTGGAAGCGAACGGCCCAAGGGCGTCAGGCAGGAATCGCTCCGCAATCGCCTTGACTTCACCTGAACGCGGATTCTATCGAGAACTTCATGAGATTTTTCAATTTGACCGCGCTCCTCCTGGTTTCCGTGACAGCTGGATGCTCCAGCGCCCCTCCCGATCCGCCTCCGGTCGAGATCCCGGCCCCAACGCTTGCGCCCGTCCCGCAACCGTTTCGTACGCAGACGTCCTTCGCCAACAACGTCCTCAGCGTCGACGTGCGCTATCCCGAGGGACGCACCCATACCCTCAACAGCGACCTGCACCAGATCGGGTCGTGGTCGCAGTACATCCCCCGACCGCCTTTACCCAACCATTCCAGCCGCGAATGGGCGCTTTCGAACAACCACTACGATGGCAAGGTCCTGCTCTACGTGACCGCATCCTGGAACGATGACGACCCCGGCGACTACCTCGCGGCCGGATGGTGGTTAGTCTACCCGCCGGGGGCGCCCAACTACCGGGACTTTGAATCCGCCTCGCGCGGCGTCTTCATCGACGGGCCGGAGCTCGACCCTGCCAGGCCGCCGGACCTACCCCAGACGAGCACCGCCACCTATGTCGGCGGTTCTGGCGGCGTGTACTCGTACACCTACGGCCACGCCTGGGACGATCTTGTCGGATCGTCCGATCTCACCGAGTTCCAGGGGCTTCTCGCGCTGACCGCCGACTTCGACAGCAACCGCATCATCGGTTGCCTGGGGTGCATCGAGCCGATCGGGATAGCGCCCGGTCTCCACCTGTATCCGATCGTGTCCTGGAGGGATCCCAGGCCGGCGTCATTGCCGACCGACTACGACATCCGCTTTGCTGCATCCCTTGGCGCTGGCGGTGACTTCGAAAGCACCGCGATCACGGTGGTGCACCCCGAGCGCACGATCACGAACGCCGTCGGGACGTGGCGCGGCCAGTTTTCGAACATGCCTGACGTCGACGGCAACCCTCGTCGCGTGGTTGGCTCGACCGATGTTCACTTCGCCGAGGACGACGGTTCGCACGGACAGTTCACGGGCATCTTCGACGCTCTTACACCTGCGGCTGCCACGCCTGATGACGGCAGCGGCGCCAGCACGAACTGACCAGCACGAACTGAAATGCGCTCCGCCGGAAGACTCATGGGCGCGGCGAACGCCCCGGCCGGTATGACGGCGAGACGGGAATCTGAAGCTTCTGGCCGGAACTTCGTCGCGGCGCCAGTTCGGGCAGCCGACGTTGAGCGCCTCCAGCGCGCAGAGGACCGCTCGCCGCCGCCATCGTCACCGCCTTTCTCGCCGACGCGACACTCGCGGCGCTGAGCCAGGTCGGGGCGGATCGCCGGGCGGGCGGAATGACGGCGACGTCGAGGCTTCACAATTCAATGGCAAGCGAAATGCCGGAATTCCCGGCAAACGAAGGTCCAGCAGCTTGGCGCGAGTTCGTTCCTCCGGGCAAGGTGTCGGGATGCTGGATCCGGCGGGGCTCCGGGCAATCGGGGACGACGTTGCCCGTGCGCGGGGGTACCCGTGCGCGAGCAGGACCGTGGAAGACCTGGATCCGGATCCCGGGAAACCGCCGAAGAGGACAGAATCCGCCCGTGACTCAAGGCAAGTATGCTGGGATGCTGGCGCGACATCTCGTGCGAGTCGCCCTGCCGGGCAGGCGGCAGTCCATGCGCGGAAGGCCGAAAGGGAGCCGGCCGGGATGACGACCTCCTTCTGAAACCTGCCACTTCCGCAGCAAGCTTCGCAAGGGCTGCCGAACCCGAAACGGTCCTTACGCGGCAGCCGCGATCCTGCCCGGCGCTGGTCTTGAAAGCCGTCGCCGATGGAGACACGGCCTTGCCCGGCGGCAGTCCAGGGCACGCTCGAATGAGCCGCGGAGCGCGGTCATGTTCTTGACTTCAAATGCCGACGGCACGATCTTCAGGCCATGACATGGCGGTTCCAGCCTGCCGAGGAGATCAATTCCGAGTCCCTTGTCCTCGTGGCCGCTTTCCGGGATGGAACGATCACCCGAACAAGGAGGAACACGCATGGCGCAGGTTGACGACGATTTGCTGCGGCAGATGACGGCGACCATCGTCGAGGTGGCTGATCCCGAGCAGGTGATCCATTTTGGCTCTCGCGCCTGCGGCAACGCTGGGGCGGGATCGGACGTCGATCTGGTGGTCGCAGAGGCGAAGTCGTTCGGGCCGGGTCGGGACCGTGGCGCTGAAGAGACGCGCACTTGGCGTGCGCTTGCGAAATTCCACGTTCCCAAGGACATCCCGGTCTGCAGCCTGGACGAAGTCCACCATTGGCGCGGCTCGCGCAACCATGTCCTCGCGCGCGCACTGCGTGAAGGCAGGGTGCTTTATGAGCGATCTTGAGCTGGCGCGGGAGCTGGCGGGCGCGGCGGAGAGAGACGTTGCGGCGCTTCGCGGCAAGGGCGATCCAGCCGTCTTCGCCGACGAGGTATTCGTTTCCCATGTCCGGCAGGTCGCGGAAAAGCTCTTCACGGCCTGGATCGCCTTGCAGGGAGAAACCTACCCGCTGTCGCATGATCTGGCGCCTCTGCTGAACATGCTGAGCGCCGACGGAGCGGATATCGCCCGTTTCGACAAAATGATGGGCTGTTCCCGGCACACCCGGCGCGCAGTCGCAATGCGATACGCGGCCGCAGATGCCGACGCCGGCCTGCTGGATCGGTCCAAGGCCATCGAACAGGTGGAGGAGTTGCTCGCGACCGTCCGGCGCCGATTGGCGGAAATGGAAGGGACCCATGTCCAGGACTGAAACGTGCTGCGCTCTCGCTGATCCGGCGGATCCTGGCCGGAACACTCTCCGGCGCGGCATCGCGTAAGCCGGGCGGGATATCGGCCTCTTGGGGCACTTTGGGTCGTTCCGGTGCGTCCGAGGGCGTTCCTAGACCATGTGTCGCCGGGCTGCCGGGGCAGGACGCGGAACGGCATCCGGCTGGAGAATTTCAGCAATGGAAACAATCCCCAAACGGAAAAGTGAGCCCCAAGCGGAACCAGGCTGACGAGGGCGGCCGCAAACCGGAAGATCCCGGCTCCAACGGCATGCCGACGGCCACCCTTGCCGATCGGCTGGCGAGAATGCTCTCAGCGCGGTCGAATTCTCCCCGCGGCCGGCCCCAGGGTCATCGGCGTCAACTGGAGTCCCGTTTCGCTCGAGAGCGACGCGGACTCGGGCGCGTCACTCGTCGGCGTCGGGGTGCGGCTCGCGCGGCTGGCGTCCGATGACGTCCTTCAGTTCGTCGAGCTCGATGAAGTTGTCGGTCTGGCGGCGCAGTTCGTCGGCGATCATCGGCGGCTGCGAACGGATCGTCGAGACGACGGACACCCGCACGCCCTGGCGCTGCAGGCTCTCCACCAGCGGCCGAAAATCGCCGTCTCCGGAAAACAGCACGATGTGGTCGACATGCGGCGCGAGTTCCATGGCATTGACCGTGAGCTCGATGTCCATGTTCCCTTTCACCCTGCGGCGGCCCTGGCTGTCGGTGAACTCCTTGGCGGGTTTCGTGACCATGGCGAACCCGTTGTAGTGAAGCCAGTCCACGAGCGGCCGGATCGGGGAGTATTCCTCGTTTTCCAGGAGCGCAGTGTAGTAGAAGGCGCGCAGCAGCTTGCCGCGCCGCATGAACTCCTGGCGCAGCAGCTTGTAGTCGATGTCGAATCCCAGTGCCTTCGTCGCGGCGTAGAGGTTCGCCCCGTCGATCAACAGAGCGAGCCGCTCGTCCTTGTAGAACATCTGCCTGGTCCTTCTTCAAAGAAGTAGAAGTCGTGCCGGAAGAAATTCCCTCTCGGAATTTCGTTGAGTCGGTCTGGCCGGCCCGGCTTTCCACCGAGTACCAGTTTCCGCCTGTCGGGTGACAATTGCAACCGCCTGCCCGGTCAACTTTCCGTAACATGCGCCTTCCGGCGGGCGGTTGCGGTGCAGATTCCGCTTGTCTTTCGCGCCCGAAAGCCATACCTGACTCACCGACTTCATTCCAGACGGAGATTCTGATGGCCCGCGTGACGGTAGAGGACTGTGTTGACAAGGTTCCGAACCGGTTCGATCTCGTGATGATCGCGTCACACCGCGCGCGCGAGATCTCGACGGGCGCGCCGCTCACGGTGGACCGGGACAACGACAAGAACACCGTCGTGTCGCTGCGCGAGATCGCGGAGGAGACCCAGTCCTCGGAAGAGCTGCACGAGCGCATGATCGAATCGCACCAGACCATGATCGAGGTGGACGAGCCGGAAGAGGACTCGATGGCCCTGCTCATGGGGGCGGAAGACGACGCGCCCGAAGATGACGACCTCAGCGAGGAAAAGCTGCTGCGGGCGCTGATGGAAGACGCCCAGGGGCGGCCTTAGGGGTTGGCGCTGACCGTGGGGGGACTGGATGCTCACCGCCGACGACCTGATCGCGCTGGTCCAGAACTACAATCCGAAGACCGACGCTGACCTGATCGGCCGGGCCTATGCGTACGGCGAGCGCATGCACGAGGGCAACAGCCGGCGATCGGGCGAGCCTTACTTCACGCATCCGGTCGCGGTCGCGGCGATCCTGACCGAGCAGCGGCTGGATGACGCCACCATCGTCACGGCGCTGCTTCACGACACGATCGAGGACACGCGATCCACCCGTGAAGAGGTGGCGAGCGAGTTCGGCGCCGAGATCGCCGGACTGGTCGACGGCGTCACGAAGCTCACGAACCTCCAGCTCTCGTCGTCGGAGACGAAGCAGGCGGAGAACTTCCGCAAGCTGTTCATCGCGATGTCGAAGGACCTGCGCGTGATCCTCGTCAAGCTCGCCGACCGGCTCCACAACATGCGCACGATCCGGGCCATGTCGCGGGAAAAGCAGCAGCAGAAGGCGCGCGAGACCATGGACATCTACGCGCCGCTCGCGGGCCGGATGGGCATGCAGTCGATCCGCGACGAACTCGAGGACCTCGCGTTCCGGGTCCTGAATCCCAAGGCGCGCAACTCAATCATGCGGCGCTTCGTAACGCTTCAGAAAAAGTCGGGGGACGTGATCCGCAGGATCACGTCCGACATGGAGAAGGAGATCGAGGAGGCCGGAATCGAGGCCCGGGTGTTCGGGCGCGCGAAGAAGCCGTACTCCGTCTGGCGCAAGATGGAGGAGAAGCAGATGGGGTTCTCCCGGCTTTCCGACATCCACGGGTTCCGGCTGATCGTCGGCACCGACGCGGACTGCTACGCCGCGCTGGGCGCGGTGCACCGGCGGTGGCGCGCGGTGCCGGGGCGGTTCAAGGACTACATCAGCCAGCCGAAGTCGAACGGGTACCGCTCGCTTCACACAACCGTCTCCGGGCGCGACGCCAAGCGTGTCGAGATCCAGATCCGGACCCAGGCGATGCACGAGGTCGCCGAGTCCGGCGTGGCGGCCCATTGGTCGTACCGCGACGGCGTGCGGTCGGAGAATCCGTTCGCGGTCGATCCGGCCAAGTGGATTGCCAGCCTCTCGGAGCGGTTTGACACGGCGGAGGACCACGACGAGTTCCTGGAGCATGTCAAGATGGAGATGTACGCCGACAAGGTGTTCTGCTTCACGCCGAGGGGCGATGTCGTGAAGCTGCCGCGCGGCGCGACGCCCTTGGATTTCGCCTACGCGATTCACACGCGGATCGGCGACAGCTGCGTCGGCGCCAAGGTGGACGGGGTCCGCGCCCCGCTCTGGACGCGGCTGCGCAACGGGCAGTCCGTGGACATCATGAGGGCCCAGGGCCAGCGGCCTCCCGGCACCTGGATCGACATCGTCGCGACCGGGCGCGCCAAGGCGGCCATCCGCCGTTCGCTGCGCGAGGAGAACCGCGAGCGCTTCCGGAAGCTCGGGCGCGAGCTCCTGCGCGTGGCGTTCGACCGGATCGGCAAGCGCACCACGGAAAAGGCCATCGCGACGGCGGCGAAGCAGCTCGGGCTGGAGAGCAGCACGGAGATGCTGGTGCGGATCGGCGCGGCCGAGCTCCCGGCACGAGAGATCATCAAGACGCTGTATCCCGATCTCGATAGCAGGACGGAAGAGGAGATCGACGCGGGGCGCGCCGTCGTCGGGCTCAAGCCCAGCCAGACGTTTCGCCGCGCCCGCTGCTGCCAGCCGGTCCCGGGCGAGCGGATCGTCGGCATCGCCTATCGCGGCAAGGGCGTGCTGATCCACGCCATCGACTGCGACTCGCTGGCTGAGCTGGACGAGGATTCCGAACGATGGGTCGACCTGCACTGGCAGGAGGGCCGTCACCCTCCGGTTCACAACGTCAGCCTGGACATGACGATCGCCAACGACAGCGGGGTCTTGGGCCGGATCTGCACCTTGATCGGCGAGCAGCGCGCGAATATTTCGGACCTCGTGTTCATCGACAGGAAGCCGGATTTCTACCGTCTTATTATCGACGTAGAACTTCGCGATACCGGACACCTGCACGCGGTGATGCTTGCGCTCGAGGCGGACAGCGACGTCGCCTCGCTGGGCAGGCATCGCGATCCGGATCGAAAGCCCTGAGGGGGAGGGGGAGCGATTTTCAAGCGACGAAATCCACGATCCTATGCCGAGATCGTCAGCGAGAGCGTCTATCCCAGGGGGGGCTGGCAGCGCTCTTTGCGCTACGTGGCGCTTCGTCTCCGGCGGCTGCCCGATCCGGCGCACAAGATCAGCCGCGGCATCGCGGTCGGGGTCTTCATGTCGTTCACGCCGTTCTTCGGGCTGCATTTCTTCCTGGCGGCGCTCCTGGCGTTGGTGATCCGCGGCAACGTCCTTGCGGCGCTCCTGGCGACGTTCTTCGGCAACCCGCTGACGTTTCCGCTGATCGCGTCCGTGTCGACGGGTCTCGGCTACTGGATGGTCGGCCAGGACGGGATGCCGCTGCCCAACATAGTCTGGGCCTTCGCGGACGCGTCGCTGGATTTCTGGCGCAACTTCCTAGCGCTCTTCACGCCCGAGACCGCGAACTGGCAGGGCCTCGTCCTGTTCCTGGAGCAGATATTCGTGCCCTATCTTGTCGGCGGCCTGACGCTGGGCATGGCTGCGGGCATGGCGTCTTACTACCTTTCCGCACCGCTGATCGCTGCCTACCAGAAGGCGCGCGTGAACCGTCTCAAGAAGCGGTTTGCGAAGAAGCGCAAGCGCGCGCTGTCGAGAAAGATGGGCACGCCGGCCGAGTAGGTCACGCACCGTCGGAAACCGTTCGCTCGTGCTTTGGCCGGTCATGATACCTGGCCACGTGACACCGATGCGAGAGTGCTCCGTTCCGCGATTTGGTGACGGCATTCGCTTCGCCCGACTTCCGCAACTCTCGGGTCACGACGTCTGTAACCCCTTTGATATTCCTGAATCCGGCCCCCAAAGGTCGGCACTACACGACGCCCGCCAGACCGTCCTCCGATTGGTATGCAGTGTGTCCGCGCACTTCGGCCGCCATGTGGGGCGTTGTTTCGAGCACGTCCTGGTCGCCTTGCGATGCGATCTGCCTGCCGATCTTGCTTAGGCGTTCATGCCTTGCGTCTGCCTTTCAATGTGGGGGATAGCCGTGCCCCGGACAGCGGCAACACGGTTCCGCAATCCACGGTCGTGCGACCCGCAAGCCAGGCAACTGACGGGTCGATGCGGCCAGCGCCATTGCAGGTCGGCTCCTGCCCCGTTTGGGCGCTTTGATGGCCGCTGCCTTCGGGCCGGGACACTTGCGCAGTCATGCAGCAGAATTCACGACGGAACGCAATTCGCTTCGAGCCGCAGCAGGCAGCGTGGACTGACCTTGTCAGATTTCTCGACGGCCCGCATGTGAATGCGGGCATCACTAAGCATTGATGCAATCTCATCATCCCAATAAGTTGGTGCAGTGTGATTTGCGTCACTTGTTGCGTTTGCGGCATTTAATCGGAACTTTCGGCCGATCATCCGCGCCATCTCTCCTCCAACGCGCTGAAACGCAACGGCTTCCCGCCGCTGGCGGTGCGGATTTGCTGGGATTCATACTTACATAAGAAATCCCTTGACAGAACCCATGGACGACATTACAGGGCGAGTGAGCAGGCAGGAAACAACTTACATAAGCAGGATGTCCATCCGAATCGACGTGATCCCTAACCAGTACGGGACCAGGGCCGTCCTCCTCAGAAGGACATGGTGCGAGGGACGGCGTGTGCGCCACAAGACCGTTGCCAACCTCTCGGACCTCGATCCCGCCGTCGTCGACGGGTTCCGCGCCGTGCTCAGGGGCGGGGTCATCCTCGACGACCCCCGCAAGGCCTTCGCGATCCGCCGGGCCCTGCCGCACGGCCACGCGGCCGCCGTGCTGGGGACTATGAAGCGGCTCGGCTTCAGGCGCCTCCTCGGGCGCAGGACGGAGCGGAGCCGGGATCTCGCGCTCGCCGCCGTCGCCGCGCGGATTCTCGATCCCGCCTCCAAGCTCGCCACTTCACGGGCGCTGGATTCGGAGACCGCGTCGACCAGCCTCGGAACCCTGCTCAAGCTCGGGGCCGTCACCGGCAACGAGATGCTCGCCATGCTCGACTGGCTGCTGGAGCGCCAGCCCTGGATCGAGAGGAGCCTGGCCAACAGGCACCTGAAGGGCGGCAACACGCTGATTCTTTATGACGTCTCCTCCAGCTACCTGGAGG
>JAJEGW010000173.1 GCA_022819605.1 Silicimonas sp. | reverse complement strand
GCTCTGCCCGTTGAGGCGGGACTGGAAGCGCACCCTCAACCGGTAGAATCCTGCCCGGGCGCAGCCAGAGCGAGTTCCGCGCCGACAACTTGACAAGCGGGCAGCTGTCCCGCCATCACTCTAGGACCGAACGGTTACCTGCTGGGAGGGCTTGATCTCGCCGCGCGCGCCCTTGGCCCCGGCGGCGTTGGCCATCGCGTGGGCCTCGTCGAACACGATCACGCCGTCGAATGCGTGGCGGTCGTCCTCGTCGAGCGAGCCGGCCAGCCATTCCACGACCTGGTCGAGGCGTGAGGGCTTTCCCTGGCGGGAGGGCGAACGAAGCGTGGCATAGGTGCAGAAGAGGATGCCCTCGGCGAGCGGGATCTCCGCGCCCTGCCGGAAGCTGCCCAAGGGGATCACGTCGCTGTCGAGACCGCCGAGCGCGGTCCAGTCGCGCCTTGCGTCCTCCAGCAGCTTGTCGGACTGGCTGAGCCAGAGCGCGCGCGTCCGGCCGCGGAGCCGGTTCTCGAGGATGATGGCGGCGACCTGGCGTCCCTTGCCGCATCCGGTGCCGTCGCCCAGCATCCAGCCGCGCCGGAATCGCGCCGGGGCGGAGAGGGTCTCGCCGTCGGATGTGACGGGCGAGGCATCGTCGCCGGTGCTGGCCTCGTCGTCGTCGCAGCGATTGACGGTCTCCCATCCGGAGCCGATGCGATACGTCGCGGCCAGGCGCCGGGAGTGGGCCTCGCCGGCGAGCACGACGCTCTCCAGCTGCGCGTCCGAGAGAAGGCCCTCGGAGACGACGCGTTCCGGCAGCATCGGGCGGAACGCGGGCACCGGCATCGGCACGGCGGCCATGGCGGCGGACTGCACCAGCGGCGTCGGATGAGGGACGGCGCCCGGAATCCGGACCGCGTCCGGTCGCCAGGAGGCGTAGGGACCGGCGGTGCCGGCATCGGCGTCGGCGGCGACAGGAGCGGCCGGACCGCATTCGACGGCAAGCTCGGCCACCGGTCCCCAGTCTCGGGCTTGCCCGGACTGCGGGGTCGCGGCGGGTCGGCGCGTCCGGCGCCTTGGCGCTTTCGCCGGGTCGGGCGTGCCGAACAGGTCGCGGAGGGGAGGGGCCGGCTCGGCGTCCGGCGCGACGGGCAGGCGCGGCGTCACCTGCGCGATGATCGCGTCGAGCAGCGCGGCGGCGTCGCCGGCACGGGCCGTGCGATTGAATTCGATTCCCGGTTCGGCGCTGCGGTCCAGCACGGTCAGGCGCGTGGCGAATCCCGTGCCCCGTCGCGCGTAGGCGCGCCCGTCGATCGCCATGGAGAACACGCAGCGGGCGGGAGGGTCGAAACTGTCGAAGGCGCCGGTCCAGGCGGCATCGCCGGGGACGCAGCCCTCGGACGTGATCGCGACCAGCCGACCGCCCGTCGGCAGCATGGAGAAGGCCGAGCGGACGTGGCGCAGGTCGGCGTCATGCCGGTTCCGGTCCACGCCCGGCGTGGCCGAGAACGGCGGGTTCATCATGACCACGGTCGGAACGACCCTCGGGAGCCGATCCGCGACGGCCTCGGCGTCGACCGACGTGACCGTCGTCCCCGGAAACAGGCCGGCCAGGAGCCCGGTCCGTGCCTGCGCGATCTCGTTGAGACGGAGACGGCCCCCGGCGCCGCCGCCGAGCGCGCACTCCGCCATCACCGCCAGCATGCCGGTCCCGGCCGACGGCTCCAGCACGGTGTCGCCCGACCGGACGGTGGCGGCCTGCAGCGCGGCGTAGGCTAGCGGCAGCGGCGTCGAGAACTGCTGGAGCCGGACTTGGTCCTCGGACCGCCGCGTGTGCGAGGGCTCCAGCGCGGCGACGGCCTCCAGCATCGCCAGCATGCGGCGCAACCCGTCCGGACCCGGACCGGCGCTCCGGCGCATCGCGCGGCCGAAGCGCTGCACGAACATGACGACCGCCGCCTCGGCGGCCTCGTAGGCGTCCTTCCACGCCCAGGCCCCGGCGGCGTCCGACGCGCCGAATGCGTCCGTCAGGGCCGCCCGGAGCGTGGCGGCGTCGAGCGGCCGGCCCGCCTCCAGGACGGGCAGCAGGGTCCGGGCGGCGGCGAGGAGGGCGTCAGACCGGACGGGACGTGCGGACGTTTCCGGACGGGCGGCGGTCGTTGCGGGGATAGGCGGGCGCGCGGGCGTCCCGCGTTGCTGGGCGGCGGCTTCCATGGCGGTCTCCGTGTCGGAAGGTGTCGGGGCGGCGGGATCGCGGTGCGGGGAGTGGGCTCCCGCGCCGGCCCGCCGGACTGCCCCCGCCCGGGCTGGCCGGACTCCTGCCGGCGCGACGCGTGGACGTGCCGTGTCGGGGAGGTGGGCGCCGCCCGTGCCGGACGGCGGGTCGTTGTTGCCGCCGTTGCGAGGGTGTCGCGTCGGTCGGACCCCGCAGCGGCAAGGCCGACCGCAGAGCTGGTGAATTCAGTCGTTGTTCTTTTTATGTTCTCGTGATACGGCTTGCTAAATGACCGAGAGAAAAGACCGGCCGGTCTCGCGAGACGAGACGCTGTTCACCATCGAGATGGCGCTGTTCAAGGCGCGCAGGCTCTGGCCGAAGAGGCGCGAGCCGGGCGATCACGACCGGCTGAAGCCGATGGCTCGTGCGATTGCGAATCACATCGAGCTGTGCGGGATGCGTCTGGTCGGCAAGGTGCCAAGACTCGGGTCCTCTACCACGCACTTCCTGGGTGCCGCGCGGACGAAGGGTGCCGAGGAGGGCGACGGGGACTGACGGGATGCCCTGCTACGGTTGGCCGGTGGCGCTCCGCGGCGCGTGCTGGCGCGGCATCTCCACCGCGAGAGTGTAGCCGTGTCCGGCCAGGCCGGTGTCGGGCGGGCCGGAAACGGACGCGGCCTCGGCGACGCGAATCGTGACGTCTACCGTCCTGGCTCGGACGCCGGCGAGGTCCTTCGGAGTGATCTCTCTCGGCACGAAGGCGACGGGCCAGCGGTCGTCCGGGTCGGGGTAGCCGTGCTCGAGATGGCCGCAGCCGTCCTCGTCGACATCGAGCCATGCGCCGTGGCAGAGCGCGTTGCGCCACGGGCGCAACTCCCCGAGGTCGGCGACAAGGCCCTCGCGAACGGCGTGCGGAACCCGACCGGCCTCGCGCAGGAGCTTGTCGAGCTCGCGGGTGAGCTGATGCATGGTGTCGAGCCGGGACTCGCGCAGCCGCGTGTTCCACTTGACGGCGGCGTCATGATTGCTGCCGTCCATGAAAGGTCTTGCCTTTTCGACGGTGGCGACGTGTGCGAGACAGGTCGATCCCAGCATGTGCTCGAGATGTCCGAAGGCCGCGACGGTCCTGCCGAGTTCCTGCCAGAAGACGTCCGGCCCGGGATGCACCGGCCAGTCGGTCGGAAGGGCGTCGCGGTCGACGGGCAGGCAGCGGTGGATCCGTTCGCGGGTGTCGCCGATCACGCCGTGGTCGCCGGACGCCGCGAGGCGTCGGATGAACCACCTCCCGTCTTTCTTGTCCGGGCGCTGCTGCTGGCCCGCGATGCGTCCGGCGCGCAGGAGGTTTCGGAGCGGCAGGCCGCCCTTCCGGTCGGCAAGCAGGCCGGCCTCGTCGAGCCAGCGCGCGGCCTCGGGTGCGCGGACCTCGTCGCGCCGGTCTCGTTCGAGGCGTTCCTGGAGGTGAATGTTGATGGCGTGGAGATCGGGCATGATTCGCTCCGTTTGGCTGGCGACGGAAAGGCGAGTGCCCGATCGCGCGCGGTCCTGTCAACGGGGACGGGATCAGGCGAAGCGGAGTCCCTTGGCCTTGAAGGTCCAGCCTTTGGCATCCAAGGCATTTGCGAGATTGTTGATTTTCTCTTGGTCGCCAGCCGGAATCGTCGGTTGCGCGATCACGGTCTCAATGAACGCCAGTTCATCCGCACTGATGAGTTCCTGAATTCTGCGCACGTTTTTTCTTGGTCCAGTGTCCGCCATGTTGTTCCTCTTGGTCGAATGTGGCGGCTAGGTGCGACTGCGTGGGAAGGCTTCGCGGGGTTTCCGAAACGTCAACCGAATGCACCAGGTTGACGCAGGGCCGGACTGGCTAGGATGGTGTGGGACCAACAAGCGAGAGGATTTTAAAATGCGCCATGTCATTCTGTCAGTTGCATTCGTTCTGGCACTCGCAACATCGGTCTTCGCGCAAGATGTGGTGGCGGTTCCGGATTCTTCAGGGTGTGTCTACATCGTGGTTCCCACCCTGACGACGGGGTTTCGCGTTCTATACTGCTGCGGGGGTGATTGCAGCGAGGCTGCAAGAGTTCCGCTCTAGGCGATGGCCTCGGCCCTGTCTGAATCTTTGTCCGCACGAAAAACAGTGAGCGCAAGTCGAGGCAGGCACGATTGCCCAATCCGCGCGTTTGCGTCTGGATAGGTTCTTGCGAGAGACGGACGCGGGGACACCGGAGCGTGCGATCCGGCGCGTGGCCGAACTCGAACAGGACGGCGGCACGTTCGTCCATGGAGACGCAGCGGACGGCGCGGCGGCAGGAGAGGCGGGGATAGCGTCAGAGCAGGCCCTTCGCGCGGAAGCTGAACGCGCCGGTCGGCGTGACGATGACGTGGTCGGCCAGCAGCACGTCGATGGTCTTCAGCGCGTCCCGGATGCGGGCGGTCATCTCGATGTCGCCCCGGGATGGCTCCGGTGTACCGCCAGGATGATTATGGACCGCAACGACCGTGCTGGCGCCGGTCTCCAGCGCCCGGACGCAGATCTCCCTCGGATAGGCTGGCGTGTGGGCGACGGTCCCGTGCTGGTGCCGCTCGTCCGCGATCAGGATGTTGCGGCGGTCCAGGAACAGGAGGTGGAACGCCTCGGTCTCGCGATGCCCGCAGAGCGTGCGGCACCAGTCCGTGACCGCGTCGAGGCTGTCGAGCAAGGGACGAAACGTGTCGGGAACCCTGGCCCGGGCCATGCGGATGCCGAGCGCCTCGGCGGCCTTGAGCGCGTCGACGGCGTCCTCGGAGAGACCGCAGAGGCTGCGCAGGCGGTCCGGCCGCGCGGCGAGGACGCGTGGTGCGGTGCCGAACGTGTCCATCAGGAGGTTCGCCGTCGCCTCCGCGTCCGCGACACTCCGGTGCCCGGCGAGCAGGATTTCCAGCAGTTCCCCGTCCTCCATGGCCTCGCGCCCGGCGCGGAGCAGGCGGGCCCGGAGCCGGTGCCGCCTGCATGTTCCGGGGAGGGGCGGCGTGAAGGGCACGACGTCGCGGAGGCCGGAATCCGTCGCGGCCTGCCGGGTCATGGCGTTGCCTCCGCCACCGAGTCGGATTTGCGCTCCCGTGCCCGGGCGCGGCACTGCCCGAGCAGCCGGTCGTATTCATCCGGGTCGAGGATCCGGGCGACGTCGAGCAGGTGGGCCAGCTGCAGGCCGATGAGGCGGATCGCCGGATCCTCGCGCTGCGGCGCGCCCTCGGCGATGGCCTGCCGGCAGGCGTCGTGCAGCGCGAGCGCGACCCCGGAGGGGTTGCACGCGCCGGGATCGATGATGTCGAGCGCGGCGCGGTGGCGGTCGAAGTTCGGGGACAGGTCGCGGGCGCTCATGTTCCGGCCCTCCTGATCCTGTCGACCAGTCCGTCCACGACGGCGGCGTCGGCGCCGCAGGCGTCGCCCCAGCCGCGCAGGTTGCGCTCGAGGTCGGCGAGGCCGCCGAGATGAACGTCGTGGAAGGGGTGCTCGGTGGTGGCCGCGAGCACCGAGCCGGAGCAGACGGCAAGTCCGGTGATGGCCGGGCGCGTCACGGGCTTGATGCCGAGGAGCCAGGCGAGGATCGCGGCGAACGCGGGCGAGAGGCTCTTGCCCCGGCGCGGGTCCATGGGGTGCATCGGCGGTGGTGCGCCGGGTGACGGGGACGGAGCCGAAATGTGTGTCATGGTCGGTCTCTCCTTGGCAATTGTGAGCGCCCCGCCCGGATTCGTCCGGTTCAGGGCGCAGGGGTGAAGCGGCACCGGGCCGTGCGCCATTACGGCCAGCGATCCGAGGCGGCATGGGCGGTCTTCCTGCCGGGCGCTGCCTGGCTGGCCACGCCCGTTGGCTCAGTCGTCCTCCGGAAACATGATGGTGATCACGGGCTCTCCCTCGTCGCCGGGGCCGATCGCGACTACGGGGAAGTGCTTGCGCGGAGGGTTCATGCTGTCGCGCAGGTCCTTGCGCACGTCGCGGACGAGGACGCACATGGCGATGCGGTCGCGTCCGGCGGCCCGTCGGGTGTGGACGTGCGCCATCCAGAGGACGTCCCAGAGCCGGCCTGCCTCGTCCTGGAATCCCCTGTAGCCGTCGGGGAGCGCGACGAGGCGGTCCCAGACGGTGCGGGAGAGGGCGACGGGAATTTTGAAGCCGGCCTCTTTCGCGGTTTCGGTGACGTCGACGAGGACGCCGTCCTCGATCGCCTGGCGGCGGGTGTAGGCGAAGATCACGGGGCCGAAGGGTTCGGCGGCCTGGGGTTCGGGCATGTCGGGCTCCTTTGCATGGGTCTGGATGGAAGGCCGTCCGGGCCGGACTTTCCCGCGCCCGACCCGGACAGCCGCCCCGACACAAGCCGGCCTCCGCTCCGGCCGGCGCGACGCGGGCGGCGGGAGCGGAGGCAACGTCGCGGCGTGCGTGCTCATGATTCGGGAATCGCGTCGGCGAGCGTCACGCTGACCTCCGGCCTCGCGATCCGGATCTCGACGGCGCGGTCCTTCGGGCAGAGCCAGAGAAGCTCGCGGCGCACGGCGTCGGCGATCGAGGTCCGGATGGCGTCCGCGTCCGACAGCAGGAGCCGCGTGGCGAGGTGAAGCGCGTCGTCGTCGAAGCGCTGCCGCTGGGTCTCGCGGCTGTCGGAATCAGCGTCGTCGCAGGGCGCGAAGAAGGCGGCGGCGATGCGCTCCGCCAGTTCGTGCGGCTGGAGCGTGCTGTCCGCGGTGACAAGCGGTCGGGCGTCCTCGACCCACGACCAGGCGGCGCCGGCGAAGGCAAGGTCGGTCGGGAGGTCGAGAGTTGTCGGGCTCCCCGACGGCGGACGGACGCTCAGCTCGACGCGAATCGCTGCCGGGCGGGGCGGCAGCGGCGTCGCCCGCGCATCCGGTTCCCCGGCCAGGGCGCCGTCCCCGAGCCTGATCCATTCGCCGTCCACTGCAGCGCGAACCGTCACGTCCGCGGCACGGCTCAGCGCATCATGCCAGCCGTATCCGACGAGCCTGCGGTCGGCCTCGAAGAGGCGGCAGGAGATCCCGGCGCGCACGGCGGCGCGCCAGAGCGCCTGGGCCTCGGGCGGATCAGGGTCGAAGTCCATGACCAGCGCGTCTTCTCCCGCCATGACGGGCTTCGGCGGGTCCCGCCAGTCGTCGGCGTCGGCGAGCGCGGGCCGCCAGGGCCGCAGCATTGCGGGCGGCGGCGCGATCTCGATGCCCGCTTTCAGCGCACGCGCCTGGTCCGCGAAGGTCGGGCGCGGGGAGCGATCGGCCGCCATGGCGCGGTAGATCGCGAGACGGGCGGCCTCGCGCATCTCGGTCAGGAACTGGCTTTCTACGGCCTCCTTGCGGGCCGGCAGGACGAGCTCCAGGTCGGGGCAGTCCTGCACGTCGGCGCGTACGGTCCAGGTCGGGCCGTGCACGGTCTCGACCGTCGGCAGGCGAACGGCCAGCGTCAGCCCGAGAAAGTTGAGGTCGGGATCGTTCCAGCCGGCGTTCCGGTTCCGGAACACGCCGAACGCCAGGCCGCGCCACGTCTCGGCGTGGACGGCACCGTCGAGGAAGGCGCGACGGGGCAGCGGCTCGCCGCCGGACGTGCCGCCCTCCGTTCGGTCGGCGAAGTGGATGGGCAGCGGATGGTGCCGCGCGGCGGCAGCCGCCGCGTTGCGGATGGCGGAGAGCGACTCGGTGGCCGGGAACGCGACGGCCGTACCGTGCGGGAAGGGCGCGTCGTCCTCGGGAAGGACGTGCGCCTCCGCCTCGCCCAGGAAGTGCTCCTGAGCGAGGTCGACGCGCCAGCCGGGACGGGTGCCGCCCGACGGCGATCGCGGCCGCGAGGAGACGGCGCAGCCGCGCCGCGCGAGGCTGGCGAAGCCGAACCCGGCAGCGTCCTCGCGGCGGACGAGTTCGTCGGGCCAGCCGTTCTCGCCGAAGGACAGCAGCACGGCGGGATCGGCGATGCCCGCGCCGTCGTCGGACACCGTCACGGAGAGCGCGGGCCGGCCGCCGTCCGGAGCGTCGCCCGACTTCGGGCAATCGGATGCGTCGACGGCGATGCGGATGCGCGTGGCGCCGGCCCGTCGCCCGTTCTGAAGACTCTCGGCGAGGATCTCGGGCAGGGTAGCGGCATAGGTGCGCGTGACGCGCTTCACGGCGCTCTCGTGGATGCGCGCCCGGATGGTCGCGCGGGGCGATTTTGTCGTGTCGTTCATCGGGGAAGGTCTCCGTGATCGGGAAGGTGGACATGGAACGGCCCGCCGGACGATGCGCCGGCGGGCCGTTGCGGCGGTTCCTGCGTGCAATCAGCGGACGTCGCGGAGGAACTCCGGGATCTCGGCCGGCTCGACGGACGGGTCATGCCCGTTCGTCGGCGCCTGCCCGGCGTCCGACGCGGACCCGGTGGTGGCGAGGATGATGCGCGGGCCGCCGTCGGCGGTCGGCACGCTGTTTACGGCGTCGATCATGGCGCCGAGGTCCCCGGGCACGGCGGCCTCTTCGGTCCCCGCGTCTGGATCGCCGTGCACATCGGCATCGCCGCCCGGAGCGTCCGTGGCGTCGTGCGGATCCTGTGCGCCGTCCGCGCCCGATTCGTCATGGCCGTTGCCGGACGGCGCTTCGGCATCGGTTGCCGGATCGGTCCCGTTCGAGCCGTTGCCGGGATCAGCGCCGTTGCCGGCGGGCGTTCCGGGTGCATCGTCGCCGTCCGTCGCGTGGCCGTTGCAGTCCACCGGGTTCGAGGCCTTCGCGAATCCGGCGCGGACCTCGGCGACCCCGTTCTCGACCACGGTCCGGACGGTCTCGGCGAAATCGACCTCGTCGCCTTCGGACCGCAGGTCCGTTTCTGCCCCGCTGGCGACTTCGGCCCCGGCGTCGACGGAAGCAGTGTCCCCGTCGGTGCGGTCCTCGATCGCCTCGCCGACGCGCCCGGTGTCGAACGCCTCGAACCCCGGAGGCGTCCAGGCCAGGGCCGCCGCGTGCATATCCGCGCTGAGCGAGACCGGCCTGTCGCCGGCGGCGAAGGCGGTTTCCATCGCCGCCGCCAGTTCGGCCTTCTTCAGCCGCGACCGGTCGGCGGCCCAGGAGACGCCGAGAGTCGCGCGCGCGATCTCCATGATGCGGCCCTTGGAGATCCGCGACCACAGCATCTCCGCTGTCGGACGGACGCGGGCGGCGAAGTCGATGGCCAGCCGCGCGACCGTGGCCTCCAGCTCGGGACGCGCCAGGGCCTCGAACGCGAGTTGGGGCTTCACCGTGCGCGCGACGCAGGCGGCGAACAGCGCCTCCTTGGCGTCCTGCGGCAGCGCCCGGAGCGCGGCGAAGGCCTCGCCGTCGTCCTCGATCTGCATCCAGTCGAGCGAAAGGCCGGAGCGGTCCTCCAGCATCGCCTCGCCCGGCGACCAGTCACCGAACGATGCGTCGTTCATCCGGGTCGTAGGCCGGTCGGCGGTCTCGCGGACAGTGATGTCGAGGGCGTGCGCGGCATGCCTGAAGAGGAAGATGGCGCGGGCGGCCTGGAACAGGAAGAGGTCGAAAGCGGCCTCGAAGTCCGTCGCGAGATGGGCCTTGACCAGCGCGGTGCGGATCGCGCGCAGGTCGTCGGCCAGCCCGACCCCGACCCCGGCATCCTTCCGGGCCGCGGCCTCGCGGTCCCTGTCGAGCGAAACGGACGGGGCGACCGGCGGAGCCTGCACGTGAGCGTCGTCGCGGCCGTCGTCGGCGCCGTCGCCGTCCTCCTTTCTCTCCGGCATGTCTTCGGGCTTCACCAGCCCTTGGATGACCTCGATCCCGCCGTCGTGGCCGATGGTGACGATGCAGCCCGCGATCGCGAAATCCTCGCGGCGGTACGCGGCCCGCTCATCGACGTCGCGGTCGATGTCGTCGAGCCGCGTCTCGATGGCGCCGGCCTCGATCTCGATCTCGTCGGTCCAGTCGTCGTCGCCGAGACCCTCGATCTCCTGCAGCCGGGCCTCCAGCTTCCGGCTCTCGGCGCGTTCCTCTTCGGTGGGGTCGGCGGGTTGGGGATGGACTCGCCCGTAGCTGGCGGTGTCCTCCCACGCGACCCGGACGATGGGCGTGACCCACTTCCACCGCGTGGCCAGTTCGTCGGCCGCCTTCCGGAGCCTGTCCATGGCGAGCCGGTCCAGCAGCACCGGGTCCTCGAACCAGGTGCCGGTCTCGTCGCAGCTTGCGAAGAGGTCGCGCATCACCTGCCCGCCGGCGGCCTCGTAGGCCTTCGTGCCGACGAATCGCGCCACCATGGACGAGCCGGGCACGCGTTCCTCGGTCAGGAGCCGCTGCACCTGCCAGGCGGAGGGGCGGTGCCCCTGGGCCGAGACCTGCTCCCAAACGGCCAGCTGGCGTTCCCGGTCGGTGGTGACGGCGAAAGCCTTCAGTACTTCCAGGTCGATCCTGTCGGCCCGGTAGGCGTCCAGCAGCTCCGGCGCGGCGCTGCCGAGACGGAGCCGCTGCTCGACGAGCCGCTCGGAGGCGCCGAATCGCGCCGCGATGGCCGAGACCGGCTGACCGGCCGCAGCCAGCTTTCCGAATGCCTCCACCTGGTCGGCGGGATGCATTGCGACGCGGACGACGTTCTCGGCAAGCGAGACCTCGCCGGAATCGACGTCCCCGGACCGGACCTGGCAGGGCACGGGATGGTCTGGATCGATGGCCCCTTCCCCGGCCAGCTCCTGCAGGGCCTTGAGACGTCGGCCGCCGGCGATGACGGCATGGGGTCCGGTTCCGTCCGCGTCTTCGGCGTCGGCGCGGACGACGAGGTTCTCGAGCAGTCCGAGCGCGGCAATGGAGGCCTTGATCTCGGCATCGGCATGGGCGTCGGGGGGCGTCCTGCGGACGTTCTCCGGGGCGAGGCTGAGCAGGCTCAGCGGGATTTCCCGGACGATCGGTCCGGGCATGGCTGCGATTGCGTTCATTGCGTTCATTGCGTTCTCCATGGTGGGTTGGGGTTGCGCGGCGTGGACGGACTCGCTCGCCGTCCGGTCGCCTGCCCCGGACCCGCACGGCTCCGCCTCTGGGCGGGGTTCGGGCTGTGGCCCGGTGAGGTTGCGGGGAATCCGCGAGATGTGGAGCGCCGGTCAAGTCAGGAAGCGGCATGCCGGTGGGTGGACCTGGTGTTCGCGAGGAGATCAAAAAAAGACTTGCAATATTCTACCTAGTTCCCTATTTTCATATTCACATATTTTTGAAAGGAACGAATGATGCCTCAAGTCATTATCGAAGAATCAACCTTTGAGCGGCTCCAGCGCCATGCAAGACCGCTCGTGGACACGACGGACATGGTCGTCAATCGAGCTCTGGACGCGCTGGAGAATCGCGAAGATCCTTCCACACCAGTAAGGGAGTCCTCTGCTGTTGAGCGCTGCATTGACCCTCGAAGACTGCCGAACCTTACGCATACGAAGGTTCTGGATGCTTCGCTTGACGGGGTTCGTGTTGTCAGGCCGAACTGGAACTCTCTGATCGAAATGGTCCTGGTCCGCGCGACGAAGCAATTCGAGGACTTTGACGAGTTCCGCAAATGCTGCCCGGTGAACATGGTGGTGGGCTGCAAGGAAGATGAAGGTTATCGCTATCTTGCCGAGATCAACGTGTCGGTCCAGGGAATGTCCGCGAACGACGCATGTGCAGCGCTGGTGATCGCCGCTCAGAGTCTCAGCCTTGAACTCGAAGTCGTGTTCCTGTGGCGAGCCAAAGAAGGCGCAGCATACCCGGGTGAACGGGCGCGGCTAACCATTTCTGCCGCGTCTCACAGTCGTGGTGCCAGAGTGGCGTAGTCCAGTCCTGTGGGATCTTTTTTCGTTGGGTTTGTGCTTTGTGCTGACCAGTGCCATTGGCAGCGCAACGTTTGCCGGATCAATGGCACAGGCAGTATGAGCTGGTGGCCAGCGATTCCGGACCGGAAGGCGCTGGCCGATGCCGTGCGGATGCGGATGGAGCCCTTGCCTCCCAGCAAGACGAACGCTCTTGGCGCCGCCTCGGCGGTGAACGGGAATTTACCGAGGCAGCGCTTCTGCAGAAGGGCGCGCCGGGCGATAGGGGATTTTGGGGGAGCCGGCCTGTTGGGGTCTCGCGATCCAGATCCGTCCGTGGCTTCGGCGATTGTCACCGCCAAAGATCGTCGTCGTCGCGATGGGGCCTCGTGTCCAGGTGGTCGAAGAACGAGCGCTTCGCCGGCTTCCTGGTCTGGCTGGCCGCCGTGTTCGCGGCCTTGGCCGCTCGTTCGGCCGCCTCTTCCGCGCGCTTGTGTGCGGCGACGACATCGCTCGCGCTCACGTGCTTCCATGCAGGCCGCGTCGTCTTCTCGATGTTCTCCCGTCCGCGTCTATTCCCATTTACAAGGAACCTGACGCCCAGCAAGGCTGCGCCGACCGAGGCGGCCAGCAGCATGTATTTGGTGATGTCCGGGTCCGGTTGCGGAGCGCGGAAGATCGTGAAGCAGAAGGTCACAAGGCCCCCGAGCAGGGCCAGCGTGGCGAGGCAGCCAAGGTTGGACGCGGCTTCTCCCTTGCCGTCGTTGATCGTGATCTTCTCTGCGCCGCAGGCGGCGCAGAGCAGGGCGTCCGGATCGATGTCGTTGCGGCAGACCGGGCATCGGTCCAGGTCGTGGGGCGCTTCGACCGTTCTGGCCATCGTGTTCCTCCGTCCGCTGTCGCGCGCTTGATCGCACGGTTGGCATCCCTCGGCAATGCGTCCGGATGCGCGCTGCGATCGGCTCCAGGCGAACCCGGGGCGATCGCGGGAAGGTCGGCCCGGAACGCGGGTCAGGGCAGCGGCGCGTCCACTGGCAGGTCCGGGCGTGGCATTGGGATGCCGGTCAGTTCGGGCAGCGGGGCGCCGGACGGCGACAGCGTGTGGCCGATGCGGCGTTCGAGGGCGCAGTAGCGGGCGTAGAGCTGCGGCTGGAGCAGGGCGGCGGTGCGAAGATCCGCCCGCGAGGCCATGATGCAGAAGACGCAGGAGAGTCGGGACATGCCCATCGCGTAGGCCGGATGGGGTGCCTGTCCCGCGTCGCGAATGACGTCGAAGACCTGTCCTTCGGTGAGGTCGTGAATCGGAAGCCAGTCGAACCATGTCCGCCCCGCGCGGGAATTGCGCTCGCTGAATTTCCAGGGCGTCTTCCGCGCCCGGGCGGGGCTTTCCTCGGCCCGCATGCCCATGGCGCTGACGATGCGGTCGCCGAAGCGGGGATTGGCCTTCAGGAATCTGCGAAGCTCGCGCTCGATAGGTCCACGTTTCTGATCGCTTGTACACCATCGCACCCCTGGAGATGGAAACCTGCCCCGTTCCTCGATGCGGTCGAGAAGCGTCTTGCCGGAGGTGACGTGCGCGAGGATCAGGGGCACGCCGCCCGGAAGGGTCGCTTCGATGTGCTCGATCGTTCCCGGCCATTCGACGTCCTCCAGGGGTGCATGGACGGCGAGCAGCTGGTCGCGGGGAACGATGCGGGACAGCAGGATCGTCATTGCCTGGCTGTCCTTGCCGCCGCTGGTCGAGATCGCGACGAGGGTGCCGGCGCGGATCATGTCGCGGCACTCCGGGGGAACGTGTATGCCGGCATCGCGTCTGGTCATGGGTGGGCCTCCCGGCTGTCGGCGCCAGGGCCGCTTCCGGGCCACCGGCTTCGTCAGGGAACCGCTGGCCGCCGCCTCCGGGAGGCGTGCTGCCGGGAACCGGAGACCGGCCCGGTCGGTGACGGGCATTGAGTCCGATCGATCAGGAGGCGGAAGGCCAGGAGTCCCGAAGGGCCGGATTCCGTGATGCGACTGCACGCGTCGACGTTGCGTTTCCATCGACGGCGACACGCGAGGGGAGCGGGGTTCGCGGGGTTGAAATCGGACAGGCGCGGTGCGATGACGACAGCGTCCGGCGTGCGATTCCGGGATCCGGTGTTTGACAGCAGGAAGTTGGGCAGACGAGAAAGAGCCAAGTGCAAGAGAACTTGCGCCCATCCATGTGGAGGAACTTCGCATGACCGTGCCAGAGCGCGTTCGGCAGTTTGCATTCGAGCGTTATGTTGAGCCGGCCCGCGCGGCCGGTCTTGGCGAGATCAGCATTCGATTGGGCGACATTCAAAGGAGTCTGGAGCTCGACAATCCAATGCAGACGGTACGAAGCGCTCTGCAGACGAAGAAGTTTGAACGAAAGACGGGTGTCGAGCTGCTCTCTCCTGGAGAGCGGCGACCGCTGGCGGACACCCGCTGCAGATTCCGGATCCTCGAGCGTTAGGGACTGTTCTCGGGTGTGGGGACCTTGGCATCCACCGCATTGCCCGCTGACCGGGCATGGATGACTGGCAGAATCATCCCGAACTCTTGACGTCGCCTCCCGAACAGTCGCAGATCAAGCCGCCTGGCGAATGCCGGGCCGGGACCGCAGCCACCTTCAGGGCAGACCATGTCAGACGCAGATCGAAAGACCACCGCAGAAGAAGCAAGGGGCATTCGAACCGCCAAGGAGCTTGAGGCCCATGTTTCCTGGCTCGACACGTTCACCCCCGCCGCGCTCGGCGTGCTTGCGATCGCATCCGGAATCTACACCTTCCTTGGTGTCTCGACCCTTCTTGAGGATACCGGTGCCATGAGCTTCTTTGCCGCGGTCGCCTACTCGATCGCGGTTTCCGTCGGGATCTTCGTCTTCTGGAGCTACATGCTGCGCCTTCTGCCGGCGATGCGGAGCGCGGCCGGGTTCATAGGACTGACGGTGTCCACGATGGCGGGGTCCCTGGCGATCATCGCCATGTCGAGCTGGCTGAACGCTGCGGCGCTGGCAGGCTCTGCAGCTGTGGAACTGCATCTCGACAGGACCGTTCGCGACTACCAGTCCGCCCTGGAACAGGCGCACGACATCGCCCTGTCCGGGCAGGCGCTCGGAAGAGAGGTGCGCCGTGCCAGGGAGACGTTCGACGCCCTCGCGGACCAGGAGCGCTCCGGGCAGCTCTCCGGCACCGCCGGCGAAGGCGCCGTGTTTCGGGTCCTGACGCAAAAGACCGAGGAGCTTGGCAATCTTGAGAACCAGATCAGGGATCAGCAGCCGCTGATCGAGCAGGCGTTTGAGGAAGGGAACGCCATTCTCGGCCGCATGCGCGCGCTGACCGTGGCGCCGGGGCCGGTCGACCAGCGGTCGGTGATGTTCTCGGAGGAAAGCGTCCGGCTGGCCGGCGTGATCTCGACCCTGAACCGGTATTCGGTGGCGCCGCTCCTTGCCCGCGCCGCGGAAGACCTCCCGGCCTCGGTCGTGCTTCCGGAGCTTGACGGGCGCAACGCAAGCATACGGGACGCACAGTCCTCGACGATCGCCTCCGTTCTGGATGCCCTGGACCAGCGGAGCCAGACCCTGAAGCGTGCGGCGGACGAGGTGCTGGCGATGGATCCGCCGCTGGAGACCGCGTACAACCCGATCTCCGCCGCGGATGCCGTGATCAGGTACGCAGAGCACTTCGTTCCCTCCTGGGCGGGCGCGATCGCCATCGACTTGCTTCCGGCCGTCCTCGTCTTCGTCCTGGCCATCACTCAGGCCGCGATCCGCAGCGGTCGGGACGGCACCGGAATCGAGGACACGCTGACGCTGGCGGATCTCAAGGCCGCGATGAACGCGATGCGAGACGTTGAGACATCGATGGGCGCGGCCGATGCCGAAATCCAGCGCCGCTCCACCGGGCCGGCTCCGTTGCCTGGGCCGCAGGAGCGGGCGGAAGCGGCGGAGTAGGCTTTCGTGACGCCACCACTGCGCGACATGACCATGCGGCGCGGCCTCGCGATGGTGCTGGTCGCACAGTGCGTGATTGCGATCCTTCTCGTTGCCAGCGACCTTGAGGCGAGACTGATCCCTCGACTGTCGCCGGGGCCGGATGTTCCTGACGGACCCGTCTCGCCAGGCGACCAGGTGCGCCGGTACGAACCGCACGAGACGCGCCCGACCTATACCGACCCGTCCACGCTGCCGGACATGGATCTGCCGGCCGACCTCCCTGATCGGTTGGAGTTCAGGATGCAGGACGCGGGAGACTTCGGCCGCGTCCTGCTCGTGCACGGTGCCATCGAAGGCGGAGATGCTGACCGTTTCGCGGCCTACCTGGCGAGCCTGGGCGACCTGACCGTCCCGGTCGCCCTGAACAGTCCCGGCGGCATCGTGGACGAGGCTCTTGAGATAGGGCGGATTCTCCGAGACCGGGATGCGGAAACCGCAATCCTTCCGGGCATGGTCTGCGTTTCGGCCTGTCCCTACATGCTGGCGGGCGGTGCCGAGCGTCGCGTCTCCCGGCGCGGAGCGGTCGGAATGCACCAGCATTACTACGAGACTCCGGCCTACCTTCCGGCCTTCTGGGCCGTGGAGGACATCCAGCACGGGCAGGGTCGGGTCATGGAATTCCTGATCGAGATGGGCATCGAGCCCAGTGTCATGCTGCATTCCCTGAACACGCCGCCGGCCGAGATCTATGTTCTTGTCGAGGAAGAGCTCGTGGAAAGTCGGCTGGCCACGGAAATTAGGGATTAGATCCGGTTGGAGAGTTGCACGCAGGAACTGTCAACGACGGATGCGAGCCACCGGTGGGACGGGGAAATTTCGAGGCCGCCAGAAATCATGGGTCATGTATCCAGGAACGAAGGCGATGTGCGTCAAAGGTGATTATGGATGGCGTGCGGATCGGAGAGACGACGGGTGGCATCGGCGGGCACGGGGTTGAAACCCTGCGGTTGCGATGCGATGACGGTCGTGAAAAGGGCTCGACTTGGGGAATACAGATACGTCAATGAACGCGAAGGTTTGGGGCCATAGGGACCGTGTGCTGAGCGCAGACCTCGCGAAAGCGGTAAGGATGTGATGTGTGATGTCAGACTTTCGATTTGATGACAGCAAGAGCTTCGCAGAAAATTGCAAGTCTTTTCTTGAGGCGCTGGAGTCCAGAGATCCGGAAATGGCAAAGATTTTGTCAGACAACTGGGAGGATCTGATAAATGTAGTTTGTGACGGCACTAGGGATGCCAGAGCGCGTAGTGAATTCAATAATAAAGTCGTGTCGGCTCTGGACGATCTCCTGCAAAATCCGAATTGAAAGATTGCCTCTGATGCCGCGATACTTCCTTAAAAGAATTTGCGTTGAAGGCTTTCGTGGCATCAACAACGAGGACAACCCGCTCGATATCAATTTTGATCCAGAGTCTGTTAACTCTCTTTTTGCGGTAAACGGCATAGGAAAGAGCTCGATATTCGAGGCGCTTTGTTACGCAATCCATGGAAGTATCCCGAAACTCCAGTTGCTGCAATCAAATGAAACGCCGCAGGCCTACTACTGCAATCGCTTCCATTCAAGACGTACTGCCTCGATTCTTGTCGAGTTCCAGCCGGACGACGGTGCTGGTACCGTTTCCATTCGAATTGATCGAGGCGCGTCCGGCAAACGGGTGGTAACCAGCCCGAGCGGCCATTCGAATCCTGAGGGATTTCTCGAATCGCTCAAGGAGGCCTTTGCGCTCCTTGATTACAGGACGTTCGCCCGCTTCATAGAGGAATCGCCTTTAGAGAGAGGTCGAACTTTCTCGGCTCTGCTTGGCCTTGCCAAGTATTCAGATTGTCGGCAAGCGCTTCAGGCGGCTTCGGATTCACGCGCATTGAACACAGACCTTGAGTTCAAGATTCTGAACGCGGCGATAGGTGTTTCGCAAAGAGGTTCGCAGCAGGCTCTAAGTATCCTTAGATCAAGCTACGAGAACGTGACAGGCAAGGCACTTGAAGACATTGACAAGCTTGATGAATGCACGGGCGAAGTAACCGCGGCCTTGGGTGATGTGGAACTCCTTAAACCTCTTTTCGCCGGAAGAAGCCTGAACGAGGTGGATTTTAAAGAGATCAAGGCCGAGATCATGGCGGCCGAGGGCGGCGGCAAGCGGAAGGAATTGGAGAAGACCATTGAGTCAATTGCTGCTCTAGAATCACTCGCCGTCCACGATTTTGCCGTCGTCGAAGCCGAGCAGAAAGAGATTGAGGTTCTGGTCAACGAGCGGGACAACTTGCTGTCGTCGACGCGTGGTGAGTTATTCAGGCGCCTGTACGAGTCGGCCAGCGAGGTGATCTCGAACGGTGAATGGGCAGAGGACGAAAGGTGTCCACTTTGCGAAAGTGAACTCTCGTCTTCGATTGGCGAGCATGTAGCGAACCAATTGACGCAATATGCGGATGCCGCAGCCAGGATTGAGAAAATTGGGGACACTTGGCATGCATCCTCATGGAAGAAGTTCATTGCGGCGCACGAGGGTGCGGTGCCGCTCTCGATCGCGCCTGAAGACCGGAGATCGCTTGCTCTGGACGGGCAGTTTGCGGCAGGCGAAATTTCGAACGACGACTTGGCATCAGCCGTTCAATGGACTGCCAGCCTTTCTCGTAGAGTTGCGAAGACTCTCGAAGTCACCCAGGAACGGAAGCAAGTCCTAGAAAGGGAACTGCCACCGTCATTGGTGCAACTCACAGGGCAGGTTGAGTATGGGAGGCAGTTCAAGGAAGCCCTGAAGGTCTACCGGCAAAAAAAAGCGGAAGAGGCAATGCAACGAGCGCGGCTCGACATGCGCGAGAAATGGAAGACGTTCGTCTCAATGGCGATGAGGGTCTTTGCAGATGCCGAAGCGGCGTTGTCGAGAAGCAGAATCAGGGGCATTGATGCAGAGTACAAGTCCATGTTCAGGGAGATCATGCAAGTTGGTGACGTAGTGCCAGCCTTGCAGCGCGCGAATGACAAGGAAGATCTTCACGTACAGCTAGAGGATTTTCATGGGCAGTACAGACTATCGGCGAGAGCGCTCTTGTCGGAAAGTTATCGGAACGCACTGGCGATTTCGGTATTTCTTGCAGCCGCGATGAAACATTCCGGTGCGCCACGTTTCGTAGTGCTGGACGATGTGACCTCGAGTTTCGATGCCGGGCACCAGTTTTTCTTGATGGAACTGATTCGGAAAAAGTTGCAGCAACCGCGGAATGCCGATGGCCTGCAGTTTGTCATTCTAAGTCACGATGGCTTGCTGGAAAAGTATTTTGATCGGCTGAGTGGCACGACTGGATGGCATCACAACAAGCTCCAGGGATCGCCGCCGATGGGCTCGATCTTGCATCAGGCTCAAGGCGCAGACCGTCTCAAGGCGACAATGGCATCGCTTCTTTCTGCTGGCCAAGTGTCCCAAGCCGAACCGCTTATTCGGCAGTACTTGGAGTATAAGCTGCAGCAGATCATTCGCAAGGTTGATATCCCGGTGCCGATAGATTTCGCAATCAAGGACACAACGCGGATGGTCAGCAACTGCATTCAAGCAATTACGTCTGCGATAGACCTGCACAAGAAGGCAGGGACGATCGTGCTTGATGAGGAGCAGATTCAGAATATTGATTCTACGCTGATACCATCGATTATCGGTAACTGGGTAAGCCACTACGAGACCGGAGTTAGCACCAGCATTTCGGCACCGGTGCTTAGTGGCGTGATCGGGTCCATTGATGCGCTTGCGGAGTGTTTCAGGTATGATGACACGTCAAGTGGTACTACCATACGCAGATGGTATAAGGCGCTGGATAGGCGCTGAGCGTTGCGGGGCGAGGGCTGAACTGTTCGGATATCGAGTACGGCTCAGAGGTTTCGCAATGTCCCGTCTTCTGGGTCAAAGGTTGCACGCGCTTCGCGCACATGGGATTGGCTCGGTTACTATTCGACGAAAGCAGTACGCTATAGGCATCTGGCATTCAAAAATAACACAGCGCGCGCACAAAGTGCAGGAGTAGTGCGCAGTGGGGCAGGATAGGGATTCAAAAGCAAGGCAATGAAATCGCGGACAGCGTGGGCAGTCTCTGAACTGCACAACCAAGATCACCCAAGTTCGACAGTTAATCGCGTAAGCATTTGATATTGTTCACTCGAGAGTGGCGTTTGTGTGACTACAACGGCCCGTCAGGCCGGTTTTGACAGGTTCAGGCTTTCGAAGAGGTCGAGTTGTTCCGGAGTGATCTTGCTGGTGCCGTTGAAGGTGCGGTTGCCGATATGCGCGGTGTGCTTCTGGATGCGGGCAAGCAGGTCAAGCGCGGCACGAGGGCTGGCGCAGTGGCCCTTGGCTTTCATGCGCATCCGCATGACGCGATAGAGAACCAGGGCCAGGAAGCAGATCAGGGCATGGGCCCGGATGCGGTCGGGCAGTCGGTGATGGACAGGCGCGATCTCTATGTCGGATTTCAGGACGCGAAAGCTCCGTTCGATGTCCGCAAGGCTCTTGTATCGGGCAACGGTCTCGGCGAGCGTGAGATCAGGCGCGTTGGTCAGCAGGGCAAGCTTGCCGTCGAAGAGTTCCGCCCGGGCGATGGCGTCCTCATCGACGCTCCAGCTGAACCGGTCGGCTTGCAAGTCGGGCTTGATGAAGCGGGTCAGCTCGGCTTCGGCGACGGCACGGGCAAAGCGGCTGAAGGCGCCCCGGTCGGAGGCGCGGCGACCACGGGCGGTCCGGCCTTCATCCTGGGCGTCGAGCCTGGCCACCATCCTCTCAGCCATGCTTTCCAGTTCCCGGATGCGGGCGCGGCGACGGTCTGACTGCTCTTCGGCTCGCCCAGGGTCATGCGCGACAATCAGGCGATGGCCGGCAAAGGCGCTTTCGGCAAGGCCCGCCGCATCGAAGGCCAGGTCCCGGAAGGTGTCGACCAGTTCGGCATAACGGCGAGCGGGGACAGCGAGGATGAACTCCAGATTGCGCCCGCCCTGATCAGCCAGCGTGTTCAGCTCCCCGATGTTCTCCAGGCTCAGGTGGCCGCGGTCCGCCACCAGAACGAGGCGTTGAACCGGAAAGCGGGCGAGGACCTTCTGCAGCATGCCCCGCAGTGTACTTGTCTCGCCGACATAGCCGGGATGAACGGTGTGCATGAGCGGCAGCCCCTCGGCCGTCTGCACCACTCCGAGAACGAATTGCCGGGCAATTCCGCCCTTGTCCTTGTTCATGCCCAAAGCGCGAATGTCCTTCCCGACCTTCGCCTCGCCATGGATCCGCACGGTCGTCAGGTCGTAGAAGACGACGGCAAGGTCCTGATCGACCAGTGGCCGGATCTGGCGGGCCAGGGCCTCTTCGACAACCTCCGCATGGTCCGTCAGCGCATCCATGGCGCGCAGAAGCTGCTGGTGGGTCACGGTCCCGGGCATGGCGGGCATGGCCACGGTCTCCAGCCAGCGCAGGCAGCCGAGCTTGCTTGCGGGGTCGCAGAGGCGGTTGAAGACCATGGCACGGATCAGGGCTTCGGCATCGAATGTCCGGCGCGAAGCGCGCAGCGCACGCTTCAGGGCCGCGTGGATCCCCAGTTCGTGCCAGAGTTCATGGAGCGCGAAGACATCGCCGAAACTGCGCCCCGGCTCCTGAATGACCTCCGAGACCGTGTTTTCGGCCCGGCCGACAGCCCGGTTGAGCCCGTTGATCAGCGGGTCCAGCTTGTCCGGAGCAAGCTTGTCGAGGCGCCCGAAGTTGGCAACGACGCGCGCTCGAACCTTTCCGCGGTCATTGCGGAACGACTCGACCAGTTGCAGGTACTGGCGTCCGCCGGACTTGGTGATGCGCGTATACATTATGTGGCGACATTACCATTGCCAAAGTCATTTGATCAAGATAGAACACGATCATGGCGTGTGACGACAAGGGTTGAGAAATTTGACCCGCCAACCACCCCTAACTCATTGAAATGACACAAACCGTCATGAACAGGTAACTCAAATATGGCTCTCAGGTGTCGAACTTGGGGGGGAAACGAGAACCCTTCGGACCGAGTTGTTGACAGATGTCAAGATTGATGCGGGTTAAGTCGGCTAGACCAACGCAGGCTTCGTGATCTCTCTTTCTGCGAACTCAGATGCCATTAAGTATATGAACTGCTCTGGCTGCCCAGAAATAAATTCAACAATTCTAGGTCCATATGCGCCATCCAAAATAGAGCGAAAAACCGTTGGTCGGTAGCGCGTTAACGATCCTAGATAGAAGGTTAGCGCGTATATTGAAGCTAGCTGTGGCAGCCTGGAGTGTACCTCGTCATCTGGACATATATACAAATAATATCGTCTATAGGGTGAGTTGCTTGCAACCGTCACCCAAAGGCGATCTTTGACATCTTCCGAGAGAGAATTCGCGAGGTCGACACCATGTCGATTGTAGGAAGAAGGTGCATCTTGTTCAAAACAAATCAAATTTCTTGAGTCATGGCTTTCTGCGCACTTGACTCTTCTGAATTTTGGATCAAGCCCAGAATGCCGTAAAAGATCAATCTGCGAATGGCCCAATCGAGTCAGATCATCTTTATATAGATAGAATCGAATCCATGCTTCTTTGTCTGCAGTGTTCTCTGTAAACTGAATCTTCTGAATGGAAATGAATCTCTCCATTTTCTTTGCCGAAGCAGCCCATAAGCGATGCCCAGGTAAGATTTGTGGAAGAAGATGGGGAATAGGTACAGTGAAAGAATTAGTAAGCGGCTGATGTCCCAATGCAGAATTGAATTCATCGAATGCTTGTAGACGCCTATTCCGTCCTGGAGAAGGCCAAATTCTTACCTCGGCATCGAAAAACTCGCGGCCACTTTGGGGAGCTGCCTCGCTTATTCCGTGTTGGATGCTTGGAAGCTGTTCGTGTCGGCCTCGGTACAGAATGAATGCTTTGGCTATGTTCAAGTATGAATAGTAGAGTTGCAGAGGCTTTGCTGCGTCAACTTGTGATCTCAATGCGGATCTGTAAAAGTCAAACGCTTGGTCGATGTAGGAATCAGCTTCACCTCTTGTGTTCCCACTTGTATTTTCTGCGATGCATCGCTTCATAATTGTCCATGGATCAATTGCAAATAGAAGTGATTGAACTGGATTTCGTTGTAAATTTGATTTTGCAACGGGCCAGAAGGAAAACGGCACTGGTCTCTTGTTTGCTGTGAGGGCCGTTCCAGCCTTCATTGGAGGAAGTCGGGACATTAGTTGTCCGCCGTTTCTGTGTCGATGACGCTCGGAAGCATATTAGACGCTGTGAGAGTTAACAAGATGCCTGATCAGACTTCCTATCGTGTGGCATTGGCAGTACGGTGATGTATTTGGGGCTCGCCTTGAGTTTCGAAGGGGTTGTGGGGTGATTGACGCGATGCGGCGGATGGGGCCTGACAGGGTTGTCAGACTTATTGAGGCATGGAGGCGCATCATCTTGACCTTCAGGGGGGGCGGTCGAAGGGTGGATCACGGGTTTCTTTCCGAGCAAGTTGTGTACTAGCCGAGTGCAAGTGCGCATTTGGACAAGACGGGCGGTGAACTCTGCCTTGGGACGGGCATGGCTGTGTGCGAAGGTGGCGGGGCAAAGGCGCGACCGAATTGCGAGGTAGATGGCTGGCGCGGGCAGAAAGAAAGTCTGATGGGTGGGTCGAACTGAACTGACTATGGATAGGTGGAATGTTTGGGTTGGTGAGATCGCGCGCATTGAATGAGGCCCTAGTCGCTGGTGGGGGCTTGACGTCATGGATTTGTGAAACGTAGTGAGGTGGTGGGTTGGGTTGACGAGGATCGGGTCAGCATCTGTTGGAGGGCCAATTGCGGACTCAGTACCGTAGATCACGAGTTGGGCGATTGGTTGGACATCGCCTTTGTTATGGGGCGTTAGGAGTCACGCAAAAGGGACTTCGGGCTGGTTCTGGGAGCTGACATTGCTTGTCGAGGTTGCGATCTGAACGTGATAATATCAAGGCGAGTCCGGGGCTTGTTCAGTATGAGCATTGCTTGTTCGACATCCTCAGTGAGATGAAATTTCCCACAATCAGCTCATGGAATCAGCGTGCCGGATGACCGAAAGCATCGATTTCGCGAACTTGATCTGGCAAATCGCCGAACTGCTGCGAGGTCCATATCGTCCGCCGCAATACGAACGGGTCATGCTGCCGATGACCGTGCTACGCCGATTCGATTGTGTGCTGGCTCCAACCAAGGCGCAGGTGGTCGCGGATTACAAGCGTCTTAAGGTTCGCCTCGAAGGAAATGCTCTGGATGAAAGGCTCAATGCTGTTGCAGGACAGCGTTTCCACAACCATGCCGGTCTCGATTTTCGTCGGCTGAAGGGCGATCCTGACAACATTGCGCGACACTTGGTGGGCTACATTCAAGGTTTCTCGGCAAATGTACAGAACATCTTCGAATATTTCGAGTTCGAAAACGAAATCGAGAAGATGCGCGAGGCGAACATCCTTTACCTCGTAATTTCCAAGTTCGCCGACGTAAATTTGCATCCGGACAATGTGTCCAATGCTCAGATGGGCCTAATATTTGAAAACCTCATTCGTCGCTTCAATGAGCTTGCGAACGAGACCGCAGGCGACCACTTCACGCCGCGCGAGGTGATCCAACTCATGGTAAACATCCTGTTCATCGACGACGACGATTTGCTCGCAACTCCCGGCACTGCGCGCACTTTGTTGGACCCGGCCTGTGGGACTGGTGGGATGTTGGCTGAGGCACAAAATTATCTGCGTGAACATCACGCTCAGGCACGGCTCTTCGTATATGGACAGGACTATAACAAGCGCGCATTCGCCACCGCCGCGTCCGATATGTTGATCAAGCAGGTGGACCACAACGGCGACGGCGAGAATATCCTCTTTGGTGACAGTTTCACGGACGACCGGTTCGACGACCGGACATTCGACTATTTCCTGACCAACCCGCCCTTCGGAGTCGACTGGAAGAAGCAGCAGAAAGAGATCCGGCGCGAACACGAAGAGGAAGGATTCTTTGGGCGTTTCGGCGCCGGTCTGCCGCGGGTGAGCGATGGGTCGCTTCTGTTTCTCCAGCAAATGTGGGCGAAGCGGGAGCAGGTAAAGGCGTCGGAGCACAAGCGCGGCTCGCGGCTTGTAATTGTCCTGAGTGGCTCGCCCCTGTTCGCCGGTGGTGCTGGTTCGGGGGAGAGTGAAATCCGGCGCTGGCTGATCGAGAACGACTGGCTCGAAGCCATCGTCGGGCTGCCTGAGCAAATGTTCTACAATACCGGTATTGGCACCTATGTTTGGATCGTCACCAACCGCAAGGAACGGCAGCGCAAGGGCAAGATCCAGCTCGTGGATGCGCGCGAAACCTGGACGTTGGGAGGTAGCGCAGAAAGCAAGCGCAGTTTGGGCGACAAGCGCCGCCATCTTTCTGAGGCACAGATAGACGAAATCGTGCGTCTCTATGGACGATTCGAGGATGACGCACACTCAAGGGTATTTGACAACGAGGATTTCGGGTACACCCGTGTCACGGTTGAGCGTCCGCTTCGGCTCCTCTACCGGATGACGGTCAACGGCAAGGAGCGCTTTCTTGATGCTTGCCCAGAATTGTTGGATGATTTGCAGGTGATCGACGAGGCGCTGGGACGCGAACCGTTGAATGACTGGAATGCGGTACGGAATGACATCGCGGAACTGCTGGGCAGACGGGAGTCGCGTTGGACGCGAAAGGAACGAAATTTTTTTCGGGAAGTCTTCACGGAGATTGATCCAGGGTCTGCACCGGTCGTGAAGGATGGCGATGGATACGAACCTGATCCGGCGTTGAGGGACTTCGAGAACGTGCCACTCAAGCTGGATATTGACAAATTTTTCGAGCGCGAGGTCCGACCGCACGTGATTGACGCGTGGATCGACCGCGACAAGGACAGGATCGGCTACGAGATCGCTTTCAACAGGCACTTCTACGAATTCACCCGGCAACGCCCTTTGGCGGAGATTGATGCAGATCTGAAGGACGCGAAGGAAGAAATTGTGCGGCTGCTGCGGGACTTGGTTCAATAGCCATGCGTACGGAGTCGGCGTTCCCGTTGAAGCGACTGAAGCACCTCGTGTCACTGCGGCGAGTCCAAGTCGATGGACGCAATGACGACAGGCCCTACGTTGGGCTGCAGGACATCACTTCTTGGACAGGTTGCCTTGCACAAGATTGCGTCGGCAATCGCCAGGTAGAAGCAACGGCTCAAGGCAACACATTCGAGCCTGGCGACGTGCTTTTTGGAAAGCTGCGGCCGTATCTTGCCAAGGTCTGGTTGGCGGAGTTTTCAGGGCGAGCTTCAACCGAGTTGCTCGTTATGCAACCGAACAGGGTCGAGCCCCGATTTCTCGCCTATGTTTGCCTCGCTCGC
This sequence comes from Silicimonas sp., assembly GCA_022819605.1. Taxonomy (GTDB): domain Bacteria; phylum Pseudomonadota; class Alphaproteobacteria; order Rhodobacterales; family Rhodobacteraceae; genus JAJEFO01. The sequence goes on along the minus strand of JAJEGW010000173.1, from coordinate 18,505 downwards.
GATTTTGTCGAAAAGGTGGATGCCTCGACCTACGGCTCGAAGATGCCAAGGGCCGAGTGGGATTTGATAGGTAACATGTCAATTCCGGTCCCGGAGCGAATAGAGCAACGCATGATCGCGGATTATCTTGACCGGGAGACGGTGCGGCTGGACGCGCTGGTGGCGGAAGAAGAGCGCGTACTTGCGTTACTGAAAGAGAGGCGAGAGGCCAAAATAGTCCAAGTCCTCACTCGAGGAATTGAAACCAACGCTTCGCACTGCCACTCTGCACTTTCCTGGCCCTACAAGATCCCGGCTCATTGGAAGTTGGTGCCCTTGCGGTTTCTGGTTGACATGATTGGCGGGGCCACTCCAGACACGGGCAGAATTGAGTATTGGGACGGTGACACACCTTGGGTGTCGCCGAAGGACATGAAGCAAGACGAAATTTCAGATTCTGAAGCTCATGTAAGCGCCTTGGCCTTATCGGAAACAGCCCTACAGGTAGTTCCGAAGAATGCCGTTCTTGTTGTGGTAAGGGGTATGATTCTGGCCCACAGCTTTCCGGTCGCCATTGCGAATTGCCCAGTCACGATAAACCAGGACATGAAAGCCCTGATCTGTCGCGATGCCCTCAATCCCGCGTTCCTGCGTGACTTTCTGCAAGCATCAAAAATCTACCTCGTTTCGAAGATTGACACAGCAGCCCACGGCACAAAAAGGATGGAGACAGCAGTATTGGGGAGCCTTCAGGTTGCTGTTCCACCACTCCACGAACAACAGGAGATTTGTGACGAAATTGCCGCAGAAATTTGCAGGCTTGACGTGATTCAGACTGCAGCTGCACGTGCAATTAATATTCTTAAGGAACGCCGTGCAGCCGTGATCACGTCAGCCGTCACCGGGCAGATCAACGTGGCAAGCGCCGCATGAGAGTGACGCACCTCGAGCTGACGAATGTTCGTGCCATTGAGGCGGCGGAGTTCCGATTTCGGCCTGGATTCAACTTGGTTGCGGGCATCAACGGCGTGGGCAAGACAACGATTCTCGATGCGCTGGCCGTCTGTCTTTCGAAGATCATCGAATACGCGGAAGGCAATCGAAGGATGGTGTTGTTCGCAAAGGAGGACATCCGCATGGGTGCAGGTGCGTTGCAGATTGAATGCGGGTTCGAGCTTGCTGGAGAAAAGAAGATATACACCCTCCACATGCCGCGCGAAACTGTGACTGTACCCGAGGAAATGGATCAGTTTGACCGAAGCCAACGGGGACACCTGGCGATATCTATTCCGAGAGCGGAGGAAATTTACTCGAATTTTCCTGTAGAAGCTGAGGGTGACCCGTCCTGCGGTCGCCCGCTAGCAGTGCTCTTTTCTACGAACCGTGCGATCCCTTCCTACAGAACCCCGGCAAGAGCCACCGCCGGAGGTGGCGTCAACTCCGCGTATTCGGACGCTCTCTCGAATCGGCGCGAGTTGCGTCTTGGCGAGTTTGCGGCATGGATGCGTGCACGGGAGGAACTGGGCTTGGAGCAGCCGGCAGCAAAGAGCGTGCTCATCGCATTTGAAGTGGTAGTCGCAAGATTTCTTCCCGAATACAAGAATTTGCGCGTGAAGGACGTGGGCAAGCGCAAGAACCAACTCTTAATCGATAGGGGAGATGTGACACTGCCGATCCAATCGCTTTCCGATGGCGAAAGGGGCGTACTGGCGTTGGTGCTCGACGTGACTCGACGCCTGGCGCAGGCCAATCCTGAGCTGGACGATCCTGCCGGCGCGGCGGGAGCGGTCGTACTGATCGACGAGATCGAGCTCCATCTTCATCCATCCTGGCAACGGCAGATCGTTTCGAAGCTTACCGATACCTTTCCGCACTGCCAATTCATCGCCACGACTCATTCGCCGCAGATTATTGGCGAGGTCGAGCATGATCAAATAAACATAATATCCGGCGGCGAGGTCCATTCGCCGAGGCGTTCCTATGGACTGGATTCCAGTAGTGTGCTCGAGGATATCATGAATACGGATCCGAGAAACAGGAGCGTGAGCGAATTGCTCTCCGAGATATCGCAGACGATCAGCAAGAAGAAGTACGACGAGGCACGTAGTCTAGTGGACGAGCTTTCAGAACACTTGGGCGAAAGCGACCCAGAGGTTACCAGGATGCTCACCCTTCTCGAATTCATGTCGGAAGAATAATGAGAAACATAAATAAGTGGAACGAGCCTCAAAGCCTGACAGAACACCGATCGAAACAACATTCCTTCTACGAAAACTACAGTGACAAGAGTGGGCTCCGGATAGCATTGGTGAATGAGCAGCAATGGCTTTGTTGCTATTGCATGGGTCGAATCAAGCCGGATGAACACAAGATGAAGATCGAGCATTGGCAGTGCCAGGCAAATTATCAGGAAAGAGAGCTCGATTACCGGAATCTTCTTGGTGCGTGTCTAGGCGGTGAAGGCCAGCCTCCCAGAGATCAGCATTGTGACACGAGGAAGCGTGACGACGATCTTCTCTTCAACCCCGCCGAGGCGAGCCATGCAGTTGAAGGAAAGGTGCAATACGGAGCGGACGGCACAATCAGCTCAATCAACCCGATATTTGATGACCAGTTGAACCGGGTCTTGAATCTCAATCTCGCCATTCTAAAACGGAACCGGAAGGGAGTTCTTGATGTAGTACTTGCATGGTGGAAGAAAGAAAAAAACAAGTGCCGCGGTCCGGTGCCGCGGGAAAGTCTCGAACGCATGATAGACAAGTCTGCCGGTGCATATGGCAAGCTAACGCCTTTCTGTCAGGTCGCAGTATGGTGGTTGAGCATAAAGCTCTACCGGGGCTAGCGGCTGACTACGGCGTCGAGGCCGCCAAAACCTGGGTGTCGAGGCGCCTAGATGCGCGCAGGAACCATTTTATCTATGCTCCGTAGTCCGAACTTGCCGCGGTTTTTGTTTGCATGAGCGCGCAGCTGCAAACCGGGGAAGCTGGCTTCGAAACTGTCATCGAAAGTCACATGCTCGAAAACGGTTACGTGTCCGTTGCGGGCATGGACTTTGATCGGGCGCGTGCGATCTTTCCGGAAACGACGCTCGCCTTCATCCGCGAAACCCAGGCCCGTGAGTGGGCGAAGCTGGAAGTCCTGCTTGGAAAGTACACCGGCGAACAGGTGCTGGCCGATCTGTGCAAGTGGATGGACGCTAACGGCTCGCTCTTGACGCTGCGCCACGGCTTCAAGTGCTACGGCCGCACGTTGAGGGCTGCGTACTTCAAGGCGGCCCACGGGCTGAGTCCGGAACTGGAGGCCGCTTTTTCTGCCAACCGCGTCGGGATAACTCGCCAGCTCCGGTATTCTCCCGGGTCGGCGAAATCGCTCGACATCGTGCTCAGCCTCAATGGCATCCCGGTCGCTACGATGGAACTGAAGAACGCACTCACCGGACAGACCGTCGAGGATGCGGTCGACCAGTATCGACGCGACCGTGATCCGCATGAGCCAATCTTTGAATTCACGCGGCGTACCCTGGTTCATTTTGCCGTCGACACTGAAGCGGTGATGATGACCACTCGGCTGGCTGGAAGCGCGACCCGGTTTTTGCCTTTCGACAAGGGGCATGAAGGCGGTGCAGGCAACCCGCCGGATTCGACCGGTCGCGGCCATCGCACGGCATATCTCTGGGAGGACGTGCTTAATCGTGGCAGCCTGCTCGATCTCCTGGCGCGGTTCATCCACCAGCAGGTTCAGGAGAAGCGGGACGATCAAGGCCGCAAGGCGAAAGCCGAGTTAATGATCTTCCCGCGGTATCACCAACTTGACGCCGTCCGCACTCTGGTCGATTCGGCAAAGCACGATGGCGCGGGTGCGAACTACCTGATCGAGCATTCTGCCGGCAGCGGAAAGAGCAACACCATAGCATGGCTCGCACATCAGCTCGCGTCGCTGCACGATGATGCCGACGAGAGGATCTTCGACAGCGTGGTCGTGGTTACAGATCGCGTGGTGCTCGACCAGCAACTCCAGGACACGATCTACCAGTTCGATCACAGGCAGGGCGTCGTGCAGAAGATCGACGAGAGTTCGCGTCAACTGGCAGAAGCGCTCGAAAGCGGCATGCCAGTGATTATCACCACGCTGCAGAAATTTCCCTTCGTGTCGCGCCAGTTGCTCAGGATGGCGGAGGAACGCGGGGAACGGACGACGGGGACATTGCCGACACGGCGCTGCGCGGTCATCGTCGACGAAGCGCACAGCTCGCAAGGCGGCGAGGCCGCGACCGACCTAAAGGAAGTTCTCGGAGGAGAGAGCCTGCGGGAGCAGGCGGCTGCGTATGCAGCTGAAGAAGGCCTGAAGGACATGGAGGAGCTGTTTCGTAGCATGGCCAAGCGAGGCCGTCTGAGGAATCTCAGCTTTTTTGCGTTCACGGCTACGCCGAAGCACAAGACGCTGGCCGTGTTCGGCCGCGACGGACAGCCACTTCATCGCTACACAATGCGTCAGGCGATCGAGGAAGGGTTCATCCTCGACGTGCTGCGGCATTATACGACCTATGCGACCTATTTTAGGTTGCTTAAGGCATGTCCCGACGATCCCAACGTGGAACGCAAGAAGGCAGCTCAGGCACTGGCTCAGTACCTGCGGCTGCATCCGTACAACATAGCCCAAAAGACCAAGATCATGGTCGAGCATTTCCACGGGTTTACGCGCCACAGGATCGGCGGAAGGGCCAAGGCGATGGTGCTCACCGGATCGCGCTTGGAGGCGGTGCGCTACAAGCAGAGCTTCGACCGCTACATCAAGGACAAGGGCTATGCGATAAGGACCCTGGTCGCCTTCTCCGGCACGGTGCAGGATGACGAGATCGGGGATGTGACCTACACTGAGGAGCAGATGAACGACGGCATCCGCGAGAAGGAGCTGCCGGAGCGGTTCGCGACTCAAGATTATCAGGTTCTGCTGGTTGCGGAGAAGTACCAGACCGGGTTCGATCAACCGTTGCTTCATACGATGTACGTGGACAAGCGGTTGGCCGGCATCCAGGCAGTGCAGACCCTCTCGCGGCTGAATCGGGTACACCCGCTCAAGGAAGACACTTTCGTTCTTGATTTCGTGAACGACAGGGAGGAGATCCGGGAGGCCTTCAAGTCCTATTACGAAGGGGCCGAGATGGGCGAGGAAGTCGATCCGGACCGCATGTACGCGATGAAGGGAGAACTCGATGCGGCAGGGCTGTACCTCCACGACGAGGTGGAGCGGTTCTGCACCGTTTACTTCAAGCCGAAGCTGCGCCAGAGTGCAGCCGACCACAGGGAGATCAATGCAGCGCTCGACCCGGCAGTGTCACGGTTCATCTCGGTACAGCGCAACGATGATGAAGGCGCCGAGCTGCTGCGCGGCAAAATGCAGGCCTTCCGCAGTCTCTACGGCTTCCTGAGCCAGATCATTCCATACCAGGATTCCGACCTTGAGCGACTGCATGTCTTTTTGCGCCATCTTTCGGCAAAGCTGCCGTGGCGCCGGCGCGGGCCGGCCTACAACCTTGATGACGACGTGCGGCTGGAATATTATCGCCTGCAGAAAATTGCAGAAGGTTCCATCCCGCTTCGGGATGGCAAAGCGCGTGCTCTCGATGGGCCGTCTGAGGTTGGCAGCGGCTTGGTCCGGGAACAGGAGGTTCCGCTTTCACAATTCATCGACATCGTGAACGAGCGCTTCGGCACCGATTTCAATCAAGCAGATCAACTGTTCTTCGATCAAATCGTTGAGGCGGCGGTCGAAGAAGAGGCTCTAAGGCATGCAGCCGACGTGAATCCCGAAGACAGGTTCGCCTTGGTGTTCGAAAACCTGATCCGGCAGCTCTTCATCGAGCGCATGGATCAGAACGAAGAGATCTTCGTGCGGTACATGAACGACGTGCGGTTCCGGGAAACGGTGAGCGAATGGATGGCTTCGGAAGCCTATCGGAGATTGCGGAGCGAACCCGCATTTGATCCTGCGGCAGCAAGTGATGTCCGGCGCTCAAGCGAGGCATTGCAAAATGAGGCAACATAAATGCGTCAGCGCGTTGGCCGAGGATTCGGTCAGTCCGGGCGGGTTTCGGATCTAGTCAGGAACGGCCATTTTTTTTCATGGAAATTGCCGACAGCTAAGAGGTGAAAGTTTGCTTGCAGACTCGAGAAATTCCGCCGAAGGGCGGCCCGTCACAAACGGAATCTTGCAGGACTCAACGGGATGATCCACTTCGGCGCGTTCTGACGGCTGCGGTCGAAGACGCAAGTGTTGGGCATGTAGGTTGAGGAATTCCACCGCATCGGGCTGTACGATTCGATGGCGATCAACTCCGTCGTTGTGTTCCTCACAAAGGAGTCCGGCGATGTATCAATGAACTTTTTTTGGAGTAAGTGGGAAGGTATTTCACGCTGAGGAGATATTTGCGGATGCCCGTCCAATGTGTGTTGGTGTTGAGTACATCCTAGTCATCGGATATTTGAGTGCCGCTTGACAGTGTCCCGGACGGAGTCGTGCGACGCAGTGAGGCGCAAAGCGACGAATTGAGGCATTTCAACCTTCATTGTATCGTAGTCGAAAGGGGATACTTGATGCGTTATGCGATCGTTGACAGCGAACGTACTGAAGCTCAGCCGGGGATGAGGGGGATATGCCAGTGCTGCGGGGGTCAAACGATAGCCAAGTGTGGCGAACATGTGGTTTGGCATTGGGCTCACAAACGGAAAGAGGATTGCGATCCTTGGTGGGAAACGGAAACTGAGTGGCACCGGACATGGAAGGATCGGTTTCCTTTTGATTGGCAAGAAGTCGTTCACGTCGATCCGAAGTCTGGTGAAAAACATATTGCGGACGTAAAGACTCCTAGTGGCTTGGTTATTGAAATGCAGAACTCTCCGATTCACCCGAAAGAAATGCGGAGTCGAGAAGAATTTTACGGCAACATGGTTTGGGTCGTGAATGGAGATAGAAAAGGGGCTCACGGGTATAGTCAAAACTCTGACAAGTTTCATTTCATCGATGGGTTGTCAAGCCATCCAATTTGCCATGACCCTCTTTCGCTTCAGGTGGAATGGTTTGGGAGAGGTAAACTGTTGCATAACTGGAGCAGAGCTTCTGCAATCGTGTATTTGGATTTTGGAGACGGAATCTTGTGGAGACTGGACTCTTTTGAGATAGATAAGACTTTCGTTTATGAAGTTCCAATCTCTGCTAGCTCCAATAGCAGTAGGCAACGTGAATTGTTTTCTGATAATGTGGTTGTCGGAAAGGAGAAGAAGAAGAAAGATATCGGTGTGGTTACACCAATTCAAGTTAATGATTTCGTCGAGTGCAGCAAGATCGGGGCCCCGATACCGTGTGGATTTGGATTGGATGACCAAAGTGCTGTCAAGAGCAAACTTGATTTTGACACTGCTGGAAGTCAAGACTCTGCGGGGACTTGATGCAATTGGCAGTGAAGGTCTCGCAAAACAATGTCTCTATTTCGAATCTCGGGGAACTTCTGCGGGTTGTTTTTTGCTATGCGGTAAATTTGCGTTTTGGCAATTTCGTGCCCGGGATCCACGTCACGAGGTCATCCAATGGCTATTGCATGACCGCCACATCCATGCGCTTGCGTCGTCCTTGATGTTGGACGTTTCTAACGATGGCTGAACGAGTCCCAGCTCGGCGATGCTCTTCACGATGGCCCCTCTCCGCTGTGTGCGCAGCGCGATTTTCCTTAACCGCCGCCAATGCCTTGATAGACAGGCCAAACGGGAACCGGCCCTGGGTGCACAAGAGATAGCCTTCTGCCAGCGGTTTTTCGTTGAACACCGATCAGATCTTTGGGGTTGACGGTCCTGTGTGCGGACCCTTCCACGATCTGCACGAGCGCAGAACGGGCATCGCACGGCCAACGTCGTCCGGTGACGGGTTGGCGATTTTGTGCAAACGGCAACTGGTAGATCCCACGGTAAAGCAACGCAATCGTCAACGGCATGACTATGGTGGTGCCAGGCTTTGCCATTGGAAGGCCGACGCAGGGAGTGAAGGCCGAAAATTCACTCCGCTGGAAAAGAAAATGTGACCACTGCTACAAAACCGTGCACAAGAAATGCCTGCATGACGGCAGCTGCGCAGTCGGAACAAGCACCCGGTGGATTGGTGTGCCCGCGCTGAATGATGCTCGCCAGTGGCCTAAAGTCTTAGACTTTGGACCAAGTTCCTCGCAGCACTTAAGCGAGGCTCCGTAGCCTTTACCGCCTTCCGTTTCTCTACTTCCTCCCAAGCCGAATCGTCGTAACCATTGCGTTCAAGATACACAGCCGTTGCGGCAAGCTCCAAAACAACGGCGGAGTATTCCTCCATAGTTTTCACCGCCTCTTGCCGATCCGATTGCTTTGCGTCTTCTTCAAATTTTGGCGCTTCGGGAAGAGCCTCAAAGGTTGTATAGGGTACTTCGTGATATCCATATTTTTCCCGCGTTTCCAAATAGCCCAGCGCTTCAGCATCGTTGACTGCAAAAGCAAGTTCAGCGCTAAAGGGACCGAAATTATGGTAGTCAAAGTCCAATCCAAAGCCCAGTCCCATTTCTTCCAATAGGTACGCAATTTTCTGAAGTCGTGTTTTCCCTACAACTTGACCTCCGGCAACATGGACAACGGCTGCCGCATATTCTTCCAGATCCATCATTCCTTCACCTCCTCCCATATCGATTCCAGTTGACCTCTCACACCGTCATCGCGAGAGTAAACACGAAAAACCTTCTCTTCGCCCAACGAGTTGACGACCGGTGAAATCTTGGCGACATCTTCATGCCGACGAGAGCCATCGGGCCTCCGAATCATAATCTTTGATAAGGCATTAGGACTTTCGTAATCGAGAAACTTATAGGGCGATACATTTGTACTGTCTTCAAGGACATCAATAGTATCCAGTGAACTCTCTTTGAGCATCTTGCGAAAGCGAAGTTCACAATCCCCTCCGATCTCCTTTGATTTGGCTCCGACATCGAAGCACTTATAAAGTGCACGATTACGTAAGCGGTGAGCCAGCTCGGACACGGAATTGCAAGTTGAATGTTCAAGAATTGGCAAGCTGCCCCAAATCGTGGAGTCATCGAGGGCCAGATAATTCTGCAAGGTATCGCCACCGTCCTCAAAATAGGCGCGAAGTGGATGCAGCTTCGGCAGCATGGTTTTGTTTCCGTCCCCGCCGGAAATGAGTTCTGAGACGCGTCGAAGCAGTTCACCGAGCATCTTTTCGGCGGATCGAGTCGTTTTGTGAAGATAAACTTGAGTATATAAGTGAAACCGTCCGAGAAGGTAGGCTTCGGCAGAACGAAGACCCTTTGAGCCGAGAACAAAACTTTCGACCTCAATTGTGTCGTCCGTTCCGTCGCCGCCGATAGTCAATGTCTCGACCTCCAGGTTGTTGAGTAACCAAGCCCAGTCAAACCCGCCATGGCCTGTTCCTGTCATTAGTCTGTCGCGACGCAGATAATCCAAACGATCAGCGTCGAACTGGCTTGAGACTATCGAGGAGTATATGTCCGACGGGAATTCTTCTTTCAAAAGATTTGCAACGCCCTGCTGGAGCGTTGGGTCAAATTCGTACAACCGATTTGCGACGCAAGTGTCTCCGGTAATGATATCCGTAGTCCAGGCTTCATGCTTTTTGGATTTGCCACGCACCTTTTCGCAGCTTTCGAAGGCGTGGCTGAAGGGGCCATGGCCAAGATCATGGAGGAGCGCAGCGCAAACAGCAGTGTTTGCTCTCTCTGACGAGAGGTTTCCACTTGGTGACTGTTTCAGGAATTCGACCAACTGACGGGCGGTGTGGAAGACGCCGATGCTGTGTGAGAATCGCGTATGTGTCGCTCCGGGGTAGACAAGCTCTGAGAACCCGAGTTGCTTCACGCGTCGTAGTCGCTGAAATTCCGGGGTGTTGACCAGCCCCCAGATAAGTTGCTCGAATTCGTCGGTTCCCAAGAAAGCCACCACGTCATGGATGGGGTCTCGGATCCGTTGGTCCCGACTTTGGCAGTCATTGTCCATGAAGCTCAATTCACCACAAGATGTTGTGGATGTCCAGAGAGAAGAAGGTTCGCCATTTGTTCTATTCTCGTTGAAATCCAATGTCAAGTGAGCTCGATTCTGCGCAAGATCTTTCTCGGGTGACGTGGTTGTGAGGTTTCCAGGTATTTGTTGGCTGGATGTTCGCTAACAGGGCAGATCCCTTTTTCCCGACCGGAGGCCGAGGACGTGCAGTTGCCCGTTGCTGAAACTGCCGCGCTACGAGGATCCGACGATGTTCGCAAACGACCGGAATGCGGTCTCCGAAGCAATCGCATGCTCGGGACCCGCTCCGCGAATCAACTCGTCAATCCTGTCCGCGATCCGCTGGGCAGCATCGCGCAATTGCTGCATGGTCCAGTCGGCGGCGTAGCCTTCGGTGATGTCATTGGACGGAGCATGGTTGACCAGCCGCTTGGTCATGCTAGTGGGCAGCATGAGTTCCCGGTCGGCGATGGTGATGAAGCAGTTGCGGAGCGCATGGAACCAGAACCTTGCTCCGCCGGCCTCGCCGATGCGCGCGTTCAGATGCTGGATGGATTCGAGATGTCCGGACGCGCTGGTCTCGGACGGAAACACCCACGCCTGCGCCTTTCCCGGATATCGTTCCCGCTCGGCGAACCGGCACCCCAGGATGGCGGCAAGCTGTCGCGTGACCGGGAACTCGAGCGGCTCGCCGCTCTTGGTGTCCTCGATGCGGACGGTCATGGCCGCCATGTCGACCTGCGTCCAGGCGAGGGAAATCACTTCCGTGAGCCGCATGCCGGTGTAGAGGCCGAAACGGAAGGCGTCGCGGGCGACCGGGTTGCGCACCGCCGTCTCGAAGCCGCGGTTCCAGCATGGCAGGACTTCCGGCGGCGGCTGGATGCGGCGGCGGCGCGGGCGATGCAGTCGCCCACCAGCGGCGCGCCAGAGCTCGACCGGATTGCGCAAGTCCTCGAAATCGAGACATGGTCGGCGGTAGATCGCGCCGAGCAGTTTCATGGCGGTGTTCGCCTGAACCCAGCCCGGCCGTTCGGTCAGTTCGTGGAACCGCCGCTCGACGTCGCGCCTGTCAATGTCGTCGAGGGACCGGTCGAGCCAGTCGCCGAGATCCCGGTGAACGGCGCGGCGGTAGTTTGCGATCGTGCTGTCCCTTCGCCTGGGCCCGACGGCCAGGTAGTCCTTGAAGGCCTTGCGCAGGGTTGGGATGGATCGTGTGCGGGCACGGTCGGCGAGCGGATCCTCGCCCAGGGCGACGCGGCCGAGGATCTCCCGGGCGCGGCGGCGTGCCTGGTCGGCGGTGATGTGCCCGTGGCGTCCGATGACGATGCGCCTGTGCGGCGCTTTCCTGCCCCGGTCGCCGGCGCGGTAGTTGACGAGATACGAGCGCAATCCGGACGGCTGAACGCGGACGCCGAATCCGGTGATTCTGTCGTCCCATGCGGTGTAGGCCCTCGCCTTCGGCTGGAGCGCCTCGACGGTGCGCGCGGTGAGGGTCATCCTGATGCGCGCGACGCGCTTTCCCGCTTGAGGTGTTGAGTTCGAGGGCATGTCTCGATGAACTACAATTCCGCCCGAATTGTCAACACGTTGCGATCGACGGATGCGCCCCGTAGGGGCGCATCCGTCCGCCCTCCTGGAAGCTGTGTTCTGTCCCTGTTGACAAGGGTGATTTCGACCATGGACAGGCGGGGCCGCACGGGGTCCTAAGGCACCCTGCAGTTGTCGGCGGAATGACACTTTCAGTTTCAACGGCGTACAAGTCAAACCCGTATCGGCGTGGGGAATTTCGCCGTTGCCGTCGCGGGACGCATTCAGGTCTCCCGCAGGGAACGCAGTCGAATCAGCGTGGTCGGAACAGCTGGACCCGTGCGGCGCTCCCGTCCGCCTTCCCGTCGCGAGCGCTGAGGGACCCTGCAGGTCAGTCCGGACCGTCCAGTGCCCGCGAGATCGCCTGGCCGATCCTATCCGCCGCTGCGACGATTTCGCGATCCCCGACATGGGCGTATCTCAACGTCATCCGTGCCTCGCTGTGACCAAGGAGCCGGGCCACGACGGGCAGCGGAATCCCCTGCATGACTGCCTGGGAGGCGTACGTGTGCCTCAAATCATGAAGCCGGACGCCGGCAAGTCCGGCCCGCCTGCGAACCCTGGGCCAGAGCGAGAGCTCATCGCCCAGGGGCTTGCCCGGACGGATGGGAGAGGGGAACACGTAAGTGCCTTCCCGTCCCGTTCTTTGCCGTTCGATGACGGCGCGGGCGTCCGCGCTCAGGAACACCGTCCGCGGACCGGTCTTGCCGTCGGCGAGACGGAGCGCGTTGCCGCAGACCTCGGACCACCGCAGGTCCTTGATCTCGCTCTTGCGGCTTCCCGTGTAGAGCAGGAGGCGGATGATATCGGCCTGCATCTCCCGCTCGGGCCGTTCGGCCACGCACGCGTCGAGCGCCTCGTGGAGGCGGACGATCTCCTCGGCCGACAGGAATCTCGTGAGCCGGGGCCTCGGGTTCATCCTGGTCAGCCGGGCGGGGTTCACGGCGACATGGCCGTTGTCGACCGCGTGGTTCATGATCTGGCGGAGAAGCGCCAGGCCCTTGTTGGCGTTGCCGGGCGACGTGGCGCTGAAGCGGTCGAACCAGGCGTCCACGTCGGCGGGGGCGATCCCGTCGAGCGGCAGGTCCCCGAACGCGGGCAGCAGCCGGCTCCGGAGCACTGACTGCACGGCCTTGAGCGTCGACGGCTTCCAGCGGTCGCGCATGCTGGCCATCCACGGGTCGGCGACGTAGTCGCCGAACAGGGGCGCGGCGGCCGCGGGCGGCGGACTGGTTCCAGTTCCGGCGGCGTTCCCTGCCAGCTGGATCTGAAAGCATTCCCTGCGGGCCTCGCGGACACTCTTCAGCATCGTCGAGCCCAGCGAGACCCGCCGCTTGGCGCCGGGGCTCCTCTGCTGGACGACGTATCCCCGGGATCCGGAGGGCAGGACACGGACGCCGAGGCCGGAAGCGGCCGTGTCCCAGACCGTGTACTCCTTCCCGTCGGGCCTGAGGCGCAGGATCCCGGCGTAGCTCAGCCGCATCCGCCGCGTCATGGCCGTCGCTCCCCGCACAGGACCGGCGCCACGGCGTCGACGGCCTGGCGCACCGTCTCGTCCGCAAGGTGGATGTACTTCAGAGTCGTGTGCGGATCGCAGTGGCCGAGAAGGCGGCCTATGGTCGGGACGGTCTCGCCGGCCTGGAGGGCCAGGGTCGCGTAGGAGTGGCGCAGATCGTGCAGGCGCACGTCCCGCAGGTCCGCCTCGTCGCGGAGGTTCCGCCAGAACTGGTCCAGGGCCTGCAGCGATGCGGATTTCCTTCTCCTCCGCCCCGGAAAGACGCACATGCGCCGTCTCGGCAGGCCGTCCAGGACCTCGCGGGCGGCGGAGGAAAGCCAGACGGTCCGCGGTCCCGTCTTGCTGTCCCTCAGGAAGAGACGGCCGTCGCGGTAGTCCCGCCACCGCAGGGTCATGATCTCGCCCTTGCGGCAGCCGGTCAGGAGCAGCAGCCGCACGGCGGCGGCCAGGATGCGGCCTTCATGCCTTGCGAGCGCCTTGCCCAGCCGGCGGACCTCGTCACTGGAGAGAAACCGGTCCCTGCCGCGCCGCCGGTACCTGCGGATGTTCCGGCACGGATTGCTGTCCTCCGGGCGGCAGCCGAGCGTCTCCGCCTCGCGCATGATCACCGACAGGACCGGCATCGACCGGTCGGCGGCGGCGGGGGTCGGTCGGAGCGAGGCGAACCATTGCCTGACGTCCTCGGCGGTGATCGCGCCGACCGGTTGTCCCCGGAACCGGGGAAGGATCTGGTGCTTCAGGTAGAGCCTGTTGACCTCCAGTGTGCCGGGCTTCCAGAGCCGGGCGTGTCGGCGGAACGCGGCCTTGGCCACGACTTCGAACGGGGTCTCGGCCGAGGCCTCCGGCGCGCGCGAGGGGTCGCGGTTCCGGAGCGCTGCCAGCCGTGCGCGGGCGAGCGTCCGAGCCCGTGCCAGTGGCATCGTTCGCGCGTCTCCGAGGGTCGTCCACCTGCGCCGCTTGCCGGCCTGGGCATGGATGAAGAACGACTTGCGGCCGGAGGGCATGATCCGGACGCCGAAACTGCGGAGTTCGGTGTCGCGGAACTCGCGGATTGAGCCGTCGGGCTCGAGGGCGTCGATCAGGTTCTGGGTCAGTCGTCGGTTGGGCATTGTCTTTCTCCCGGTTCTGTTGCGTTCGCGAATCTCGGTTTCCTGTCTCCGGCGCGAGAGGCAAGGTCCTGCCGGTGCGGGCCGACGACGTCGCCGGAGGGGCGCCTGGACGTTCGGGCGATGTCGTTTTGGCGCTTCGCCGCGCATGGATTCGCTCGTAGCGCCGTGACGTCGTCGGCGGATTCCAGCCGGTTCCGTCGGACCCTTGCGCCTTGCGCTTGCAGTATTCCGGAGGATGCACCCACGTGCCGCCTCGTTGACGTCTCAGCCAGGGGAGAAGCCGAATGCGTCCAGCCGCCGAGGATTTTCGTGCCGCGTTGCGAGCCCGGTTCGAACGCGCGACCGAAACGGGCAAGAAGTCACTTGAGGTTCGTTCCGGCGATCTTCACGGGGAAGTCGGAGGCTATCCCGGCCCGGATCATCGAATGCCCACCTGCTGCGCGGTGATGCGTGGCGAAATGACGAACTCGGATGAAGTGATCAATGCGCCGCCGAAGGGCAACGGGGCGTCGGTCGTCATCCGCTACCGCCTGCCGCGGAACCGTTGAACCGTGCGTCAAATCCGCTGCGCAGACCCGAAGCCTGACACGAACCGCTGATTTTGCCGGGCGCGGCTGGCCATGGTCCGGTCGGGACGCTGCGCCGGCGAGGGCGGGGCGATGTCCACGAAATCGCGTGATCAAGGCATCAGCAATTGACGCGAAGGCGCACAGGCGCAATGAGAAGGGCGCATTTGGCCAGGGAAAGACCGGACCGTGCGCGGTTGTCTGACATCGTAGAGAGGTTCGCACCTCAAGACTTTCAGTTTAAGTCGCATATAATCCAATCTCGTTTCGGCATGCGAGACTTCGTAGTCCCTATCGTACAAATGAGCGTTTGAATCGGTGCGAGCAATCGACCCCAATGATCTCATGGCATCGGGAATGTACGGTTGGCATTTTGCCCAACGAGGCGTCGCACACGGCATTCTGGAAGACCGGGAACGCGGCATTTTACCCGGTAGGACCATTTGAGTTGTTTTGTCGCCTGTTGGACTTCCCGGCTTCCTTCGGCCGCCACGAGTCAGCAAGATCATTGGCGTCCGCAGCATAGGGCGAAAGACAGTTGGAGCATGCGGATATTTCCGCCCAATCCTTCGTCGGTTCCTGACGTTCAGTTTCCTCTGTCAATGCCGAATTGGGCAACGTCTACGTATCAAGGTGGCGCGCAGATCAAGCCTGCTGCGTGAAGGCGAGTTGCTTCCGCAGGTACTGAACTGCCACATTTGCAAAACTGAATCGGGATCCGATTGGGGAAACATGGAGAAAACTCTCAATCAGTTCGCAATGTGACAATCCCTGGTTGAGCTCCTTATCCAGTTCCTCGATCAGTTTCGATCGCTCGGCAATTAGTTCGCGGTGATTGAGGGCGAGAACCGCGATCATTTTGTCTGCTTCAGGCGAACCGTCCCCGAGAATTTCGCCACCGGAAGCAAATTCGAATCGTTGCTGGCAGGCACCCTCGGGCGCGGATTCGATATGGCAATTCTCTTCGAACCAATTCTCCTTCTCGTTGCCGCAGGTGGGTTGGGTTCCGCCGTCCTCCCGCTTTTGACCGCAACTAAGGAAGAGGTTCGGGTAGGCAAGATCAAGATGCGAATGACTTGATTGGGGTCGGAAATGCTCGAAGTGAGACTTGTCACCAGGTTCGAGATCAATTTCGCGACCGCAATAGACGCATTGACCGGTCTGTTCGCGAAAAAGTGCGCGTCTCGTCGCCTGTTTTTCCGCCCCTCTGAAGTCGGCGTAGCACGGTTCGATGCCGGCGGCTTGCTGGAACTCCTTCCAGGCCAGCAACTCTTCAGGTTCTTCGCCCTTCCGAGAACCTCTCATTAGGTTGCGCTGCGCAGGCGTATGCATTTTGCCCTGCGAAGAGAGACCCGGGACGATTTACCTTCGACGAGATCGTCCAACTCATCAAGAACCCTTTCCGCTTCGTCAAGTGCGCCGTCATCTACCAACCGGTCGAACTTCCCGAACAAATCGTCAACCTTAGGATCCTGCTCCGGGGTATCCATGACTCCCTCAAGCACGTAGTTGGTATCGCGGCCTTTTGACGCGATCGGCACCTTGACGTCGATTTTGCCCTGTGCGTCGGAGGACAGCAACCGCACGTGCCGCGCGCCCACGCTGCCGATGACCTGTGGAGAATGGGTGGTGACGACAAACTGGCACCTTGGAAACAGCTCCATCAGGGACGTCAGGATTTCGCGCTGCCATTCGGGATGCAAATGGAGCTCGATCTCGTCGATGCAGACGAAGCCAGGAGCTTCGGCAAGAGTGCTGCCCGGAAATTCCAGAAGCAGGCGACGCGCCAGATCGACCGCAAGCAGAAAGTATGCCTGCTCGCCGCCGGACAGCGCTTCGAAAGGGATGTCTGACCCACCTTCCTTTCTCAGGAAGAGCATTCGCTGCATGCTGCCGCCTGGTTTCCTGGACCTCAGTGACGTCGAAGTTTTCGCGATGCGCTTAATGACTTCCTGAACGGCGCGAACTTCGGGATCCGAATATTTGAGGTTGCCACGATCCTTGGCCTCTCGCGCCTCGTCGCTTTCCTTTTCGAAATACCAGTTCTTGAAATCTGACAGGGCGTGGGGAGTCGTGTTGAGCGCTGCCTTGCGGTTAGTCTCGGATGACCAACGAGACCTTTCGGTTTCCAAACCACCGATGCGATCTTGGCTGTAGCTTACGACAAGCGGTACGGGAGAATTCTTTTCGCTTAGCTGTCTGAGCAACTCTTCATTGGAAATTGCTCCGAACTGCAACTCGCTCGTCTGGAAGCGAATAGTGTACGTGGTCCCGACGTCTTGTTGAACGGCCAGATCGACGGCAATCCGCCCCTCGTCTGCGTTGTAGCGCACCAGATCGCCGGAGGGATGAAAGTATGCATCCTTGCCCTCCGGGGCCAGCCAGCTGCAAACATCCGCAACCGCTACGAGAAGCGCTTCAATCGCCGACGTCTTGCCCACACCGTTTACGCCGGCCAGCAATGTCAATGAATCGTCGAGTCGAATGTCCAGATTGGCAATTGCCTTGAAGTTCCGAACTTTCAAAGACCGGACATGTGGATATGATGCCATGATAGTCGGTCCCGGCTATTTCCTGTTGCGGATCAAGCGCATGATTCGCTGGGCTGGAGTATCAGCGAGGACTCGGTGCTTTCGCAACCGGACTGTGGTTCGAACGTGAGGCAGGTTCTTTCATAAGCGAATTGCCATTCGAGAATGAGGATTCCAGTAGCGGCAATTTTCTCATGCTAGGTCCGGGAACTCATCAAGGCGGTTGAGCATGGCGGCTGTGATTAGGACTCTTCGACATGACGAAAGAGATTTAGGTCGCCCAACTTTGCCTATGGGCGGGGTCGGTCAGACTCCGGTGTAAGCCATTTGGAAGAGGACAATCGAGATCAGGTTCGCTCCCGGTCTGAGCAATTGAGTGAATACTAGCGAAAGGGAGGGTTTGGCTGGTCTTCGTCGGATAAGTTGCCGGATCGGCTTTCGTACATTTGAGTGATTGAAACTGCTCATAAACATAGGTCGGCAGCGTGCGTTGTGGCACTCCGATCTCGGTAGTGGAGTCGCATGTGAAATTGCTATGCCCCCTCGAGTGCCGTTTCGACAGTTGGTACTATTTGGCGTTCGTTGCGTGTGCGGTGTGCGAACATGTCTGGCCATCATTTCCGCGTGCCCCGAATTGGTGTATTGTCTGGAAGAATCTCTGCGATGCTCAGGCGGGAACTTGCGTGGTCGTCATGCACAATAGCGGGGACTGCGCTTGGAAAACTTTCAGTTTCAACGGCGTATAGCTTCATTTCCCGTTCAGGGGGCTGAAATTCATTTGACGTATCGATTGGAGAATCCGGGCGGGCCTTGAAGGGAATCGGGTCGATTCGGCGCCATGGACTGGAACGAAATCCTGCGACGGCAATGACCGATCGACACCTCCGCAGGCGCAGATCGGCAATCAGCCAAACAAGGACCATCGAATAATTTAAGAGCCCTACCATCAAATGCCGTGCGCACGCTCACTTGCCAACGGCGGCAGCGGGGCTGCCCTGCGGCTGCGGAAGCAGGTGCCGGACGGCGCGAGGCCGGAGCGTCCGACGCCCGAGCAGCGCGTAGTGCAGGCGCTCGCCGATGCCGGGGCGCCGCTCACAAAGTTCCAGAGCCGGCAGCGCGTCGCCGCGCGCAACGCGACCGTCGGCGAGACGCTGCACAAGCTGGTCCGCGAGGG
>JAJEGW010000117.1 GCA_022819605.1 Silicimonas sp. | reverse complement strand
CATGCCATCGGTCACGCTCTCGCAGGTGGTTGCCGAGCCCTTGGGCACGTTTATGATGCGTCGCCAGTAGTCGATGAAGTCCTGCCGACGCAGCAGCACATAGCCCCATTGCTTGTCATTCGGCGCGGCCCAGACCTCGGCAAACTCCGCGGCGGCCTCGGCGAGTTCCTGCTCCTTGCCCGGGTACATGCCAATCGAGTGGTACAGAAAATACCCGGCGTGCTTGGTGTTTGTGAGCATGTTGCGGATCCGCATGGGCGTGTTGCGGGGCAGGGTAGTCGAATGCCTGGCGGTGGTCCACGTTCCCGTTTGCGAATCTGTCCCTGCAAAACGTCTGTCCTGAAATTGTGATGGATGTTCATCTTGAGATGCAGCGCGCGTGATACGTGCCATGCTCGGCAGCGTCTCGCGCTGCAGAAGGCGGCGCATCTTGAAGTCGAGATGCCGCACATGCATGTTGCTGACATGATGACGGAAAGATGCCTGCCGGGAACGGTGTGCGTTCGCTCCGGGTGATCTGTCGTCGTGCCAGGCAATTCAGGAGTCGCCGAATGGCCTTTGACGTGGAAGCGTGCCGTCGCGAGTTCTGGCGTCTTGACCGAATTGGCGGTGCCTGGCGGACCGACCGTGCTCCGACGCGCGAAGACATTCATGCGCGCTGGCACTGGCAGATGGAAAGGACGGTTCCTGATCCTGAATCGTCGGACATTGGACGCCACAGCTCTTTGGTAAGTGGGGAGGGGAAGTGCGTTCCCAGGGATGACGTAAATCCGCTGGAAAAGCGTTTCCGGTACGCGCCGATGCCTCTCACCTGGTTCGAGAACGGTCCTTCGAGACATGTGTTCAGAAAGCCGGATCCGGACCACTGTCTGCTGTCATCGCTTTCCGGCAAGCATCTTGCCAGCTACACCGGGCGTCCCTCGGGAGCGGACCTGTTCCGCTGGCTGACCGAAGGGACGAGAACTAGCGACGAACGGGACTGGCTTGCCGAGCTGCTGCAGGACATCCGTGTAGATGACTACCCGCAACTGCGACGCCGGGATGCACTCAGCGTCTGGGACGTCGCCCGCGCGATTTTCAGGCAGATCGCGCCCGCGTTGCTCCAGATTCTGGATTCCGGCGAAATCCTGATCGGCGACGGGACCGCGCTGACCGCGTGATGGCAGCACCGCCAGAGCACAGACTTCGACCTGACGGTTCCAGCGACCGCCATTGGTCGAGAGGGTAGCCGGATTCCGGTGCTGTTGACATCGGTTTCCGTCACGAACATCCGGCATGGCCGCGGCTGGCTGAACGGCATGTGCGCCGACGGAGAGTTCAGCATGTCAACCACCACGCCTCTCCTGCTTGCATTGACAGAGCTGGCGGATCGCGAAACCTGCTTCGGGCTTGGTCTCGAACCTACGGCGGAAATTTTAGCTGGCAAGCTGAAGCTCCGGATGAATGGCAACGGTGAATTCGTATCTCGGGACTCCTACGACATCTGTACCGCCGGCGGACGGGATCGCGACGAGCTTGATCTGGCGCTTTCGGTCATGAGTGTCGAAGAGCGGGCCGAAGTCGCCGATGAGATTGCCAGCCTTGGACCGCAGGCCGCGCGGCTCGGGCGCCCGCTGACCGGAGTCCACAGACCGTCATGGCTGAGTGATCTGGGTGAACAGGCGGCGCAGTTGATCGCGCCGCCACGTCCTGGCACCGGGCATCGTCGAGACGGCCGCTCCATGCCGGGTGACGACGGCCGAAGGACGCCAAGCACCGAGGATCCCAGCTAGAGGGAAGAGCCCGGATCCGGCGAGGCGACATCCGGTCCGTTCGACATGCCGGATCCACCGAAGCGTCCATCACCGCCGGACGACTGACAAGGAGGTTCCGGGACGCGCTTGGGGCTGCATTCGCGTGATCATGCAATTCTGACCGATTTTCGGACAGGTGATGTGATGGGTGGCATTCCATTGCTTTTGTATGCATCACTATTGCCGGATGGACATCTTGATATTTCTCTTCACGTCTGGTTCGCAGTCCCGTCTAAATCGCACCGGGTTGCCAATAGGATTCCTGAAGGAAAGCAGCGGGACCGGGATATGGGAGGCGATCTGGAAAACGGCGCAAGTTCGGGCGGCATGACGGAGGTTCCCAGAGTCACGGTTCGGCCTGCCTATTTCGTCTCGACGATCATCAAGGGTGGCTGGCAGCTTGCCGGCGACCATGGCGCGGTGAATGCGGATCAGGCGATTGCCGACATGGTCCGATTTGTCGATGCCGGCGTCACCACCTTCGATTGCGCCGACATATATGCCGGCGTCGAGGAGAAGATCGGCCGGTTTCGCGCCGAACTCATCCGATCCCGCGGGCGAGGTGCGCTGGACAACGTCAAGGTTCACACGAAATACGTGCCTGATCGGGACAGCCTGGCAAGGCTCACGCTCGATGATGTCGAAGCGGGGATAGACCGCTCGCTGCTTCGGTTGGGGCTGGATCGGCTGGATCTGGTGCAATTCCATTGGTGGGACTATGCCGTGCCGGGTCATGTCGAAGTGATGGGGCACCTCAACACCCTGCGCGACAAGGGCAAGATCGACCTGATCGGAGTGACCAACTTCGACGCCGAGCATCTGACGGAGTTGTGCGACACGACTGACATCGCGTCGGCCCAAGTGCAATATTCCCTGCTCGACCGCCGTGCCTCGGGAAACTTCGCCGCGCTCGCAAGAAGCAGACGGGTCAGTATTTTCGCCTACGGCGTTCTCGCCGGCGGGTTCCTGAACGATGCTTGGCTCGGCAGGCCCGATCCCGGATTCGATTTTGAGAACCGCAGCCTGGTCAAGTACCGGCTGATCATCGAGGAGTTCGGCGGCTGGGCGCTGTTTCAGGATCTGCTGGCGTCGCTGCGCACGGTGGCCGACCGACATGGTTCAGACATCTCCGACATCGCGCTCCGCGCCACGCTGGACAGCCCCGATGTCGCAGCGACAATCGTCGGTGCGCGCTATGCCAACCGGCTGCCTCAGACTCTCCACGCCTTCAAAGTCGAATTGACGGACCGGGATCGTAGCGAGATCGAGGCGGTCCGAGACAGGTCGACCGGTCCGCAGGGTGCGGTCTACGGGCTGGAGCGTGACGTCACCGGGCGGCACGGGCGGATCATGAAATACAATCTCAACAAGGGTGACAATCGGTTGGCCGGTAAAGCCCGTCAGGGCGAGGTCGCCTGACCGTGGCCGCGGATACGCTCCTGCAGCTGCGCGGCGTCACCAAGCGATTCGGGGGCTTCACGGCGGTCGACGCGATCTCTTTCAACCTGCCGCGCGGCGTGATCGGCGGGCTGATCGGGCCTAACGGCGCCGGCAAGACGACGCTCTTCAACACCATGGCGGGTCTTATGCGGCCGGATGCCGGCGAGGTGCTTCTGGATGAGGTGCCGATTCAGAACCGTCCGCCGCACCGGATCTTCGCGGAGGGCCTGTCTCGCACGTTCCAGATCCCGCGTCCGTTTCCTGAAATGTCAGTTCTTGAGAACGTCATGCTGGTTCCGCACGGGCAATCGGGCGAGCGGTTCTGGAACAACTGGCTGCGGTCTGGAACGGTGGCACGGGAAGAGCGCGCGGCCCGCGCGCGAGCTGACGAGATCATTGACTTCTGCCAATTGACCAGCGTGCGCAACGATCAGGCCAGCACATTGTCTGGCGGCCAGTTGAAACTGCTGGAGCTTGCGCGCGTTCTCATGGCCGATCCGAAGATCATCCTTCTTGACGAGCCCGCTGCCGGAGTGAACCCGTCATTGATGCTGACGCTGGTTGACCAGATCAAGGCGCTGAACCAGCGCGGCTACACATTCCTGATAATTGAGCACAACATGGACGTGGTCATGTCGATCTGCGACCCGATCTTCGTGATGGCGCAGGGTCGCCTGCTTTACGTAGGCTATGCGGCAGGCGCGCGCCGCGACCCAGCGGTGCTGGATGCCTATCTGGGGGATCTGCCGTGAACGCGCCGCATGCGCTGGAGGCCAAGGACGTGATCGCAGGCTACGCGCCCGACCTGCCAATTCTCCACGGGGTCTCAATCCATGTGGATGCGGGCGAAGTCGTGTCGATCATCGGCCCGAACGGTGCCGGGAAATCGACCCTGGTCAAGGCGAT
>JAJEGW010000040.1 GCA_022819605.1 Silicimonas sp. | reverse complement strand
GATCCGCAATTCCCTTGCGCGACAAGACGCACCGGGGCGAATAGAAATCCCATAGAGCATCAACCTCGGGCGCGCGCGGCTCAGCTCATCGCTTTTATAGGCCGTGCTGCGCACGACCCATAAAAGCCAATTCGAAATGTTACGTGCAACATTTTGGCGTATCTGCACGGCGAGCGGCGTTTGCGCTGGCAACCTCTGACCCGTGAAATCAATGCCTGCGGCGGCCTGACGGTCTGGCTAGCTAGGTATATGAGTCCCCATTGCTTTCGGTCCCGGGTGGCGGCATCGCCCAAGAGTACGGCCATTCCCTGCCGGGCGGCCTCTTACTGGGCCCCGCGCAGGATTTCACCATACACCGGATTGGAGATGTCATGCACGACGACGGCAAAGGTGCCAGACCGCGACGAGGCAGGGGATTGTGCCACAACATTAGGAGAGTAGCCTATTTCGATAGTCTTGGATTCGACGCGTGCCCGCGTTTCTTTGCTGATTCTGAGGGTTTGGTCCTTGTTCACGACGCGAGACACAACCCCTTGAGACACACCGACCTCCCTCGCGATTTCCGCCATTGTCGTCATGCCGGCAATCCTGTTTCCAGTCTCGATTCGATTTAGAATCTTTTCTGTTTTAATAGCAAGTTCTGTATGGTAACACGCTTTACCAACTGAGAGGGACTCTGTTTTCTCGCAACCCTTGGGAGGACGCCGGAATGACCGACGCGTCAGGCGCCCTAGATGGCATCCGGATTCCTGACTTCACGCACATGATGCTCGGCTTGCCTTGCACAGAGACGTGTGCGGGCATGGGTGCCGTCGTTCTGAAGATCGAACGACCCGGCAAGGGTGAGCGGATAGGGTCGATGCACGTGATCGGGGAATTCGTTGGAGGGGAGAGCGCGGCGTTCCGCGCCTTGAAGCGGAAGGAACGGTCGATAACGATCGATCTGAAGCACCGGGATGGTCGCGTCCCGCTTCTGGAGTTGGCCAAAGCCTGCGATGTCGTGACCGAGAATTTCCGGACTGGCGTGATGGGCCGGCTGAGGTTGGGCCATAGTAACTGCACGGCGAGCTACCCAAAGATCATCTATGCCAGCCGTTCGGGCCGGGGCGCAGGCAGCTGGAAGGCGACGCAGGGGATGTCAGGGCAGGGCTTGCTGAACCGATCCTTTCAGGCAGCCGATCGAGGTCCGGGTTCTGGTCGTGACTGGTACCGGGCGAGGAATCGTGGCGGAGGCAGATATCGCGGGTTGTCACGGTGCAGGGCAGACCGTGCTTGAAGGATTCCAGCGCCGTTCGCGCCAGACCTTTGACCCGATTGCGGGACCGCACCAAGCGACGCTTGGCGAGGTCAACGGCTATGCGCATCGTGTCGGATTTGAATCGGAGATGTGCTGCGACCTTGCCTTCGTCAACGAAAGGGCCAAGCTGGGGCACATGGAAATCAAGCTCAGCCTCATCCCACGCGGTTGCGGGACACTGCGCCTGCCCAGTGTGCAGGGGGCGATGCAGGCCAAGGAAGTCCAGATTGCGGGACGGATGACGCCAGTTGCCGAAGCAGTCGAGACCGGGGCACCTGATGCGTTAATGCCGCGGGCGACGGAATTCGCCAAAGCGCTGGCCGAGTTTGCGCCGACAGCCCTGCGGGAAGCCAAGTGTGTCGGCGACGATGGGCTCATTGCGGCGCTCAATGCCGGGTTGACGCTGAAACAACGCGCGCTTGACGCTCTCTTTGCAACCGAAGGCGGCCATGAAGGCATCGTCGCCTTCGTGGAAGAACGCGCTCCTGCCTTCAAGGGGGCAATAGAGGAAGAACCGCAATGAAAATGTCGGTCATCAGCCATCAGTCCGGCCCGTTTTCCACCGTCTCGATGGGACTGCCCGGGGATCACGAAGGCAAGACGGCAACCCGGGTCTTCTTTGTGCGCGGCACCGACAGGATCGGCCTGATCGACAGCGGCCTCCACGGTGGCCTGCCGGCGCTCAAGCAAGCCTTCGAAGAGCTTGGCATTGCGCGCAGCGACCTCGACTTCCTGCTCCTGACCCACGAACACATGGATCACGTCGGCAACAACGGCTGGCTCAAGGCCGAGACCGGCTGCAAGATTCTGGGTCATCACGCCCGCGCGGATCGCGTGGCCGACAACATGCTGAACGCCAGGACCATCGTGCACGCATTTCCCGAGGGCGAACAATTTGATCTCAACACGGAATATCTCGACTGGATGGGACCGACCGAAGGCCCGATCGAGGAATTCATCAAGGATGGCGACGTGATCGATCTAGGCGGCGGTGTCGCTTTGGAGGTAGTCGAAGTGCCCGGCCATTCAATGTCTGAGGTGGGATTTTTTGAGCTTTCGACCAAGACGCTGGTCCTCGCCGACCCGCTGTTGCCACCCTTCAATCCGGTTCTCTATCTCTATGAGGATCCAAACGTGATGCGCGCCACTTTCGACAAGATTGAGAAGTTTCTGATCGAGCGTGACGTGCAGTCCGTTCTCTTGGCCCATGATGACGTGAAGACCGTCGTCGAATCCCAGAAACTGGTCGACGATTGCCGGCGCCGCGTGGACAAGGTGGAGGCCTCGATGATCACTCACATGAAGGCGAACCCGGGCATTTCCTTTTCGGAACTCCGCGACAAGTGCTGCGACGACCAGAACATGGTCCGCGAATGGCGCGCCTTGGTGTCGATTGACGCCAGCCTGAAGGACTTCGTCGCGAAGGGGCTTGCCGAAAAGCGCGACTGTGGCTGGCACTATGTCGGCTGACCTACCCAGATGCGCCGTGCTGGGCTCGGGCACCATGGGCGGGCAGATCGCCTTGTCCCTTGCCTTGGGCGGGGCGCAAGTGGCGCTCTGGGGACGTCGTGCCGA
>JAJEGW010000076.1 GCA_022819605.1 Silicimonas sp. | reverse complement strand
TACATTTCAATCACTGGGACGTCGCGGGCGACAGCTACACGGGACTTGCAGGATCTCGTTGAGATGGGTGCTCTCACCCGCACGGGTGAGCGGCGGTACACTCGTTACTGGCTCAAACTTGAGGAAACATCTCCTTAGTCGATTTCGCCAAGGCAGGCCTGACCAACGAGATGAAACCCCTCGTCTTCCCATGGTCCGAGATCGGCGACCGTCAGGTCGGAAACCCGCGTCCCGGGGACGAGGATGGTCTCTGCCAGCTGCGCCTCTCCCTCCACGGTCAGCCAGAGACGCGGCACCTTGTTCAGATTGCGCGGCACGAAGGGCACGAGCACGGCCTTCGGATACGCATGCGGATCGACATGCGCGCATATCCCCCACGCGTGCAGGATCTCGTGGGTGACGACGATTTCCATCCGCGCGTTGCCGCGCCCAATCGCTTCTCGGTCGAAATAGGCGTACCCGCCCAGGATCCGAGACCTGTCCCGGTAGAAATTCGACCCGCCAAGCCCGAGAATGTTCGGGCCGTAGGCGTCGCCTTCTTCATCGGTCGGCCAGAGCGCCTTTCCGTCCGTGAAATGGACATGAATTTCGTCTTCGGGAATGTCCGTGGTGACGAGGCGCTCGGCAATGTCGGGCCCGAGCAGGATGCGACTCCCGCAGGGAAGGCTGGCGTTTATGTTGCGGAGCGCCGCCAGAACCGCCCTGCGCTCCGAGGCAAGCGCAGTGCTGTCGATCCAGAGGGTTTTCTGCGCCTCGAAATCGACAATGACCAGGTCGTCCCCTCCTTCGCGTTCCTGGCGCGTCTGGAAGGAGCGGAGGAAACGGACCAACTCCGCCGCGCTGGCGCTGCCGTCCCGACCCAGCGGGTCTCGCCAGCGCCCGGAGCCGACCTCAATCGTCCCGCGACGGGATTGGGTTACAAGGTCATCGAGAGCCAGTCTCTCACTCGAAAAGGCCGGGCCGATCCCGACGCGGCCGCCACTGAGGCGGTAAGGAACGCGGATCGCGGCAGGCAGGGGCTTGGCAAGTGGATGAGGTGGCGGGGACGGCGGCACAGGCGTCGGTGCCGCAATTGGCGGCGTGGCGCCTTCGCTGCCAACCGTAGACCGTCAACACCGCCGCCGCAGGCTGGCAGCATCAGGACGGCCGCAATGACCGTTGCCGCCAAGCCGCGCGGGCGTGTTTCACAAGGACGCTTCATCGCAGCATGCGCTTCATTCCTTTAGTCACAGACCGTCAACGGTCTTCGCCAGACCATGGAAGCACTCGATGCAGCCCGTCCAGTTCGTCTGGGCAGTCCATCCTTCGCGAACCCGGAGGCCTGACGATAGATCAGCTTGGCCCGACTCCCAAAAAGCACCCAACTGGAGGCAGACCCTTGCAACACCTCCCCGCATCACTAGAATAGTTCTGTTCGAACAACGCAGGAATTCCCGATGTCGTGGACAGACGAGCGCGTAGAAGGTCTCAAGAAAATGTGGGCCGAGGGCAAGTCCGCCAGCCAGATCGCCAAGGATCTGGGTGGCGTCACCAGAAACGCGGTCATTGGCAAAGTGCATCGCCTGGGCCTTTCCAACCGGGCCGGCGCATCAGCTTCAGCTCCCGAAAAGAAGCCGTCCCGGGCGTCCTCATCGAAGCCCGCGACGCAGACAAAGACCTCTCAGGTCCGCGTTGTCGAGGTCGCGGTCGCCCCCCGCAAACCCATCGTGCCAGCCGGGCGACCTCTGCCGCCGCAGCCGTCCGCAAACGAGATCAGCCCAGAGGCGCTCGAAAACGTGCGCAAAGTGGAAAAGACGGCAAAGAAGATCGGGCTCCTGGAGCTGACGGAACGAACCTGCAAGTGGCCCATAGGGGATCCCGCAACCGACGAATTCTGGTTTTGCGGCCTAGCCGTCCAGCAAGGCAAGCCATACTGCGAGGCCCATGTAGGTGTCGCGTTCCAGCCCATGTCCAACCGGCGCGACCGAAGGCGATAGTCCCGCCGCGAAGTCCCTTCGCGCAAGCCCGGTTACCGAACGGCTTCTGACGCAAGCTTCCCGACAAGCGCCTCAAGCGCCTTTTGGTAGCTTTCGCCCACAAGACGGCCCTCCGGGTCAAATTCCTTTTGAGCATGGGCAACCAT
The DNA here is from genome assembly GCA_022819605.1 of Silicimonas sp. Taxonomy (GTDB): domain Bacteria; phylum Pseudomonadota; class Alphaproteobacteria; order Rhodobacterales; family Rhodobacteraceae; genus JAJEFO01. The sequence continues at coordinate 4,516 of JAJEGW010000076.1, read as the reverse complement.
GACCTCGGGACCCGTAAGGAGTTTCGGTTGAAATGTGTTGAGAGCAAGCCGCAAGGCATACTGCGCGCGTGCGCCGCCCGCACGTCCTGCCGTCGCCGACATGATTGCCACCGGCTTGTCCCGCCAAGGGTTGCCTTCGCCCCTGCTCACCCAGTCGAGCGCGTTCTTGAGAACACCCGAAATCGACTGGTTGTACTCAGGCGTGGATATGGCCACGGCGTCCGCCGCTTCAATCTGCCGCTTGACGCGCGTAGCCGCCTCGGGAATGCCTTCCGCCTCCTCGATGTCGCCGTTGTAAAGCGGCATGTCGAGATCGGCCATCACCGTGTCCCCCGGCCAACGCTGTCCGGCGGCAACCAGAAGCTTGCGGTTCAGCGAGCCTTGGCGCAGCGCACCGCAAATTAGGAGAAGAGTCGGCATGAGAGCGAGTTGATCCAGTCCATTTTCCGAGCCGCGATATAGACGCTCGATGCCCGGAAGCAAAGAGAGTCCGGCCCTACCGATTCTTGTCGGCAGGATACGTCCCGAGGACATGAAGCAGCGAAGTGAAATACGCGAGCTCTTCCATCGCGAGCTTGACCGGCTCGTCCTCCGGGTGCCCCTCGATGTCGGCGTAGAACTGGGTTGCCGAAAACGATCCGTCGACCATGTAGCTCTCCAGCTTGGTCATGTTGACGCCGTTCGTGGCAAACCCTCCCATGGCCTTGTAAAGTGCCGCCGGGATGTTGCGGACCCGGAACACGAAGGTTGTCATCATTTTCTCGTCCCGGCGCGAATCATTAGGTTCGCGTGCCATGGCAAGAAAGCGCGTCGTGTTGTGATCCTCGTCCTCTACATCGCGAGCCAGAACGTCGAGCCCGTAGACTTCCGCTGCCAGATCCGACGCCAGCGCCGCGTCTTCTGGGTTGCCGAGCGCCGCCACTTCGCGGGCTGCGCGTGCGTTGTCAGGACTTGCCTTGCCCTCGATTCCACGTTCGCGCAGAAACCGCGCGCATTGCGGCAACAGCACCAGATGGCTGTGGGCGCGCTTGACCTGGTCGAGACTCGCACCCGGCACGCCAAGGAGATTGATGCGAACTCGGACAAAGGCCTCGTCCACGATGTGAAGCCCGCTCTCCGGAAGCAGGCGATGTATGTCTGCAACCCGCCCGTAGGTCGAATTCTCGACCGGAAGCATCGCCAGTTCGGCCTCGCCCGTCTTCACTGCATCGATGACATCCTCGAAGGTTCGGCAGGGCAAGGGTTCCATGTCCGGCCGGGTTTCGCGGCAGGCCTGATGGGAATAGGCGCCAGGCTCTCCCTGAAATGCGATGCGTCCCGTCATTGTCCAACTCCCGGGTGCGGCAACAAAGCCCACAGGTCGTGCGTCTTAACCCTTGAACGGCACCAATGGAAGCGGATAGACAGCTGCGAGGACCAGACGAGACGGGACATTACATGCTCGACACCATGACCATGACAAAGATCGTGGGCGGCTTCTGCGGCACCTTTCTGATCTTCCTGCTCGGCGGGTTCGGCGCCGAATTCATCTACCACAGCGCGGGGCATGGCGGCGACGACCATCATCAGGCCTACGTGATCGACACCGGCGCACTTGAATCTCATGACGTTCAGGAAGACGTCGCCGAAGTGGACTTTGCCGAGATCTATGCCGTTGCGGATGCCGCGTCAGGCGAGAAGCTGTTCCGGCAATGCAAGGCTTGCCACAGCCTGGAAGACGGAAAGAACGGCACCGGGCCGAGCCTGTACGACATCGTGGACCGGTCCGTAGCAACAGTGGACGGATTCAACTATTCTGGCAAGCTCGTCGCCGTTGTCGACACCTGGACGCCAGAAAACCTGAGCGGCTTCATCCAAAGCCCGAGAAAATTCGCGCCAGGCACGAAAATGTCCTACAAGGGGATGGCCAAGGCAAGTGACAGGGCCGACCTGATCGCCTGGCTCAGCACAATTGGCCAGTAGGCCGACGCGCGACTTCAAGACACTTCGAATCCTGCCGACAGACCGGGCGAATCGCGAGCAGCTGCATGCGTGACGGCTCCTGAGCCACGTTCGAGCACACGACATCCTCACCAACAAGTCAGCACTTCTTGCTTGCTTGATCACCAATTCCAAACTTAGGTAATGCCCGACGAGAGAATTGCGCATTCTGAAACATGGACGGAGTAGCTGACATGCCCCGAAACGCCCGCCGCACAACCAGTCTGCCGAACTTGAGTCGGACGTGTCTCTGCCTGGTCGGCATGGTCTGGCTCTTTCCGGCACAGGTCTCACTCGCCGATGACGCCGAGAAGATCATCATCAGTCACGGCTTCAACGAATACGATGAACTGAAATACGCGCCCGACGACCCGCACTTGGACTATGTAAATCCTTATGCACCGCTTGGTGGCGAGATCAGTATTTCAACGATCGGAACCTTTGACAGCATGAACCCCTATGCAACGGGCAGGGGCAGCTGGGGTGCTCTTTCGACCATCGGCTATGAAGACATCATGGAGACGACATCCGACGAGGTCGGCTCCTACTACTGCGTGCTTTGCGAAACCATCGAGTACCCGGAAAGCGAGAGCTGGGTGATCATCCACCTGCGCAATGACGTGACGTTTTCGGATGGCACGCCGATGACGGCAGAGGACGTGCTGTTCACGCACGAACTGCTGATCGAGCAGGGAACCCCTTCCTATGCCAACTACATCAAGCAGGTCATTGCGGAGGCGAAAATCCTCGATCCGCACACCATCAAGTTCACCTTCGCCGAGGAGGTCCCCAAGAAGGGACTGATCACGCAAATGGGCTCATTGCCCGTCTGGTCAATGAAATGGTACCAGGAAACGGGCGCACGCCTGGACGAAAGCCGATTGGAGATCAGCCCCGGGACCGGCGAGTACATGCTGGAAAGCCTCGATGTTGGACGGAGCATCGTCTACCGGCGAAACCCCGACTATTGGGGTGCGGACCATTACCTTAGAAAGGGACGCGGCAACTACGACCGCATCCGGGTCGAGTACTTCGGCGACAGTTCGGCCGCATTCGAAGCTTTCAAGGCGGGCGAATACACGTTTCGGCAGGAAAACAGCTCGATCAATTGGGCAACGCTCTACGACTTTCCCGCGCTCGAAGAGGGCTGGGTGAAGCGGGAGACCTTGCCGGACGGATCTTTGCCCGGAGCCACCGGCTTCGTATTCAACATGCGTCTCGACAAGTTTCAGGACCGGAACCTGCGACTTGCGCTCGGCCACATGTACAACTTCACCTGGACGAACGAGAACCTGCAGTACGGCCTGTTCAAGCAGCGCGAGAGCTTCTGGGAAAACGATCGCCTGAAAGCGTCAGGCCTGCCCGAGGGACGCGAACTGGAGCTTCTCGAAGAGTTCCGTGATCAATTGCCTCCGGAAATCTTCACCGAACCAGCACTCCTGCCGCACGAAAGCGGCGAAAAGCCCCTTGACCGGAAGAACCTCAGGAAGGCCCTCCGCTTCATGGAGGCCGCCGGATACACTCCTGGCGACGATGGTATGCTGCGCAATTCGGAGGGCGAGACGCTGGACATTGAACTCCTTGAGCGTTCGCAGGCATTTGATCGCATCCTTCTGCCCTATGTCGAGAACCTGAAGACCCTCGGCGTGAACATCACCTACAACCGGGTCGACCCAAGCCAGTACCAGAACCGACGGCAGGAAAACGACTTCGACATGCGATTTACCGGCTACCCGAGCGGGCTGGTCGAGGGCTCGGGATTGACTCAGAAATACGGGTGCGAGGAGCGAGACGACATCTTCAATCCTGCAGGGTACTGCAACCCGGTCGTGGACGAACTCGCTGACCGACTTCTCGAGGTCGAGACCTACGAAGAACTCGCAGCCCATGTCCGAGCCATCGACCGGATCATGCGGCGTGACTATTTCATCGTGCCGGTCTGGACACTCCAGGAAAACTGGGTCGCCTACTTTGACATGTTCGAATACCCGGAGAACCTTCCCGAATTCGGGCTGGGATACCTGGACTACTGGTGGTTCAATGCGGAAAAGGCCGAGGCACTCAAGGCGGCGGGTGCATTGAGGTAGACCGCCGATGGGCTCTTACATACTGCGGCGGCTGCTGTTGATCATTCCGACACTGTTCGGGATCATGTTGATCAACTTCACGTTGACGCAGTTTGTTCCGGGCGGACCGATCGAGCAGATTCTTGCACGTCTCGAAGGTGCCGGTGATGTCTTCGAGTCATTTTCCGGTGGAGCCGGCGACGTCGACGTCAGCATCGGTTCGGACGCCAGCGACTCCGGCTACATTGGTGCGCGGGGTCTGCCGAAGGAGTTCATCGAGGAACTCGAGCGCGAATTCGGTTTCGACAAGCCGGCGCATATCCGTTTCATCAACATGATGTGGAACTACCTGCGCTTCGACTTCGGCGAGAGCTATTTCCGCTCGATCTCGGTTGTCGACCTCGTGATCGAAAAGATGCCGGTGTCGATCACCTTGGGCCTGTGGTCGACCCTGATCGCCTATGTCATCT
>JAJEGW010000124.1 GCA_022819605.1 Silicimonas sp. | reverse complement strand
GCTCTTGAATCTCATTGGGCGGGCATTCGCATCCAAGGGGCCGGATGGGCTCGACGCAGACGGTATGGATGGCGCCACCTGACGGCATCCATTGACCTGGCACCCCGGCACGTCCCGGGCCGGACATGCGGAACGTCGGATCCCACGCTAATCTCCTTCTTGAACTTGGCCGATGGGGTCGCAGGTGCGCCGAATCAGTGCACAATGATGCATTCGCGATCGAGAACGAGGCGAGTCATTCGAGAAGCATTGGCGGTCGGGCATCTACCCAGGCACCGTTCGCCATTCCAGATTCCGCGACGGCGTGGATTGCGGCCACTGAGCGCAGTCCGTCCTCCGCACCTGGCACGAAGTCGGCAGCATTGTCCGCCTTGCGGCCTTCCTTTCTGGCCCGGATGTGCTCGGCGAGATCGCGGTAAATGTTCGCGAAGGCAAGCGGCAGGCCTTCGGCATGACCGATCGTCATCCTGCTCGCTCGGTCAGCACCGGGCGAAAGGCTGACTTCCCCGCGTTCGATGACCTGAAGGCGTTCGCCCAGAGGCATCCAGTACAACTGGTTCGGATGCTCCTGGGACCAATTTAGGCCGCCAGTCTCTCCGAACACCTGGATTTCCAGCCCATGCTGCCGACCGATGGCCACCGATGACGTCCAGAGCCGACCCGTAGCACCACCATCCATGCGGAAGTTGACCATGGCGTCGTCTTCCAGTTCGCGGCCTGCGACACAGGAGACGCAATCGGCCGAAAGACGCTGCACCTGCTGTCCCGTGACGAAACTTGCCATGTGGAGAGCGTGGATGCCGCAATCCGCAAATTGGGCTGAAACCCCGGCCTGTTGCGGGTCGTAGCGCCAGCGAACGCGCGGGTTGTCGGCATCAGCCGCGTCGGCGTGGTGCCCGTGGGCGAAATTGGCAACGACAAGGCGGACCTTGCCCAGATCTCCGCGCGCGACCATCGCCCTCATGTGTCGCACGAGGGGATAGCCGGAATATCCATAGTTGACGGCACAGATGCGGCCTGTGCCGCGGCAAAGGCGCACGATCTCCTCAGCCTCCACGACGGTGATCGTCATCGGCTTTTCGCAAAGCACGTCGAATCCTGCCTGGAGGAAGGCCTTCGCGATCTCGAAGTGGGTAGCGTTCGGCGTGGCGACAGTGACCAGGTCAATCCGATCCGGGCGCGCGGACTCGCCCTTTAGCATCTCCTGCCAGCCGCCATAGGAACGGTCTTCCGAGAGACCGAGTTCCCGCCCGTAGGCCCGCGCCGCCTCGGGCCGGTGGTCGAGGGCGCCCGCCACGAAGGCAAATTCGCCATCCATTGCGGTTGCCAATCTGTGCGCCGGTCCGATTTGGCTGCCCTTGCCGCCACCGATCATGCCCCAGTTCAGTCTTTGCATAGGATGTTCTTTCCGCCGGTGCCACGGCCCAAGTTCCGGTTCTGACTGGGTGTCAGCTGCGCCGAATGCAGTTTGGCCGAATGAGACGTCCCGACCGTGGGCAGGGCTTCGCGACCCGTCCGTTTCTGCACCCGCCTACTTGGCAGGCGTGATACGTTCAAGCCCAGGGCTCGTCGCACCATCAAGCGAAAGGCCGCTCGAAGGCGGCCCCGTCATTCATGAAGCGACGCTTATCCTTGGCGCGCCTTGAACCTGCGCTGCGTCTTGTTGATCACATAAACGCGGCCCTTGCGGCGCACTACGCGGCAGTCGCGATGCCGGTTCTTCAGCGAACGAAGCGAGTTCCTGACCTTCATCGGCTCTCTCCTGATCGCGGCGCGAAACGCGCCCGGTTTCTTTGTGCCGCATGATTGCGACGGCGAATGGTGGGCGGTACTGGGATCGAACCAGTGACCCCTACGATGTCAACGTAGTGCTCTACCGCTGAGCTAACCGCCCTGTCCAACAATGAGACGCGGGGTCCGGCCCCGCGCCAATCGGGCGTTCCATACTGCTTGCCCCGTCTCGTTTCAAGGGCTTTTGACGACGCGGAAGGTTGGATATAACGGTCAGGATGCTGCGGGAGCCACCACATGCGGGTATATGACCTGAAGATGCCTGTCATTCGTACGACCAGCGTCGTGTTTGCGTCGCCGCATTCTGGTCGAGCATATGCAAGGGATTTCGTGAGGCGCTCGATTCTCGATGAGCAGACCCTGAGATCGTCGGAGGATGCCCATGTCGACAAGCTCTTTGCGTCTGCACCGGATCAAGGTGCGCCGCTGCTTGCGGCGGTCTTGCCGCGCGCATGGATCGACGTGAACAGATCGGTTGATGAGCTGGATCCGGCCCTGATCGAAGGCGTTCGCGCGCGCGCGCGCAACCCGCGAGTCGCCTCGGGCCTCGGCGTTGTTCCGCGAGTGGTGGCAAATGGCAGGGCGATCTATCGGGGCAAGATCTCGCTTCGCGAGGCCATGACGCGGATTGATGAAGTCTGGCATCCTTGGCACGAGACGGTCTCGGTGCTGATGGACGAGAGCATGGGTCTCTTTGGGGAGGCGATCCTTGTCGACTGCCACTCCATGCCTCACGAGGCAATCGACACGATCCCTCACCAGCAGGGCTCCCGTCCCGACATCGTCCTTGGCGACAGGTTCGGCACGGCTGCGGCATGCGACGTGGTCGATCAGGTCGAGGCAGCCTTTGCCGCGGCCGGGCTGAACGTGGCCCGGAACGCACCCTTCGCCGGCGCATTCGCGACTCAAAGGTACGGCCACCCGTCACGAGGTCGCCACGCTGTCCAGATCGAGATCGATCGATCACTCTACCTGGACGAGCGGACAGTCCGGCCGAACGGGAACTACCGGACGTTCCGCAAGCTGATTGACGGGGTGGTTGCCGAAATCGTCGGAATTGGACGCAAGGACATGTCCGTGGCCGCTGAGTAGCGTCGCCGCATTTTCCGGCATCCGCAACAAGAGAAGCATCCATGTTTGGAGTCGACCCCGGATTCGGGCTTTTTCGGTGGTTTTCGGTGATCCCGATCCGGGTTTTCCACATTCCTGTCCACAGGCGGGCGCCTTGCGGGCATGCCAAGACAAGCCGGCCACGGTGTCGTGAT
>JAJEGW010000065.1 GCA_022819605.1 Silicimonas sp. | reverse complement strand
ACGGCGGAGCTGATCGCGCCGATCGCGATGGAGACGGGCCTGCGCTTCGCCATCCGCGAGGGCGGGCGCACCGTCGGCTCCGGCGTGGTCACCGCCATCCTCGAGTGACAAGGGAGCCGCCGCGAGCCGGCAGGAGCGCCGCCCGACCGAGGTGCGCCTGATGTCCGCCTTGACCTTCGCGCTCTCCGAGACCTCGGCTCTTCCGTCGGTAACGCTTGATGCCGTTGCACGGGTTCGTGCCTGCGGGATGATGGCCGCAGACCTCGGTCGGGGCCATGATGACGGACAGCACCGGCGCCGAGCAGTCTGCGGCGAAAGGCGTCGCGCGAAGGGACATGAACCAGTGCCGGATGTCCCTCCCGGTAATTGCGGAGATCTGCCGTCTCCGGAGCCATGGCAGGAGCCCTTGTGCTGATAGCCACAGCTCCAAGGGCCGATCAGCGGATCGAATAGCCGCCCTCCACTGGCAGGTCGATGCCGGTGACGAAGCTCGCGCGGTCGCTGGCCAAGAACACCGCGGCGTCGGCGATTTCCTCGACCCGACCAAGCCGCCCGACGGGATGCATCACCCGACCCCAGACGCGCTCGGCCTCCTCCATGTCGCCGCCATAGAGATCGGCCATGCCTTGGGTAGCGATGCCGCCGGGCTGGATGGTGTTGGAACGGATGCCCAATTCGGCGTAGTCGAGCGCGATGCCCTTCGACAGCATTGTGATCGCACCTTTAGAGGCGCAATAGGCGGTCTGGCCGTGATTGGCGACCCGCGCCATGATCGAGGAGATATGAACGATCGATCCGCCGCCGGCGGCGATCATCTGCGGGATGCAGTGCTTGGCCATGTTGAAATGGCCGCCGATATTGACCCGCATGGTCCGCTCCCACACCTCGTCGGCCAGTTCAGCCACTGGAACGCGGGCGGCGAAATAGGCTGCCGAGCAGACCAGGATGCAGGGCGGGCCGAGCCTGTCGGCCACTTGCGCCACCGCAGCGGCGCAGGCCGCCGGATCGATGACATCGAGCGTGACCGCGATCCCGCCGACCTTCGCGGCAACCGCCGCCGCCTCCGGTGACGATGGCCACCCGGCCGTCCAGGAGCTTTGTGTCCATCCGCTCTTCTCCCTTTGCTTTTGCGTCACCGCGTCAAGACGCGGTGACCGCACTCGTTTCGCCCGGATCGGCATTGCGGGCCTGGCGCGTGAACTGGGTGTAGAGATGCTCGCCGGCCAGGACGGGCGCGTATTTCGGCGGGTTTTCCGGAGATTGGCAGCTTGGCAAGCATTCGACCAGCGTGTCGTAATTGGTCTCGTGGAAGAATCCGACTGACAGCCTCTCGCTGCCGAGGCGCGCGTCGGGCGGGGGGTTGACCACGCGATGCAGGGTGGAGACCCATCGGTCATTTGTCCAGCGCGCCATCAGGTCGCCGATATTGACAACGAAGGTGTCCGGCGGCGCCTTGACCGGTGCCCAATCGCCGGCCTTGGTCATCACCTGCAGCCCGCCGGGCGCAGCATCCGGGCGCAGGATCGTCAGGGTGGTGAAATCGGTATGGGCACCGGCGCGCAGTTGACCGGGCTCCGGCGGCACCGCCTGGTCGGGGTAATACATCGCGCCCAGTATGGCGACGTGCCGGTCGATCTTGTCGTCGAAGAAGCCCTCGGGCAGGTCCAGCGCCAGCGCGAACAGCCGCATCATGTCGGCGGCCAGCCGCGTCATCGCGCGATAGTAGCGGGTCCAGACCGTGCCGAATTCGTACGGCCTTTCGGGCCAGCGGTTCGGCGCGAAATGGGCGCGCGCCAAGGTCGAGGTGTAATAGGGCTCGCCTGCTGGCACGTCGACTGGCCCGGCCGAGAAGGATTCCTTCAGATCCGGCGGCGTGGCCTCGCCCAGGGTGTCGGCCAGCGCCGCAGCACCATAGCCGATGTAGCCGCGCACCACGTCCGGCGCCGGCTGCGCGACAGAGGCTTTCGCGTCGGCGTCGAGGCGGAAGAAGGCTTTCGAGACGTCGTAGATCTCCGAAAATCCCGCCTCGGCGATGCCGTGGCCGTCTAGGAAGAAGAACCCGATCTCGCGGCAGACCCTGCCGACTTCACGGGCGACTCGACGCATTTCGTCGGGATTGCCGCGCAGGAAAGGGGCGATGTCGATGAGCGGAACGGTGGACATGGGGCTGGTCCGGTCGAGGGAATACCTGATGCAGGGTTGCAGGCCGCGTGCCTGGGCGCGAACCTGAAAACGACAGCGGCGCACATTGCGCGGTCGAATCCGTGCTCGGTTTCCCGCGCATCGGCGCTAGACTGGGGCTGAACGCGGAAAGGACGGTCGCGAAGGACGATGCGGCAGGCTTGAAAGCGAGGACTGAAGCCCCGGACCTGGCGGCGATGCGACGCTATCGGCTTGGTCGGCTCCTGCGCGAGATCGAGGCGCGCGACGTTGCCGGCGCGCTGTTCTTCGATCCGGTCAACATCCGCTACGCCACCGATTGCAGCAACATGCAGGTCTGGACGCTCAACAACCCGGCCCGTTACGCGCTGGTCCTGGCCGGCGGCCGGGTGATCCTGTGGGAATTTCACGGCGCAGAGCACCTGTCGGACGACCTGCCGTTGATTGCAGAGACCCGGGTCGGGACTCCCTGGTTCCATTTCGCTGCCGGCGATGACGGTCTCCGCAAGGCGCGGGAGTTCGCCGGCGAGATCGCCGCCGAGATCCGTGGCCATTGCGACGGCAACCTCACTGACCCGTCAACATCGCGACGTTGCGCGTTGGCAGGACGACGTTTGGGCGGTCGAAAGATCAAGCAGGGCGAAAGCCGATCTGCGTTCCGAGTGATGTTCCGCACGAAAATCCGATGTTCAGGACATGTGCGCCCGACCCATGAAGATTGGGCGCTTCCCGTGCTTAGATCTTTCTTTGTAAACCCCACGCATTTCTACCGAAATCAGTTGCAGACGCGGATGAAACTGGATAGAAACCAATCCGCATCTGCGGGTTGACGAAGGAAATAAGAACGCTATTGCAGGACGTTAGCACTGAAGGTGCGTTACAGGGGTGTAGCTCAGTTGGAAGAGCATCGGTCTCCAAAACCGAGGGTCGGGGGTTCGAGTCCCTCCGCCCCTGCCATGTCCGCAAGGAGTCGCAGAACACTGCAGACCTTCTCCGCACTCTTGGCGAGGCGGAGGAACGGACACCGCCGATGCTAAAGCAGGCTGCGGCGTTTTCGTTCAGCTTCAGGGGCACCATGGCTTGGGGCAGGATTGATGCACGTTGCCATCATTCCGCTGGCAGTCGCGTCATCATTCGACGAACATGATCCCGGCCACCAATGAACATCGCGAGAACAAAAACTAGCTCACGCGGCTAGTCGACGCCGAACCAGCAAGCCGCCCGCCCGATAGCGAGATGCCGCAATCAATGCGGGACATCGTCATGGCGCTGGCCCTGATGTGGGTCGATCAGGATGTGCTCTGCGTCTTTGCGAGCCTTCAGCACCCGCGTCTCGGCATGATCGAACGCACTCTTCAGAACTTCGCCGAAGCCAAGTCAGCTGTTCAGCAGATGGTCGACAATAAGTCCGAAGTCGCATTCGGGTTCGACCGAAAGCTCAAGACGTAAGACCATGCGCGCGGCGCTTGCCCGCAACCATATTGGCCGGACGCACGTCCATCCCTTTTGCATCGACGAACTCGTTCTGGCGTCGGCAGGATAGAGTCTCGCGTAACACCCTGATCCACCAACTCCCTGTCGAAACAGCGCCGTCGACCCGCTCAGGCGTCGGTGCGGCGGGAATGAAGATAAGGGATGCAGATGATTGTGCCGGCAACAGCGGCAGAAGGGCCCGGGAAGTCAAAGCCCCAGGCGGCAAACGCGGCATAATCCGTTTGTCGGCATGTTGCCCGAAATCAGCCATCGTGCTGTTTCCCCATTTGAGCCAGGTATCGCGGTGCGTGGCACGCGACGCCGCGGACAAGATCGGCGGCTGGCCCGGCCCTTCCGGATCGCGAGGCTCTTGCCGCCGGACGCAGATTCAGCCAAGTGCCTGATTCCCGCTGAAAAATCCAAGCGGCGGCGGGCCCGACGCTTCGGAACTGCAGAGACGAACCAGTGCTCGCGGCATTGCAATTCGGAATGGGTTCCCTGGAATCCATGGCATGTAAAGGCTGATCAAGATTGCCGGACCAAGCCTTGAATTCAATTCGTGAAGCACGTATTTGCGACGAAACGCACGAGGACGAAACATGGCGATGACAAACCCGCTCCAGTTCATTCAGCAGGTCCGCGCGGAAGTTGCCAAGGTCGTTTGGCCTGCGCGGCGTGAAGTCGTGCTCACATCCGCCATGGTCTTCATGCTGACCATCGCGACTGCAGCGTTTTTCTTCCTGGTTGATTTCCTGATCCGGCAGGGACTTCAGGGCATTCTTTCTATCTTCGGCTAGCGGCTCTCCAAAGTCTCGGGACTCCAGTTCTGCGGGCAGCCGCATACACGGATACCCGTCACCGTAAGGCGATTGCGCCCAAGCGTCAGGACGATGGCCGGAAGCGGGAAGTTGCGTCACGGCATGTTCAGAGAGCCAAGGGACTCAAGCTTGCCCAAAGCTGCCGACCTGCGGATGAAATGGAGGCAGACAGCGGGGATGGGACGGAAGGAACCCGCCCGGAGGCATGAAGCCATGCGCGAATGCTTCAGCGCAGGGAGCAGCCAATTCTGAGGACTGGACTCGGGTTCGCCCGGCATCAAGCTGCAGCGCCACGGCCTTGGCGAGATCCCTCTTTCGGTTGCCCCAGCCCTGAGTGCCGCAGAGGCGACAGCCCGATGCAGGGGAGATTCACGAACCGTGGCGGCTTGCCCCCGCATGTTCGCGTGGCCGGTTTCCGTACTCGTTCAACCGAAAGCGTTGCGGCATCGCCGCAAGCAGATGCATCACGGTCTTTGCCACGTGCATTTTCCAGACACGTCAGCGTGGTCTTCGGGATGGTACTGAGTCGTGTAAGGGCATTCACCGGAAACATCGGCGTATTTTCCAGTACCGCCCAGGATCTCAAACACGCCCGCCCCGCCGCCGCCTGCCGCTATGCTGCCATCTCTCCGACGAGCCAGGAGATACATCTCGTCACCTGCGCCATCCGTCACCGTGCATGCCGCTTCCAGTTCAACAGCACCGTCTCGAGGCGTGCGCACGTACACGAGACACTTCGCGATGTCAGTCACGCCTTCGGCAAAAGGCGGACCGCTGCTCTCCGTGACTGTGCTGGTGCCAACGAGCGTTCCGGCAGTGACGGTGCCTCCTGCATGCTCAATCGTGGTATAGTCCTGAACGTAGCTTTGCAGGATTCGGAAGCTGCCCGATTCCTGCGCGTCGGCGGCGTTCGGCAAGAGCAACAGCATCGACATCGCACAGGCGGTTCCAGATACGTTCCTGAATCCCATGGTGGCAGTTCCTTTCCGTCTTTCCGGCCGTGCATGCCGACTTTTGCAGTTCTCAGAGTCCGGGCTCATAGCTTCAGTCCCCAAAATGTAAAGGCCGATGTCGCTTCAAAATGTCTTGCGTCCGGAATGCCGACAGAACGACCGTTGACCGGGCTCAATCTCGACATGAAGTGCTTCCGTGACCGGCTGATCGCCGGATGGACATCGGGGAATGGCGGCAGCAGGGTTGTTTCGGATGCCGCGGACCGCGAACCACTATTGCTTCAGCTGTTCCAGGTCGATCCGGTCTCGGTCCAGAAGGTCGCGGTACATTGCCGCGTCCTGGAGCATGGCATCCTCCAGCGGAGTGTGCGGGACGTTCCCGAGAATGTCCTGCAGGCCGTCGTCGCCAAGGTCGGCGGGGAAGGGGAACTCTGATTCAGCGTCGTGCGTGATCCTGGCGTCGGGGAAGATCGCCGTCAGGCGCTCCACGAAGTCAGATACCGCGATGACGTCATTCCGCATGTTGCAGACTCGTGCCTGCGTCACGTCGGCGTCGGCGCAGCCAATGAACATTCTTGCGACGTCGCTGGCGTGCTGCATCGGTATGATTCCGCCGGACCTGATGTGGAACGGCACGCCGGCCACCGCCGCGAGGACTGCCTTGGCGAAGTCCGCCGTCACGCCCTGATCGCGCCCGACGCCAAAGACCACGCAGGGCCTCAGGCCGACGCTTCCCACACCCGAGTCAGCAGCATAGACGCGGGCGGTTTGCTCGTTGGCAACCTTGTATACTCCGTAGAGCGTGCGCGGGTCAGGCGCGGCGTCGTCACCGAGCGGCCAGGAATCGTAGCTGGACACAGGACCAAGTGCGGCAAGGGAACTCGCGTAGACCAGGCCAGAAGTACCCGAGGCCAAGGCAGCTTCGAACATGTTGACCGTGCCGAGGACATTCACGGCAGCACCCAATGGCGGATTGGCCTTGCAGAACGGGATCTGCAGTCCGGCCAGGTGGATGATCCTGGTCACGCCCGCTTCGGCCACCAGGGCCTTGACCGCTTTCGTGTCGGTGATGTCCAAGACCCTCCAGTCAACCTGCCCGATCTGATCGTCGTCCATGATCAGGCGCGGGCGCACCGGGTCCGTGCCTAGGTCTGCCGAAATGGCCTTTGCGTTCCGTTCAACAAGATGCTTCAGGACCCAGGCGCCTATGCATCCCAAGGCTCCCGTGACGAGGTAGGTTTCATCTGGCATGGCCTGGCCTTCCGTCGCGACATGATCGGAAGTCACAGCAGGATGTCCGGGGATTGGCAAGAGCGGCGTTGCGTTCGCGGCGACAGTCGGCGCAATTGGAAATGCCGGTTCCAGGGAACATGCAGGCTTTCCGGCCCGAATCAGCCTCTCTCGTCGGGCATTGACCCGGCACCAGTCGGGCAGGCCTTGCCGTCCCTGCCTGCGGCGCCCTGCGCAGGACGGGCGCGGTTTCCGCCGCAGCCAGAGCAGCAGAGGCGCTGTCCTCAAGGGCGGGGAGCGGTCACGAGATCAGGCCTCAATCGTCTGGTTGCAGAACGCCGCCGAACGAGCCCACGACATCGTCGCGCTCGAAGATTCCCACAACGCCCGCGTGGTCTTCTCCGATGAAGCGGCCGTGGATGTAGTCGTCGCTTCCCGCTGGCTTGTTGCCGAAGGAACCGCCTTCGAGCGGAATGTTCTGCCAGGGAGCGATCACTTTGTCGGCCAGCCTCGCGCCGGTCTCCAGATCTCGAAAATCGCTGAACGCAACGTCGACATCCGAATCGGCCAGATCGTCGATGACGAGCGTCGCATCGCCGCGAAGGAACTGGCCGCGAGTCACCGTATCGCTCACGTCCGCTCCGATCATCATGCCTGTCCAGGTGGCCGAATTGCCTTGTGCGGGTGCAGGTGCCGAGTCGACGGTCACGCCAAGGGCGCTGGCATCAAAGACGGTGCCCAGCCCGACGGGATTCCCGCGCTCGTCCCTGACCGTCAAGGTGGTCTCGTTCACGAAGAACGCACCGCCGTTGAGCCAGGCACCGAAGAACTTCGCGCTGAATGGCCGGTCTCCGGTGCGCAGCCCGTAACCTTCGACAAGCGTGACGCCGTTCACGACTTGGGTCACCGGCGTGAGTTCCAGGGAGTCCTCGAGCCGTGCCGCGAAGTGGCTGCTTCCGAAGTCGAGGCGGGCATCGGCGAACGCGCGCGCAAGCGCGGCCTGCAAGCCTTCGGAGGTCGGGCTCACACCGCAGATCGTCCCCCTGCACATGGTCAAGGTGCGGGAGGCCTGGCCGTCGTACCGGAACACGTGCTGATCGCTGGCAAGCACCGTTGTGGCGGATTGAACCCGGGTGAGCGTTCCCTGCTTGATCTGTTCGGCAGTAGGAGGAGGACCGGACATCTCGCTGCCGCATGAACGAGCAACCAACGCAACATTCATGCTTGAACAATCCGGGAACATCGCGTAGGCTCCGTCACGTGGATGGCAACGACGCGTCTGTCGGGACGCGTGAGGGTCACGACGCAATCCATGCCGCACCGGATGCAAGGAGGACGCCATGAACGACATGAGCGGATGCCCGGAGGGCTTTGCAGGGCCCGGGTTCCCCTCGATCCCGGCATCGGCCGCCGGTGCCGGGTCTGCGGCGCGAGACGCGAATCCTCGCCGGCTCCCGAGAACGAACGCCGCTTCGACGGCCTCGGGACGGGCGTGCTGTCAGTGACGGTGGATCCGGAGTCGATTTCAGGCGACGAGGCCCTGTCGCCGTACTGGAACGCGCGCTGCGCGGAGAGGCAGTCCATGTGGTGGCTGCCGCACCATACAGAGTCACGAGGCGAGGCTGGCCGTCCGTCGGGCGCGTCGTCGAACTTCCGGGAGGAATCGTCGAGCTTCTGGAAGAGGACGATCCTGCCGGCCGGTCCGGCGTCCGCCGCCTCGCTGCGCTTGTCGCTTCCATCTGCAACTCCCGTCATGGCGAGCGCTCTGGTCAAGGCCACGAGAAGGATCAGGGCCTACCCGAAGGACCCGGAACTGCTGCATGAGCTGGTGCGCCAGCAGCGCCGCGCCTGCAACCTCGCCGTCGCCTGCTTCCGGGAGGTC
>JAJEGW010000158.1 GCA_022819605.1 Silicimonas sp. | reverse complement strand
GTCTGGCATTGCTCCGACATAGGCATTCACAAGATCGAGCAGGCACCTGCGTTGCGGCACGCCAAACTCTGCCGCGCACACGCATTCAAGTGGGACAACGCGGTTGTCCTGATGCGCGCCGCCCAGCATCAGATAGTCTGCGAAGTGCACCCTGCCTTCCGGCAAGTCGGCACCTCCCAAATCAAAGCCCAAACGGGCCTTCTGCTGATCTGGCATCGGCAGGGAATTGAACAGCTCCAGCCCCAGGCGCTGCTCGTCCTGAAAAAGCTGAAGCCCCTTGTACCGGCCTTCGTCGGCGTAGCAGATCTCGGCGCCCAGAAAGCTGGGCGTCAGCACCATTTGCCCGCCTACGACCATGCAGGACAGGCCCAGATGATGCCCCCAAAGCTGCCAACCCCAAGGGTCGCTGGTCGACGGTTTGCCATAGATGCAGAAATTGTAACTCCATTCCCCGAGCACGCCGGGTGCGTCAATCAGGTCGCCCAAAAAGGCGTTCAGCTGCATGACGCCAAGGGCGTCATGATAGCCCTGATCGCTCAGTGACGCGTGGAGGATCCGCAGCACCAGTTCGCGTTTCTCGGCAGAGAGGAACTCAAGCCGCAGCCCGTGTCTTTCAACGAAAATTTCGGTGTTCTGCCACTGCCGCCAAAGATTGCTGTCGACCTGTTGCATCCCTCGCGCGCGCTCGTCAGGGCTGAGCGCGTCCAGAAGCCGTCCGGCCGCATCGGCCATCTCGCCGACCGGGGCGTTCTCGTCACGCAACTCATAGAGGCCGGAGACGCAAGTGCCGTCGACCGAAAGCCCGTGAAACCGCTGGCCGGCAAGTTCGCCCCATTCCTTGAACAACCCTGCTGCGCGCGGCAAGGCGAGCCGCCCCCTCGCATGGTTGATTGCGTCATCACCCGCGATGCGAGACTGCTCCGGGCCCGGCAGATGCGGACGATAGTCCGCGAATTCAGCCACTACACCAGCCCGGGATATGAGCCACCATCCAGGTGCATGTTGCTGCCAGAGATGTAGCCCGCATAATCGGAACACAGAAAAGCAAACATCGCGCCAAATTCTTCCAGCCGCCCCAGGCGCTTGGCCGCAATCGACCGCACCTGCGCCGCACGGGCCTCCTCGAACGTCAGCCCTTCGCGTTTCATCGCGGCATGGGCCATCTCGATTTGCCGCGGGCTGTCGATGCGCTCGGGCAGCATGTTGTTTATCGTGACGTTGTGGCGCGCGACCTCCAAAGACAAGGCCTTTAGCGACGCCGTCAGTCCTGCACGCGCGCCTGCACTCATGGTGTGATGCGGTCTCGGCATCGTGACCATGGCCGAGGTGATGTTGACGATGCGACCAAAACCCCGCTCGATCATGCCAGGCAATACTGCATGCACCAGAAGGATCGGCGCCAGATAATTTGATTGAAAGGTGGCTTCCCAATCACTCCGCACAGTCTCCAAGAAGCGCCTTGGCGCGGGGCCGGCATTGTTGTTCAAGAGAATGTCTGGATCGGGGCAGACCGACAGCAATGCCGCACGTCCCTCGTCGGTGGTGACATCGGCCTCGACCGCGAGGACATTTCCTTTCGCCATGGCTTTAACTTCCGCCTCCGCCGCAGCAGTCTTTTCCGGGTCGCGGCCGTTGATGACGACGTCGACGCCTTCAGCCGCCACCGCCTTGGCACAAGCCAGTCCCAGCCCTGAATTCGATGCACACAACAGGGCTCTTTTGCCGCTGATACCCAGGTCCATTTGGACAACCTCACCTTCGATCCGGCAATCAAAGACAGACACACATCCAGCAAGCAACCAGAAATGCACTGCGTCAAATCGAGCGAATCCGGTCATGGCCTGATGCAATCGCAGCCTGGACCCACCGGGCACATATGACTCTTCATGACTTCGGGCTGCTTCCCGGATCCCGAATTCAAGGCCGAGGGCGGCGCTCGTCAATGGCATCTGCCCATGCCGCATGCTCTGCGTGCCCGGGTCCGGATCGCCATTTCTGTCCCGGCATCCGCCACGATGCGCGAACTGGCGCACGGAGTCGCAACGAGGCGCAACGAGGCGCAATCCGTGCACGTCACGAAACGCCGTGCACCCCGCTTGAGGCGCTGCGGCCAGCGTTTAGGCAACGATCAGGCACACTCGCCCCAATTCACCCGCACTTCGAGTGGCCGCAACTCGGGCAGGTCATGCAACCTTCGAGCATCTGCAAGCCGAACTGGCCGCAATTCGGGCAGGCTGGACCCGGCGCACCGCCAAGATTGACGACCTCGGCCTGCGGATCGCTCTTCAACCCCATGCCTTCGCCCTCAATGAATCCGATTTCGATCAGATGCCGCTCAATGACGCCCCCGATAGCCGCGAGGATCGACGGCACGTACTTTCCACCCATCCAGGCTCCACCCCTCGGATCGAAGACGGCCTTCAGCTCCTCGACCACGAACGACACGTCTCCTCCCCGCCGGAACACCGCCGAAATCATCCGGGTCAGGGCAACGGTCCATGCAAAGTGCTCCATGTTCTTCGAGTTGATAAAGACCTCGAAGGGCTGCCTCCGACCGCCAACGACGATGTCATTGACGGTGATGTAGATCGCGTGCTCGCTCGCCGGCCACTTGAGCTTGTACGTCTGGCCCTCAAGCGCCTGCGGCCGATCCAGCGGCTCGGCAATGTAGACAACCTCGCCCTCCGCGACCCGAGTCGGAGCCGGCACCTCG
>JAJEGW010000003.1 GCA_022819605.1 Silicimonas sp. | reverse complement strand
GACATGCCGGGAACGTCGCACATCCAGCGCGGGAACGCCAGAGGAAAATGCCGGCCCCGCCGAAACGTGCGCGCGCGCGTGCAACGCATGCATGCCCGACGTCAAGCAGAATCAAACGAAATCAAGCGTGGGAAAGCCCTGTGATGAAGGGTTCAGATGGTTGTTTTCCCGGCGCGGACAGGCCATGACTGCCCCAAAGGTTAGGCGATCCGTAATAAAACGCTCAAATAATGGTTCAGAATGAGGAAAAGACTATGAAGAAAGCACTTCTTGCCTCGACGGCGCTCGTCGCGATGTCGGGCGCGGGCTTTGCCCAGGGCGTAACGCTCTCTGGCTCGGCCGAAATGGGAATCGCGGCCGGAGCAGACGGCAACGCAATGTTTCATCAGGACGTCGACGTCTCGTTCAAGATGGAGGCCATGACCGACGCCGGCCTGACCTTCGGCACTGCGGTTGATCTTGACGAGAACGCCGGTGGCGTAGGTGCCGACGACGCCGGTGTTGCGGCATACGTCAAGGGCCCCTTCGGGAACATCACTCTGGGTGACACCGACGGAGCCTTCGACTGGGCGATGGCCGAGGTCGGCGGCGCCGGCTCGATCGCCGACAACCATACGGCGCACAAAGGCTACAACGGCAACAATGGCCTTGACGGCCATGGCAACAACGACGGCCAGATCCTGCGCTACGACAACTCGTTCGGGGGCCTTGGTGTTGCCCTTTCGTATGAACAGGAAGACGACGTAGCTGGCACAGATGCGAAACCTCACGTTGCCAACGGAGACATCATCGGCGCAGGTGTCACGGGAGGCTTCGGCGACGTCAGCCTTGGCGTCGGCTTCCAGACGCATGACAGCGCCAACATAGCTGGCGCGAGCATCTCGGCCACTTTCGGCGACATCAGTGGCGGGCTGAACTACTCCAGGCTGAGCAACGACGCGGGTGCCGACGTCACGCACATTGGTGTTGGCGCGACATACACGACAGGCGGCACGACGGTCAATGTCAACTTCGGCCAGAAGGACACTGGCGGCATGGAGGATTCTGGCTTCGGTGTGGCAGCCCAGTACGACCTGGGTGGCGGAGCCAAGATCCAGTTCGGGTACGGCAATTCCCAGAATGCTGACGACACTACTGATGACACCTGGTCACTCGGCCTGGCAATGGGCTTCTGATCCGACACTCGAACAGAGCAAGCCAAGGGCGGGTCATTCGACCCGCCCTTCTCATTTGCCCGCGGGGCACGACTTTGCGCAATGCCGCCGACCACCCTCACTTACGTGAACGTAGGCAGCCGGTCTCGTCTGCGAACGGGGGCCGTAGGACCTTCCGGCGATAGTTGAGTCGACGACTTCTACGCTTCCTTTGCAGGTCGGGTTTGGGGCCATTGACGTCGTAATGCCGTTGCCGCTAATGGCCACGTCTGCCACCTTGCAGGACACTCCGGCAAGGTCATCGCCGTCGTCGTCCCAGTTTTGCCAGTCGTCCACGACGCCTCCGACGGTGTCCTTTGAGAAGTCGGCGATGACCGTGATGTCCGCGCCGAAACGTTGATCCTCCGTTCCTCTGCTGCCTTTGAAGGCTGTCCGAAACGCGGTGATCGAATGGACCGGGACTGATGTTGCGTAATTCTTGCTTGCCAAACCGCCTTCCGGGTGCCGGGCCACTGAATCACGTGCAAGGTGGAACTCGAGAATGCAAAAAAAAGAGCGGGCTTTCGCCCGCTCCCTAATGTTTCTGGCCCACGTTGGATCAGAAGCTCAACGTGACGCCCAGATCGAAGCTCGATTCGGACAGGCTGTCGCCATCAACGAAGCCGCCCTTTACCGCAGCACCTCCGCCCAGGTCGAAAGCGGCACCAACGCCAAAGTGATCGCCGTCGCCTCGTCCCGATGCGAAAGCCGTGAAGGTGGCTGAACCGGAAACGAAGGACGCAGAGGCGCCGTACTCTTCATCGTCGTCATCGGTGGCAAAAACAATCTTGACGCTTGCATCGCCGAGCGCAGCGTTAACGCCAGCAACGACGTTTTGGTCGTCGCCACGTCTTTCGACGCCGATCCCGAATCCGACATCGCCGATGCTGTAGCTCATGGCTCCACTCAACGCCTGATCACCTTCCGGTCCAGGGTTGTCCGCCGAAGCGTGCAGCGAGAGATCGCCCATGGTGTAGTCCCAGCGTGCAGTTGGGTCGTCTGCACCGCCGATATAGGTGGTAACTTCGTTCAAGTCACCCAAGCCGGTATAGCCTACGCCCCCAGCCTGTCCAACGGCCTTCTTTGCGGCGCTGTCAGTGTCACCAAAGGTGACAGTGCCGAAAGCGCCAGCGATGTTGACGCTGCCTCCTGTACCTGCAGCGCCACCTCCAGAGTTGTCGGCGCGGATTGAGCCGCCGAACGTAAGGCCATTGTCCGTTTCGCCGGAAGCCGAGAAGCTGATACGGACACGGCTACTGAATTCGATATCGCTACCATCTACGCTTTTCACACCCATACGGCCGTCACCGCCAACCGTCACTTCGGCAGCAGCGAAGCCGGCGGACGCGACGAGGGCGGACGAAGCCAAGAGAATCCTTTTCATAGTCTTTTCCTCATTCTGAACCAGTGTCAGAAGCCGCCGCTTCGGCACGCGTAACCGTGAGAGGAAAACTCGCCTTTGTATTTGTTTTCTTGGACTTACATGGCAGTGGTCACGACGCATCGCGATCCGAAACGCCTCGGATTCAACACAAATTGTTTGCCATGAGTTTGCCGATGGTTTGCCAGTCCGCCGCGCAGAGATTTGCAAACTGGAACTCGCGCCGGGATCAGCTCGACACGGAGCCCGGTCAGGGCTCGTCCTGTCCTTGGCGGAATTGGTCCTGTCCGCCCTTCCACTCGCAAACCGCAACTCAGGCGGACTCGAGACCGTCGTCGCCAACGATGACGAACGCCGAGAATAACCTAAGTCTCCACGGTTTGGGAACTGCCTTCACTTTGAACCCGTTTCATCGCGCAAATGCGTGCCGCCGATCCTTCCTCGCACCTAACTCACAATCCACGATACCAGTCCGACGATATGTACGTGGCGCGCCGACACGTTGCGATTATTGCATTCCAGAATGACGTACATGAATTGATGCTACGTTGTCATTGTTCGTCGGATTTGATCAGCGTCTTGCCCTGGCCTGCCACAGCCTTCGTCAAAGAGGTCACCGCCGATGCTGCCGGCAATCCTAGACGCCGCACCTTGAATTGCGTCCCGCGCTAGGTGAGCGTAGCGTGCTGTTGTTTGCACTTGAGTGTGGCCGAGCAGCTTTCCGATCATGGTCAGGCTCTCGCCGAGCGCCAGTGCCCGCGAGGCGTACGAATGCCTCAAATCATGAATACGCACGTCATCCAGCCCTGCGCGCTTGCGGATGCGCTGCCATGGGCGCTGCAGGTCGGCGAGATGGGTGCCACGCTGACGTCCCGTGATGACCCATGGATTGCCCTCCTCACGCGGGATGGCATCAAGCACCGCCCGGGCCTCGGGACCCAGTGGCACAGCGCGCGCGCCGGTCTTGGTGTCGCGCAGTTCAATGCAATCCGCCTTGACGCACTCCCATCTGAGGTCGCGGATCTCCGACATTCGGCAGCCGGTGAGCAACAACAGCCGGAACGCAGCGACCGCCGATGGTATGTCGTCCTCGAATTCTCGTAGCACCACACCTAGCCGAGCAGTCTCCTCATCCGAAAGAAAGCGCTCTCGCATGCGCTCCTTGTAACGGCTGACATGCCGGCACGGGTTTGAGCCGTCCGGTCGCAGATCCCAGACTTCGGCGAGAGAGAACATCTTCGAGAGCACGCTGAGAGTTCGGTTGGCTTGGTACGGATGGGCGCGAAGATCGTGATGCAGCGCAGCGACATCCTTGCGCTGCACATCCGAAATCCTCATTGCCCCGATAGTCGGAGCGATGAACAGCGTCACCAAGCGCCGGTACTCCGCCTGCGTCCTCGGCTTGCAATGGTTCGGCACATACTCGTCGAGAAACCGCCTGCACAATTCCGCCACTCTCCACCTGGCATCGTTTCGCGCCTCGGAGTTGCGTGCATCCACGCCCTTTTTCGCGTCGGCAAGTATCTCCAGTGCCTTCGCCCGGGCCTCGTCAGGAGTGATCGGACCGTGCGGCCCAATTGTGAACCAACTCAACCTGCCGTCGACCCGAGTTTGCACGACGTAGTACTTGCGCCCAGACTTGCGCACCCGAAGTCCGAAGCCGGTCAGTTTGCCGTCCCAGTAGACAGTGTCGGCACCGCTCGCCTTGATGGCATCGACGGTACGTTTTGTTAGGCGGGGAATGCGATTGGAAGGCATGGCGGACTCTCCTAGGGACTGGAAATCTGAATATCATGATGGCGAACAAAATGCATGCAAACGGAGGTACACCACATCAGCCGATGCCTCGGCGACAGCAACATAACTGGCTATAAAAGAACACTAAATCATGAAGGTGGCATGTCGTGATCTTGCATGACATGCCATTGATTCCTGAAATTTGCTCTGAATGAGGACGAGACCCTGAACATGTTTGCGTGCCCAAAGCTGGAAACCCCCGCCACGTGGCCTTCTACGGTCGAGTCTCACGAAAAGCGCGGTCCACATCCAACAGGGGACGCCATTGGCGTATCCACGCCGACTGCGCCCAATCCCTGATCCGGACCGCCAGTGGCCCGCTTGCCTGTGCC
>JAJEGW010000128.1 GCA_022819605.1 Silicimonas sp. | reverse complement strand
GTCGCCCTCGGCAGGCGTCAGGTCGAAGTCGAAATCCGCGTCGAGGACGGTCATGCGCCAGACGTTAGCGCATGCGCGAAATTGTTACCAGCGAAAAATGCGCCCGACGGCTGCCATCACTCTAGGACCGAACGCTTACAGTCGGTTGGCTATCGTTGCCGTGTCGGCAAGCCCGGACATTACAGCCGCTTCTACCCAAGACCTGTCCTTTTCGCGAAATGCCATGAGCTTTGATGCACACAGGTCATGGATCTCAGGACAGATTGCGACGGCACCTTCTAGGAGCGGATGCCCTTCCAGGACAATGGCCCGACCCTCCCATCCTCTAGGCAGGATTGCGGTTTCTTCGCCAACCCCATCCGCATGGTATCCAAAAGTCGCATGAAAATGCGACTCCGCACCAAGCGCCCCATCGATCAGGTCCGACAGGTCCGGCCGGGATTTCGGAAAGATGTCTACCTCCATCGACATCTTCATCGCGGCAGGCGCGTCCGGATGTTGCGCAAGGACGGCTTGCGATCCGACGATCGTGAAGACCTTCTCACCAGTGATCGCCTTTGCAGCGCGCAGTACATGCGCCAGTTCATTCATTTCCATCGCCGCCTCTCCCGTTCAGGATCGCTCCGGTGCGCATCAAGATCCGTGCCGACCTCCTCTTCCCTCACAGAAATCTTTCAGGCATGGATCTGTCAAACGCGTTCTTCAGGAATGGTCGTGGCTTCATTCGCAACGCAGGCTAAAGGCGCGAAAAGCGCCTTCGGTCGACGCACCTTAGGCCTGTCCTGGCAGATCGACAAGCAAGGCCATCAAGACGTCAAAGCGCAAAGGGCCAGCAATTCGGCTGGCACCATGAGTGCGCCATGCATGCCTGGTTTGACTGCCGTTCTGCTGACGCAGGAACTGGCCACGCTCTGGCCTTTCCACTTCCATTGATCGCTGTGACAAGCCCCGACGCCAGAAACTGGCACTGCCTGTTCTTGAATTTCGCAAGGGCATCATGACAAAAAGAGGCCCGCCGCATTCCGGAGAACGGCGGCGGGCAAGTGGCGCATCTGGCTTCGTGTCAGTCTTGGGTTCAGGGCGGGAACCCCGACGACGAGGTCGTCGTGCATCGAATTCGGGACGGGATGCGTGGACCGACACGCCAGACCGCAGGCAGGCGCAGTTCAGAAAGTTCCAGACAGGGACAAAACTACAAAAGTAAGAAGCACAAGCGCTGCACCCGCGGCAAAATCGCCGGGCAATGTTGCAGCGTTGCGGGAAAACGTGTCTTTCAGTTCATTCACTTCGTGACCTCCTGCCATTCGCCTGCGATTGGCAGGCAACTCAAATGTTGCTTACTTGTTCTCCAATTTTGAGAAAATGTAAAGATCATTATGCGAACATTCGTGGACGAAACGTGTAAACAAACCCTAACCCACTGATATCATTCCAATTGCCTTGTCCTGCTCCTGCAGCCAGAGAAGCGTTCGCACCACTCCTCCACGCTCTGTCTTGAGTTCCGGGTCGCTCGCTACGAGCTCCCTGGCATCGCGATTCGCGGCAGAAAGCAGCGACCCATGACATTCCCAATCGGCGACCCGGAATTGCGGAAGCCCGGATTGCGCTGTGCCAAGCACATCCCCCGCCCCGCGCATCGCGAGATCCTCTTCCGCAATCCGGAACCCGTCCTCCGTCGCGCGCAGGATTTCCAGGCGTCGCCGGGCGGATTCGGAAAGCGGGGAGCGATAGAGCAGCAGGCATGACGACCGCTCTGCGCCCCGGCCGACCCTGCCCCGCAATTGATGCAGTTGCGCAAGGCCAAAGGACTCTGCACCTTCAATCACCATGATCGAGGCATTCGGTACGTCCACTCCAACCTCGATGACTGTTGTTGCAACCAGAACTCGCGTATCCCCGGCGACAAAGGCCGCCATGGCAGCATCCCTTTCGCCGGGCGGCAACTGCCCATGAACAAGACCAACGGCTTGCTCACCCAAAACCGAGCGAAGTCGCAGAGAGCGTTCTTCGGCGGCGGTCTGGGAAAGGGTGTCGCTTTCATCCACGAGTGGACAGACCCAGTACGCCTGCCGACCACTTTCCACCGCAGCCTTCAACTGCGCCTCCACTTTGCCGATCCGATCGTCCGGCACAGTCGCGGTGGTCACGGGGGTCCGGCCCGGCGGTTTCTCGTCCAGTACGGAAATGTCCATGTCGCCAAAATGAGTCAGGCTCAGGGATCGCGGGATGGGCGTGGCCGTCATCACCAGCACATCGACCGTATCGCCCTTCTTTCCAAGCTCCATGCGCTGGGCCACACCGAATCTGTGCTGCTCGTCGATGACCGCCACGCGAAGATCCAGGAATTCGACGTCTTTCTGGAACACGGCATGGGTTCCCAAGAGAATCTGGATTTCCCCGTTCTTGAGTGCGGCGAGCTTGCTCGAGCGCTCCCTGCCCTTGTCACGCCCGGTAAGAACCTCAAGCACCACGTGCGCGGCTTCGGTCAGCGGCTTGAGTGCTTCCAGATGCTGGCGGGCCAGAATTTCGGTCGGCGCCATGAGCACGCCCTGCCCGCCAGCCTCGACTGCCACCAGCAGGGACATGAATGCGACAATCGTCTTGCCCGAGCCGACATCGCCTTGAAGCAGGCGGTTCATCCGTGCGGAACCCGCCAAGTCTTCGGATATTTCGCGCATTGCACGTTCCTGCGCGTCAGTCGGGCGATATGGAAGCGCCTCAAGAATCTTTGCCTGGAACCGACCCGTTGCAGCTGATGACCGTCCCTTGCGGCTTCTGCGACGCGACCGGGCGAGCGAGAGCGACACCTGGTGGGCAAAGAACTCATCATATGCAAGCCGCTGGCGTACGGGCGCATTTGGCTTGATGTCTTTCGCCGAGTCCGGGGCATGAACCCGCGTCACCGCATCATGCCACCGTGGCCAGCCCATTCTCTCCAGAAACGCCGGCTCCAGCCAGTCTTCAAGTTCCGGTGCCCGTTCAACTGCCGCAGCGATGGCTTTGGCCATGGCTTTCTGAGAAAGCCCTTGCGTCAGCGGGTATGCAGGCTCGAACATCGGCAACTGCCGGGCCTCCTCCGGCGTGAGGATGTAGTCAGGGTGTACCATCTGAACCGCGCCATCGAACAACTCCGCCCTTCCGGAGATGACGCGACGTTCGCCTTGCGGGAGCTTTTTCTGCAGCCAATCGGAATGCGCGTGGAAGAAGATCAGCGGAAACTCCATTTCCGAGTCCGATACGCTCACGCGATAGGGCCGTCCCTTGGTCTGATTTGGCAGGTGCCGCCGCACCGTAACTTCGGTCGTGACCGTTGCCGGCAGAGTCACGCCCGCTAAGGTGGGCTGGCAGCGCCGATCAACGACGGCGTTCGGCAAGGTGAAGAGCAGGTCCCTGGGTCTGCCGATTTCCATCTGCCCGAGTATGCGCACAAGCTTCGGGCCAATGCCCGGCAGCGAATCAAGAGACGCAAAGAGCGGAAAAAGAACCTCCGGCCGACCGCTCATGCGTCGCCGATGAGGGCAAGCCAATCGTCCTCGTCCATCGTTTCGACGCCGAGCTCTGCAGCCTTCTTGACCTTTGATCCCGCGCCCGGCCCAGCCACAACCAGATCGGTCTTGGCGGAGACGGAACCAGAAACTCTTGCTCCAAGCGCTTCTGCTCGCGCCTTGGCTTCGCTGCGTGTCATCCTGTTCAGCGTTCCGGTGAAGACGATGGCCTTTCCGGCAACCGGACTGTCGAATGCCTGGGCGTCAGGCGGAACGATCTCCAGGTGCTTCACAAGACGTTCGATCGAGTCGCGCTCAGCTTCCCGATCCATCGTCAGGACGAGCGATCGAACCAGGGTTCGGCCCACACCATCGATGGACAGGAACTCCTTCCAGGCCGGACTCCCATCAAGGGCGGCTTGAGACGCATCATCCATGGCGGCCTCCTTGGCCGCGTCAATTGCAGCGGTGGCAAGAGAGGGCCAGTCGCTGAAATGCCGCGCGAGGTCCTTGGCCGCCGCTTCGCCGAGATGCCGGATGCCCAAGCCGAACAGAAACCGATGGAAGTCGATCCTCCTGCGCTCATGGATCGCAAGAAAGAGCTTTTCCGCAGACTTGTCTCCCCAGCCTTCCTGGTCCTTGAGCCGCCGCTCTCTTGCGCGGTCACGCTCCTCCAGCAGAAAGATGTCGGCCAGTTCGGCAATCCATCCACGACCATGGAAGTCCTCAACCTGCTTCGCCCCGAGTCCCTCGATGTCGAAAGCGCCGCGCGAAACGAAGTGCTTGAGCTTCTCTACAGCCTGCGCGCGACAAATCTGGCCTCCGGTGCATCGACGCACGGCATCTCCTTCTTCCCGGATGGCGGGCGAACCGCAAACTGGACACTCTTCCGGGAACTCGTATGGTTTAGCGTCCCTTGGTCTCTTGGAGAGATCAACGTCCGCGACCTTTGGGATCACGTCACCCGCCCGGTAGATCTGCACCCAGTCACCCGCCCGAATGTCCTTGCCGTCCCTGATCTCGTTGCCGCTCGCGTCGCGCCCGGCGATGTAGTCCTCGTTGTGAAGGGTGGCATTTGACACGACCACGCCGCCGACGGTGACCGGCTGCAACCTCGCCACGGGCGAAAGCGCGCCGGTTCGACCCACCTGGATGTCGATCGCTTCCAACTGCGTCCAGGCAAGTTCTGCGGGGAACTTGTGCGAGATTGCCCACCGTGGCGCCGTCGAGCGAGACCCGAGCCTGGCCTGAAGGCCGAGATCGTTCACCTTGTAGACGACGCCGTCGATGTCGTAGTCGAGCGTTGCGCGCTTCTCCTCGATCCGGCGATAGTGAGCTACCAGCTCTGCCGTTCCGCTGCAGAGCGCCATGAGCGGGTTGGTCGCGAAACCGATGTCCTTTAGCCGATTGATCGCCCCTTCCTGCGTGTCCGCCAGCGCTGCACTGACGCTGCCCCAGGCATAGGCGAAAAACATCAACGGTCGCTTGGCCGTGATCCGGGCATCCAGCTGCCTGAGTGATCCGGCTGCCGCGTTGCGCGGATTTGCAAATGTCTTGTTCTCTTGCTCGGCCTGACGGGCATTCAGCGCGGCGAAATCCTCGTGACTCATGTAGACTTCGCCCCGTACCTCCAGCAATTCGGGGGCCGATTTTATGCACTCCGGAATGCCCTTTATTGTCAACGCATTGGGCGTGACATCTTCACCAGTCGTGCCGTCCCCCCGAGTGGCTGCGTAGACCAATTTGCCAGCCTCGTACCTCAAGGAAAGCGAGAGACCATCAATTTTAGGTTCTGCCGTGTACGCCAATGGGTCGGCTCCGGACATGCCCAGGAAATTCCGGACGGAGCGGTCGAATTCCATCACATCCGATTCATCAAATGCGTTCTCCAGAGACAGCATCGGGATCGAATGCCGGACTTTCCGGAATCCTTCGGAGGGCGCAGCACCCACTTTGTCAGTAGGCGAGTCATCTCTCTTGAGATCCGGGAACAGTTCTTCGATTTCAACATTCCGGCGCTTGAGGGAATCGTAGTCCGCATCCGTGCGCACCGGCGCGTCTTTTTGGAAATACGCCTTGGCGGCGGCATGCAACACTTCGGCCAAACGAGCCAGTTCGGCCTTGGCTTCCTCACGGCTGAGTGACGCTACTTCTTTCATTTCGAGCATTCCGTGGCATGCAATCAAGGCGACAGGACCGCCCCCCTTTTCATCGTGCAGTCTCTGCCCAAAGACAACCGGGAACAGCCGCGCCCCAAAGGCCCACGAGGCGTGTCGCACGTCAAGTGGCAATGATCCGCTTTGGCCCCATTGAGGCCCGAGGCACTGATCAAGTCACCGGATGCGTCCCAGGTTCAGGCCCGGCACCACTCCGCCGATTGCATTTCGCGAAGCCTGCTTGCGGTGCGTTCGAACTCGAATGCGCCGCTGCCCTCGACTTGAAGCCGTTCCGGTACATTCGCTGCCGTAGCGATGAACCGGACACGCGCTTCGTAGAGCGCGTCGATCAAGGTCACGAAGCGGCGGGTCTCGTTGGAGTTTTCGGAACTGAAATAGGGAATCTCTTCGAGGATCAGAACGCGAACCGCATCCGCAATCGCAAGGTAGTCCGCCGGCCCGAGCGGTTGGCCGCAAAGATCCGGAAATCTTGCCCTTGCCACGCCGCTTGCGAACTCGGGAATCTCGATCTTGCGACCCTTCACCGAAAGCACGAGAGGTTCTGCACGGCCTGGGAGGAAGTCGTTCCAAAGCCTCTCCACAGCGGTACGCGCCGAAGCATCTGCCGGATGAAAGTAGACCTTTTCGCCTTCAAGCCTGTCCTGACGGTAGTCATGGGGCGAAGTCAGCTCGATGACTGACAAGCGCGTCTTGATGAGTTCGATGAACGGCAGGAACAGGGCACGATTGAGGCCGTCCTTGTAGAGATCGTCCGGTCGTCGGTTGGACGTGGTCACAACCACGACACCGGCGTCCAGCAGTTGCTCGAAGAACCGCCCGACGATCATGGCGTCTGCGATGTCCGATATCTGCATTTCGTCAAGACAGAGGAGTCTGAGCCCGTCGCTCATGGCTGCTGCGACCGGAATCAGTGCAGCATCGACCTGGGTCTTGCGCGCCTCGTGCAATCGGCCCTGAACTTCCTGCATGAAGGCGTGGAAGTGAATTCGGCGCGAGTGGTCGCCGCCTGCAACCTCGTGGAGAAGATCCATCAGCATGGACTTCCCGCGACCGACGCCGCCCCAAAGGTAGATGCCTGCGGCGAAATTCGGCGTTCGCTTGAGGACGCGTCCGAACACTCTCCGCGACGGCGCGGATTTCACCGCCCCGGCGACCCGGTCCAGTTCGGGAAGAACCGTTGCTTGCGCCGGGTCGGCATCGAAGTCGCCGCTTGCTACGCGCGCCCGATAGGCTTTGGTCACTTGTCCCATCAATGCCGTCAACCACACAGGAATTGCAGGATCAAGTCAGACCTCCAGCGAGGTGACATCATGCCTATAGATCCAGTCGAACCGCTTGAGCATTGCTGCCGGGGCAACCGTGCTTGCAATCTTGAGTGCGGTATGGGCGGCAATGCGCAAGGGTGAAATGCGAATGTGGTAGTTGCGTGCATTTCTGGTGGCGGCATTCACGATCCGCGTTGTCCTGGGAAGCCGGAGTGCCTGATATCTCTCGAGCGCGGCCTGCAAGTCGTGCCGACGGATCGCGGCTGCGAGAACCCATGCATCCTCGAGTGCCAGGTTTGCCCCTTGTGCAAGAAACGGAAGCGTCGGATGCGCAGCGTCGCCAAGAAGCACCTTGCGGCCATGAACCCAGCGCCTTGCCACCCGATGGCGGAACAGGCCCCAGAGATGCACGCTCTCGACTGATTCCAGCATGCGGCGCACGCCGGACCCAAATCCGGAAAATGCCGCGCGAAGATTGTTGGGGTCGTCTTCGTGGGTCCAGCTCTCTTCCACCCAATTGGCACGCTCTTCAAATGCCACGATATTGCGCTGCCCGCCCTCAATTGGATAGGTCACGAGGTGGCGTCCGGGACCCATATGGACCTCGACCACCGGTTCGTACCTCGCATCGGGAATCACGGTTCGCCAGGCAACCTGACCGGTGAAGAACGGATGTGACGCGTTGTCCACGCGCGTGCGCATGCGCGACTTGATTCCGTCGGCACCGATCAGCAGATCTTCGCCCTCTAGCGCCTGTCCCGCTGGCGGTGGCATGCAGTCGACACCCAAATCAATCGCCGCACCGGCGCATCTTGCGGCGGCGGCGAGTTGCGCAACAAGAGTAGATCTGTGCGAGAGTTGCCAGCGCAGGTCCCCCGCGTGGCGCCGAAAGTCCAGGGTTGCCACCTCGCGCCCGTTCGGCCCGTCCCTGAGGCGCACTGCTTCGAGTCGGACAGTCTCGGTCGGAAACTCCTCCAATCCAAGCGCGCCCAAGACCGCCATGCCATTTGGGCTCACCTGGATTCCGGCACCGACTTGACTTAACTCATGAGCCCGTTCGATCACGCGGATTGAATGTCCGTCACGCGCAAGCGCGAGCGCGGCAGCCAACCCGCCAATCCCGGCTCCGGCAATCGTGATCTTCAGAGGTCTCATGAACGGCGGCCTCCCGGTCG
This sequence comes from Silicimonas sp., assembly GCA_022819605.1. Taxonomy (GTDB): domain Bacteria; phylum Pseudomonadota; class Alphaproteobacteria; order Rhodobacterales; family Rhodobacteraceae; genus JAJEFO01. The sequence continues at coordinate 14,730 of JAJEGW010000128.1, read as the reverse complement.
GAACCACGGCCCGCGCTGCGTCCGAAGACGGGTTCGATGCACGGCGATCGCTTCAGCTGTCGCGGTGCACCTTTTCCGCCCGTTCGTGGCGTTCCTGGGCCTCTAGGCTCAGCGTTGCGATTGGGCGCGCGTCCAGCCGCTTGAGCGAGATCGGTTCTCCCGTGTCCTCGCAATAGCCGTAGTCTCCTGCATCGATGCGGCGCAATGCTTCGTCAATCTTGGCAACAAGCTTGCGCTGGCGGTCCCTGGTACGAAGTTCCAGTGCCCTGTCTGCTTCCTCGCTGGCCCTGTCCGCGATGTCCGGAATGTTCCGTGTCGTGTCTTGAAGACCTTCAATTGTGGTCTTGCTGTCACCCAACAGTTCTGACTTCCAGACCAGGAGCTTTTTGCGAAAGTAGTCGAGTTGACGTTCGTTCATGAAAGGCTCGTCATCGGCAGGACGATAGTCATCATTGAGAGCGGTGGCAGATTTCACTTTCTTTCGTCTTGCAGGCATTCTTGAAACACTCGAATTTTCGTACGGCGGGCACATAGCCGATCAGCGCGTGCTTGTCACTACACGAATGCGCGTGTTCGGGTCGCCGTTCGACAAGGGGCCGATGCTCAAGCCAGGAAGCTCGCCGCGTGCAGCAGCCGCCACACGACACGCTGAACTTGCGCGGCAGATCCTGAGCGAATGACGTGTCAGCAAAATCCGTTCGCCGGCGGCTGCAATTCGGTATGCGTCTGGACACCGAGGCCTGTCATGGCGAATGCAGCCGTGATGTCCGAAATGAGTTGTCCCGACAATCGGACGCACTTCGTGGAACCAGGATCAGCTCGTGGCCCTTGTCCGCCTCCCCTCGCCGCCCGATGCATCGGCTACGCGCCAAGTCGTGAACCGCGCTGCGTCAGGAATTGATGCGATGGTTTCCTGACAGGCCGCAGACGCGGCTGTGAAAAAGTGCCCCGCAGCACTTGGAATTTGCTTGCGCAACGGCTCAGCACGATTAAGACTTCAGGCATCGGAGGCACCCTGCGATGACTCTCAAGGCCAGGCAATTCCTGTACCGAATGACCGGGAGATGGACGTCCAGATCCTGCTGGCCGAACTTCATCATCAACTGCCGGAGTTCACCTCTTTCCTGATCTTCACCGCCAGCCAAATTCCCGAAAATCTGGAAGAAGTGGAAGATCAAATGACAACTCCAAACTTGAAAGAAGTCCAGGAAACCTACGCCAGGGATGGCGTAGTCCTCCTGAAAAACATCCTGACCGAGGACTGGCTGGAGCGCCTGCGCACCGCCGTCGACGAAGAGGTCAAGAAAGGTGAAAGATACTTCGCCTACAAGAACATGCGCGAGCAGCCAGGCACGTTTCAGGACTACTGCCTGACGTCAGACATCGGGCAGCGAGTGGCGGAAGTGGCGGGATCGAGCTGGACGTCCCTCATGTTTGACCAGCTCTTCGTCAAGGAGCCCGGCACGAAGACGCAAACGGGTTGGCACACGGACCAGCCCTATTGGCCTGTCATCGGCCCCATCATGACGATGTGGATTGCACTCGATCCAGTCGACCCGGACAACGGCGCTCTTGAGTTCATTCCTGGTTCGCACGCCTGGGGTGCCAAGTACCGGCCCTTCAAGACGGATCAACTGGGTGCATTCCTCCATTATCTGGAGGAGGACAATCCCGAATATTCCGACATGCCGGACTTCGAGGCAGAGCGCGACAAGCACCGCGTCATCCATTTCGACATGGAGCCTGGCGACGCGCTCGCCTTCGACGGGATGATCGTGCATTCGGCAATGGGCAATCGGACGAGCACCCGTCGCAGACGGGGATATGCGATTCGGTTCGCCTGCGAAGGCGCGACCTACCAGCCTCGCGATACCGTTACGGAGTGGCTGCACGATCCCGGCATGGCGGACGGATCCGCCTTTCGTGGCGAGAAGTTCCCGCTGGTCTACGAGGCGGCATAGCGACTTGACTGGGCGCGGCGCTGCGGGTCTTCAGGCTCCAGCCGCGCCACCAGTTGGGTGACACATGTGAACATTGGTGAATGTGCGAAGCCGGCGGCGTCCAACGTCAGGCAGGGAAATCTCTTTGCGAGCAAGGCAACTGTCTCTTCGACCTCCACTGTGACGATGAAACGCCCGATGCAGGAGAACACGCCGCCACCGAAATTCAGATGCAAAGGCTCGTCCGCGCGGTTGATGTCGAAGACCTCAGGGGCGGAATAGTAGTCGGAATTCCAGTGCGTTGCGCCGACATTCGCAAAGACCGGCGTTCCCTCGGGCAAGACAACCCCGTCAAGCTCCGTCTCGGACAAGACTTCACGCGACGTGGAGATGGTTCTCGGATGATACCGCATGACCTCCTGAACGGCGCATGACGTCAATTCCTGTTGCGCGCCGAGCTGCGCCCAAATATCGGACCGCGACGCGAGTTCGATGATCGCGATCGCGATTTGGTGCGACGAGTTGTCAGTATTGGCTTCCGCCAGCTTGATGACCCAGTTGCGCAGGTCGTCGGCGTTCAGTTGTCCTGAAACCTCGGCCCGGATCAGATCGGACAGCAAATCGTCCCCAGGTGTCCTGCGCCGATCGGCAATTCGCTCGTCAACGTAGTCGATGAGGGCCTCGAACGCCTCGACGACAGCGGGTGTATGCCGGGGTTCGCGCGTGTGGACCTGCTGGACGGTGTGCGATGTGCGCGCGACGAAATCAGCGTCGCTCAGGGGGGCACCGACCCAGTGACAGTAAACGGCGGACGGTATCTTGTCGCACAGCGCCGAAATGAGATCTACGGGCCGGTCCGTGGGTATCGCGTCCACGATATCGGTCACGACCTTGCGAATGTTTGGCCTGAAGCTCTCGGCCGCTTCCTCGCTCAAGAGCCGGATGAGAGGGCGCCTGAGATCACGACGGCGGTCGCCGCGATTATGGAAGGAAATCGAATTACGCTTGTATTCTAGCGGCCGTCCTTCCGGGAGGCCGAGAAGATCAATGAGCTTGGGATGACCCGTTCCAAGATTCCGGTCAACAATCGCCTTGCGGCACAACTCGTAGTCGAGCAATTCCACGCCACGCCCGCTTTGCGCAATCTTCCATTTCCTCGCCCAGCCCGAAAGAACCGGAAACGGTGCATTCCGGTATTCGGCACTTGAAAAGTCGAGGACCGGCAGTTCGGAAATAGTGCCTGGCCTCGTCATGTCTTTGGCTGGACTGCCTCTTCAGCGGCGCTTTCAGCCTCTATGGCGCGATCTAGCATCAGGCGAAATTGCTTGGCACCGGCATCAAGACCGAGATCAATGTTTGGGGTCCTCTTGTGCTTCATCCCGAGGTGAACCTTTTCGAGGACCGTGCGATCCTCTTCAAAGGCCATTCGGGCACCGTTGTTCATGAAATCCGACACGTCCCGGTTGTCGGGATCGGAGTTCCGATGCTGGAACCAGAAATAGCGCGTCCGGTCTTCGTCTATTGGCGTCATGAAGTTGTAGGAGATGTTTACGAAAGTCTCCGCGACGGGATCCTTGCCGTATCCGCCCGTGCCCACAGGTGTGTAGATTGACTTGTTGAGACCGATCGCCGGCATGCACATCTCGTAGTGCTGAAGCCGGTCGCAGTTGCCTTGGAACGAAACAAGCTCTGCGTAATAGGGCGACGGCGGCTTGTCCGAGATCCACCTTGACACCACGACGCCGCGGTCCGTCCTTTCGACATTCAGCGGTTCCTCGTCCGTCCCTGCCCCGGCAAAGGAGGTCACGTGCACCCACGCCACATGACTTGGATCGAGCAAGTTGTCGCAGACCCACAGGTAGTTGCAGTCGATGTCCAGAACTCCGCCATCCGTCTTTCCCCAGGAAGAATCCTCGAAGTTTTCGATCGGAAATATCCTGTCCGGATCGGCCAGCGCCGGATCGCCCATCCATATCCAAAGGAAACGATATCGATCAACGACCGGGTAGGACTTCACGGAGGCACGGCGCGGAACGTTGTGCTGCTGCGTGGGTGCCGCAACGCACGCGCCGCGGCGATCGAATGTCAGGCCATGGTAGCCGCATTCGACGTGGTCGCCCTTGAGCGATCCGTCCGACAGCGGGAGCTTTCGGTGCGGGCATGCATCTTCAAGCGCGACCGGCGTACCGTCTTCCTGCCTGAAGAACACGATCTGCTCGCCCAGAAACATCTCGGCCGCGAGTTCCCGACCGACATCCTTGCTCCATCCCGCAACGTACCAGCAATTTCTTAGAAACATGTTCGCGCTCCCTTCGTGCCGCTGACGCAACATGAGACAATGCAGATGTGCTCGTCCAGCGCCATCCGATAATGAGGATCATTAGCTGGGCTAATCATTTTCCCTCGCACTTCCTGGAATGGGTGGCTGATTGGCGGCCTCGGCCTTGATCCACGTCAGGAATACCTGCACCTTGGCGCTTTCCAGCATCCCGCTTCGACAAACCAGCCAATACGAGAGCGGCGACAAAACGATCTCGGAGAACGGCCTTACCAGCTTTCCCTCGTTGAGAGCATCCACGACTAGCGGCTCGCGGCCCAGCGCGACACCAAGACCCTCAATTGCAGCCTGAATGACCAGATTCGACTGGCCCAGGCGTCTCGTGCGCACTGGTTCAGGCAGCGTGACGCCCGCTTCCCTGGCCCAGAATTCCCATGTCGGGCTTGAGTCGCCAAAGTTCAGATTCTCGTCCTGAAGCACCGTGTGATGCGCGAGGTCGGACAAGGTCCTCAGCCCCGGCGCTCCATCGCGGAGCGAGGGAGAGCAGACGGGAAACAGGTGTTCTGGCATAAGTCGTTCGACATGAAAGCCGGGATGTTTGCCAAGCCCGTATCGAATCCCGACATCGGCATCGGCACCCGAAAACGGCAACTGTCCGGTATCGGTCGTGATTGAAATGGACAAATCCGGGTGCGCAAGATCGAAGTGCTGCAGTCTCGGAAAGAGCCAGGTAAAGGCAAAACCCGGCAGGCAGCTGATGATGATCGTTCTGTCGGCCCGCTTCCTGTCCCTCAAGTCGATGCAAACGTCCGACACGCGTCCCAAGCCTTCTGAGATCGCGCGGCCAAGCCTCTCACCTTCCAGCGTCGGCTCTGACCTGCGGGCACCGCGAAGGAGGAGGTCTTGACCCAGCCACTCCTCCAGAACCTTCACGTGCTGGCTGATCGCGCTCTGGCTGACACCCAGCTCGGCGGCAGCCGCCGAGAAGTTGGACAACCGGAACACGGCCTCGAAAGCACGAAGGGAGGCGAATGGCATGTTGATGATCATATTAGCCAGTCTAATGGTTTACATAACGACTTTCAAATAGCGCAAGTTCAAAGGAGGCCGGATGATCAAATTGAACTGCAATTGACCGGTCCAAGATGGCAGAAATGACTCCCTCGCTTGGTGCCAGGAACCTTCTAGTGAATTGCGCCCAAGCAAGGCCGGGCGACCGGTTGCTCATAGCCTACGAGCCTCCTGAACATGGCTACTTTGACGACGACGCCCATGAATGCGTAACCAGTGAGGCAGAGCGTATCGGCCTTGCCGTTGATGTCGTGGATGTCGGATTTGACGCCGACAATCCGCATCTTTCGGAAGAGCTGCGCCAGCGGATGCAGGACTTCGACATCATCCTCTTTCTCGCCCGGCTTGGCGACCAGCTCCGCTTCTCGGACATGCCACCAGGAAAGAAGGTCATCGTCAGTTTCGCACTGAACGCCTACCTGCTCGGAACTGGGTTTGGCAACGCCCACCATGCGGCGTTCCTGGAGCTCAAGAACGAGGCAAATTCCGTGATTGCTCGTGCAAATGAGGTCCGGATCACCTGCCCGGCCGGTTCCGACGTCGTGGGCAAGTCCGATGTTGTCTTGGGTCCCGAGAGCGACACGACGATCATGCGATTCCCGATGTCCGTTTTCACGCCCGTACCTGCGACTTGCTTCAACGGCCGGATCGCACTGCCCGGCTTTCTGACCGGAACTGGATCGCGCTATTATGACGACTACACGGTCGAGCTTGACGGGCCTGTCCACGCGTTGCTCACTGACGGACGCCTTGTCGGATTTGAGGGCGACCCCCTGGATGTCGAACGCGCAAATTCCCACTACGACCGGGTTTCGGCCCATTTCGGCATCGATAGGAATTTCGTGCATTCATGGCACGCCGGCATTCACCCGGGTTGTGGCTTTCCCTGGGATGCCAGATCAAGTTACGAGCGCTGGGGAGGCGTAGCGTTCGGCAATCCTCGCATTCTCCACTTTCACACATGCGGTGCGTATGCGCCTGGCGAGATTTCCTGGAACGTAATTGATCCAACAATTGAAGTTGACGGTGTAAAATATTGGGATCGCGGAATTTTCCGGGCAAATATCTTGCCGAACGGCGCTGACATCCTGTCGCGCTATCCCTGTGCCGCAAGTCTCTTCGAGCACCCAGACCGAGACATCGGCATGCAAGCGGCAGCATAGTCCCAGAAGTCAGAGCTACTCAGATCGGAGCCGACACTCGGTGCGCTCGATGAACGGCGACTCCTCGAGTCGCCGGGCGCTGACGTAGACCGCGACCTCAAGGTCTCGCGCTTCCTTCAGATTGCTCAATGTGCGTCCTCCGTGTCGAGGGATCCTGCCGGCGGCGCCCGACGGATGATTTCAGGTGGTTCATGGGCGGAGACCGGCGGGAGTGGTCCGTCAAACAGCTCCACCGCGATCAGGCAGGTGTGCGCGGTGGGCCCCTGCCCGAGCCTCGAGGTGCCCTTGTCCCGCGTCAACACGTTCGGGTTGCCGTGCTTGCACATGGTGCCGTGCTGGGACGGATCCTCGGGATCGTACCAGGCTCCGGTGCTCATGTTCACGACGCCAGGACGGATCGAGGGGTCGATCTCCAGGCCACCCAGGCATGACCCCCTTGCATTGAACAGCCGCACAACGTCGCCGTCCGCCAATCCGCGCGATGCGGCATCCGCGGGGTTCATCTGCACAGGGGACCGACCCTTGATCTTCGCCGTCCTGCTAACTACGCCATGGTCGAGCTGGGAATGCAGCTTGTCCTTCGGCTGGTTCGAAATGAGGTGCAGCGGCCAGCGAGGGTCTCGGTTGCCCAACCATTCGTAGGGCTCCCGCCATACCGGGTGGCCCGGGCAATCCTCGTACCCGAACCCGGCGACCGTTTCCGAGAAGATCTCGATCCTGCCACTGGGGGTGGCCAACGGATGGGCCTCCGGATCCTCGCGAAAGGCCTTCAGCATGATCACGGGTTCAGTTGGATCCTCAATCCTGTGCCATCCCACTACACGAAACGTGTCGTAGTCAGGCAGGTCAATCCCGTCGGCCGAGCACCGCTTCGCAGTCCTTTCATAGATCCAACGCTGCCATTCCTCCGCACTTCGGCCTTCGGTGAAATCTTGTCCGGCTCCCATGACGCTGGCGATCCCGGCGAAGATCTCATAATCGTCCCGGGCCTGTCCGAGGGGTTCGGTCAGCTTCGACATCGCAACCAGATAGGGGTCGCGGGATGTTACGGCCACATCCTGCCGCTCAAGCGGCGTGGTGCAGGGAAGTACGATGTCCGCCCGCTTCGCCAGCGAATTCCAGCACCATTCGTTGACGATTATCGTCTCCGGCCGTTTCCAGGCCCGCAGAAGCAGGTTCAGATCCTGGTGGTGATGGAACGGATTGCCGCCCGCCCACCAAACGATCCTCGTTTCGGGATACACATGTCGTTCACCATCGAAATCGAACGGCATTCCGGGATTGAGCAGCAGATCGCTGATGCGGGCGACGGGGATGAAGCTCCCGACCGGGTTCTTGCCCTGCGGAAGGGAAACCGCCGGCGGAATGGTGAAGTGACCGCCAACAAAGTTCATTGCGCTGTAGCCGAAGCCGAAACCTCCTCCGGGCAGACCGATCTGGCCCAGCGTTGCCGCAAGCGTGATCGCCGCCCAGAAGGGCTGCTCCCCGTGGTCCTGCCGCGTCAGCGACCAACTGACCGATATCATTGTGCGGCTGGCGGCCATGCGGCACGCCAGCCGACGGATTGTTTCGGCCGGAATTTCGGTGATCTCCGCAGCCCACGCCGCCGATTTCGGAATGCCGTCCGTCTCACCCATGAGGTAGGGCAGAAATCGGTCGAAGCCGATGGTGCAGCGGTCAAGCTGGCGCCGGTCGCTCAACCCCTCGACCTCAAGCGTATGCGCCAGCCCCAGCATCAATGCCGTATCGGTATTGGGCCTGATCGCCAGCCAGTCGCCGCCCACCTCCTCCAGCATGTCCGATTTCTGGGGGGAAACGTTGACGAATTGAATTCCCGCCCTGCCTGCGTTCCTGAGACTTGCCCGCTGGATGTGGCTGCCCGTGCCCCCTTGGCTGATCTGACCGTTCTTCAGCGGCAATCCGCCGAAACAGACGAAAAGCTCCGTATAGTCGCAGATGACGTTCCAACTGGTGCAGGTGTCAAGATAAGCCCTGAAGCTGCCCAGTATGTGCGGCACAATCGCCTCCGCCGCAGCGAAGCTGTAAGTGAACTTCGAACGCGTGTATCCACCGATGCAGTTCAGAAACCGGTGCATCTGGCTTTGGGCGTGGTGGAACCGCCCGGCGCTGGCCCAGCCGTACGATCCGCCGAAAATCGCCTGATTGCCGTAATTTGAGCGCACCCGCTCTAGTTCCGCGGCGACGATCGCGTTGACCTCGTCCCAGCCCACCTCGACAAACGGGTCCAATCCTCGCCGCTCTGGGCGGGCTCCCGGGCCACCGTCGAGCCAGCTCCTGCGGACCATGGGCGAGTCGACTCGCGTGAGCCCGTCCTGCACATCAAGAATCCCAGAACCTATGGGCGACGGGTCGGCGTCATGCTCAAACGCAAGGAGATCTTGCACCCGGCCATTGCTGACCAGGGCGCGGTAGGTGCCCCAGTGGGAGCTGGTCAGGGGTAGGTCGCAGATGTCGGTCATGAAACGCTCAGCCCCAACTGCTGTTGTCGCCTGCGGCTCCAGGCACTGGTCATTCGGTCGATTGTGATCGCGATGATGGCCATCCCGAGCCCGGCAATGATACCGACATCGAAATCTCCGTGGGACAGGCCGACGTAGACAATCTGCTCAAGCCTGTTTGTGCCAACCAGCGCAGCGATCACCAGCATGGCGATGCCGCAGATTATCGTTTGGTTGAGACCAAGCATCATGACCGGAACGGCCAGCGGAATCTTGACCTGCCACAGCACTTGCCGATCGGTTGCGCCAATCATTCGCGCAACCTCATACATGTTCGGGCAGGTTGCACAACCCATGATTGGCATGGCGGATGGCCGGAACGATCGAATAGGCGACATTCGCGAGCAGCGCAGTGAACTCACCGATCTTGAAGATCATCACGAACGGGATAAGCAGGACGAACAGGTGCATGACCTGAGGCGTGCCGTTGAATGAGCGCACCAGCCTGCCCAGAATGCGATTCGCGCGGCACGGCAATTGGGCGTAATGATCGACGAATTCTGGGTCAGGGCGGCGGTGCGACCGGACCAGATCAGCAGTGACGCAGCCATCTCAGAGATCGAGTTTGCGGTTTCGAGGCTACTGCCATTTGACTGTGCCAACGGAGACAAGGACCGCGAGGCATTGAAATAGGTCAAGACAGTGGCAAGGATCGTGCTGGGTCCAAGGCGTTCAAGGAACGGGCGCTGCAGGTCTGAACCTTCGGCGGCTTCTTGCCTAATTCGCGTTGCGCCTCGCAAGGAGCGTCAGCGGCTCCAGGAGGCTCGCGCCCGCGATCAGGATCACGCCGGCAAGCTCGCGGCCGCCGAAGGGTTCACCGGCAAGCAGTGCCGCCGAGATCATGCCAACCACGACTTCCGTCATGTACAGGAGGCCGGTAACCCCTGGATTGAGGAATTTCGGCCCCCAAAGCGCCGCGCAGGTGCCTGGAATGACGAGCAGAAGCACAAATCCGAGCAGCATGGGCAACACAGGCACCACCTGACGAAACCCGGGCATGTGCTCCGGGGCCAGCACCAGGGAAATCGCAGCGGAGAGAATCAGCCCCCAAAGAAAGAACCCCACGGTCAGGTCCGCGGTCGAGTGATCCTCGTGCATGCGGATGCGGACCGTCGCGACTGCCCAGACCATGCCAGCCAACAACCCCATCCAGTCACCGGCATTGCGAGGGACCGGAAGTCCCGCGCCCAACCCGAACAGCGTCAGCATACCCAAGGCGGCGATCCCCATGGCGGCAATGCGGACTGCAGTGATCCTTTCCTTCAGCACCACACGCGCCAGAAGGAATCCCCATACGGGCATGAGGTAGAACAGCATCAGCGCGCGAACGACCTCGGTGAAGACAATCGAGGCGGAATACAGTGTCAGCGCGGCTCCGCAGGCCATAACGGTAAGCTGGAGCGGTACACCGCCCCGCCGGATGGACCCCCATCGCAGACCAAGCACCGGAAGCATGCACATGGCCGGCACGAGAAAATATATTGTGGTGATCCAAAGGTTGTGCAGCCCGGCATTTTCCATCGCCCGCAGCGGGATCCAGAACAGCCCCCAAACCGCCCCGGCGTAAAGGCAGGCAAGTTTCGCTCGCGTCTCAATCGCAACTGGCATCGGAATTCGCCTCTCCTCGCTCTACTGTCATGACGACTTTTCTCCTGACCGGCAAAATGGCCAAAAGCGTCTCCACAAGGCTGGCACCGGCGATCAGCAGAACACCGGTGAACTCCCGCCATCCCAAGGATTCACCGGACAGCAGGGTCGCCGAAACCGCGCCTAACACGATCTCGGACATGAACAGCAGGCCCGCGAGGCCCGGATTCATGTAATTCGGCCCCGGAGCGAGGTGAACGTGCCGGGAATGAACATGATCACGATCACCGGCACAAGACAGAGAAGCGTGGTCAGCACCAAATCCGCATCCGGTTCGCTGCCCGGTGCCGCGACAAGCGCGGTCGCGATCGAGAAGATCGCTGCCCACAGGAAGAACACGCCAGTATCTCGACCGAAGGAAGGCGGCGGTCCCAATTGAGACGAACCGCGGCGACTGCCCAGACAAATCCGGAACCCAATCCAAGCCAATCGCCTGCATTGCGCGGCAGCGGAACACTTCCCCCAGAACCGCACGCGCCAGAATCGTGCTCCCGATTGGCGTGAGACAAATGAGTAGCATGGCTCCCACGACATCGATATGGACGATCACAATCGAGCAAAACGTATTGGCCAAGGCCGACAGTGCTGCGGTTGCCTGCAGGTTCGAGCCACCCTGCCGAATCTTCTGCAAGCGTCCGTGCAACACCGGCACGAGGCAGCACAGGGACACTAGGAAATAGACAACTGTGATCCAGAGTTCGTGCAGCCCGGCGGTCTCAACCCTCTCCGGAGCGGGATCCAGAAGAGACCCCAAATCGCCCACGCATAGAGGCAGGCCATTCGTGCGCCGAGGTCAATCGACAAATGCAGCACCATGGCAGCTCGCAACCGGGATCAGTTGCAATTGAGGGATTTGTCCGCAAACCGCATCCCCTCCCGGCGAGTCAACGACGGCACCCTCATCGTATCGGTCCGGACGATGGATCTTCCGGTGCCGCGTGTCGGTGACATGCCGCCGTCCTTGGCTTCGTGACAGGATTCGTGCGCCCGGGCGTGTCCGCCTTGGGTCTGGTCATGCTGTCCGGTGCCGGATGGACGAGCGGTGCCGATGCGATCCCGGGACCGCAGTTTCCGCCGCGTTCCGACCGGCGTTCCGGTCATGTCGCGCCGCCGGAGCGGGGCGGGCCTTTGGCAGGACGGGCAATGGCGGTTGCCGCAGGACTTCCAGACGGCATGCACGTGGCCGCAGCCGGTCACAGCGCCAGCGCCACGTGCCCGAAGAGATCTTGGCGCGGATCGTCTTTGGGCAGGGTCAGCCGGACCCGCCGCACGCCCGGCCGGAGCTGGTGGGCCACCTTCAGCAGCTTCGCGCGGATTGTACTGCCTATGAGACATTCGTTGGCACCATCCTCCACCACGGTTCGATGTCAGTTCAGCGTGTCGACAAGCCCCGCCTCTGAAATCTTGCGGTCCCGCGTCAGAAGTGTCGCTCCAATTATCCGGGCGGTCGCCACCAAAATGCGATCGGCCGGATCGCGGTGAAAGGAATCAGGCAGAGACGTCAGTTCGGCCGCCACAGCCGGAGAGATGCCGTGGCGACGCACCAACGGCGGCGCGACCGCCATTTCCAGCCACTCCCGAAGTGGAATCTTCAGGTGAATTCGGCCTAAGCTGTGCAGTGCGGCGATTTCCCAGAGGGAAATGTCGGAGACCTGCAGCGGTGTTTCCGCATCGGCAGCCGAGATGACTTTCCACTGGTCCTGCGACAGCCGATCACGGTCGCCGAGCCACCAGAGCAAAATATGTGTGTCAAGCAGCGCCTTCATTCTCTCAGGCTGTCCCAATGGTCCTCCGGAAGCACAGGCCCCACAACGTCGCCGACAATGACGACCGTTCCTTCCAGTTCTGCCTGGGGATAAGTTTCGCCATCACCGGACACCCGTGACAACTCGGCGACAGGCCGCCCGCGCTTCAGAATCACCACCCGTTCACCGGTCTCATGGACCTCATCAAGTATGGCGAGGCATCGCGCCTTGAAGTCTGATGCGTTGATCTTGGTCATATGACTGGTTCTTATGACCGGTCACTTTGCGTGTCAAGTCCCACGCGCAGCGGCGCAACGCACCGGTGGAAGGTCCAGAGAAGCGTTACGCTGCACAGAGAAACAGCACCTCCTTTTTCCATGATTGCATTGCCGACGCTCCAGGAACTGCAACCGTCTTGGATGTGTCGTGCTTCACCGCCGGGGCGGAGACGCGCACGCGATCAAGTGCTTCTTCGCGTTCAAGCTTCGGGGAACTTCAAAAAAGTTCGGCAAGATGTCTTTCGAGGCCGTTTCTCGAGATGTGGCTCCTGATTGCTCCGGTCGCCCGTTCGACGATTTCCAAGCAGTCTCTGGAGACGCGCTTCATACACAGCCACGCGACACTCATTGATGCGGGCTGGCAGGCACCTGTTGTCGGGGGAACCCGAAAGCAGGTCGGCTTCACGACCCACGGCGGCTGCAAGACCGCCAGGAAGCCCGAAAATCCGGTCTGCAATACCGGGCCCGCGAGACGCCTCACGCTGCACCAGAAAGATCGCGCCGCTCTTGGCCGGATCGAAATCGGTCCCGCGCGGTCGAACCGAAGATCTCGATGGAGGGCACGCCGCAGCTTCGACACGGTTCGGCAATCTCGTTCCTTCGACTGGCAACTCCGAGTGAGTTGCCTTTCTATCACCGAATGGCTGATATCCGTCAAGCCGCAAGCATAGCGTGCCGAAAATCGGATTCCATCGCACTTGACTGCGATCACCTTGGACACCTCAAGGGGCAAATTCCGGCAAGCCCCTCTGCATTGATCCTGAACCAACTCGTGCATGGAGTTGTGCAATCGACCGGATTGCGGTAGCCAGATTGCAATGTGGCCAGATGTTCCGGCCGCATGGTGCGGAGCACTCCCGTCTCCGGAGCCGTCCAGCCAGGTGAAAAGGACACCGCTGACGGCAAATCACGAGGGTTCTCATGGCAAGTCCAATTGTCACACCCCTGACCCAGGCGCTGGACGAGGGGAAGCTTTCGCGCGAAGAACTGAAACAATTCATGCGCCGATCGGATGGGCCAGCCTTGCGTCGCCTGGTCCTGTGGATCGGGCTTCTTGCAGTCACCACAGCGCTGATAGCGCTTGCATGGAACAGCTGGCTGATATGGCCCGCAATGCTGGTGCAAGGCACGGTGCTGGTGCATCACTTTTCGCTCCAGCACGAATGCGTGCATTACACGGCATTCCGCACCCGCTGGCTTAACGACCTCGTCGGTCAGATCTGCGGAATAATCATCATGCTTCCGCACAGGTTCTTCCGATACGAGCACTGCGATCATCATACATACACTCAACTGCACGACGAAGATCCTGAATTGATCTCGATGCCTACGACATTTGGAGAATACCTTTGGTACCTGAGTGCCGTTCCCTATTGGCGAAGCAAGTTCACCGAAGTCTTTCGACATGCAACCGGTCGTCTGAACGAAGCAGAGAAGAAGTTCATTCCGTCAGTTGAGCACAAGGCCGTGTTCATGGACGCACGCCGAATGCTGGCGATCTATGCCGCCATCTTCCTTGGCATGGCCGTAACGGGTTGGTGGGGCCTGATCTGGTACTGGATCATCCCGCTGTTCCTGGGCGAACCGGTGATGCGCTTTGTTCGAATGACGGAACATGTCGGGCGACCGACCGTTCCACAAATGTCTGAGAACACGCGAACGAACCTCGTGTCCGCCCCATGGCGCTTCCTTTGCTGGAACATGAACTATCACGCAGAGCACCACTACGTGGCGTCCGTGCCGTTCCATGCCCTTCCCCTGCTGCACGAGAAGCTGAAGGACCACATCCACGTCGAAAAGCATGGTTATCTCGGTGCGCATCGCGACATCCTGCGCCAGCTCTTTCGGCGCGAACCGGCAGCTGCAGACCAGACGTGAACAAGGCAAAGCGCGCTTGGACCGACCTGATCGCTGTGGACGCATTGGAGCGGAACTGGGTCACTCGGGTGTCTCTGGGCCCGCGACTGGTTGCCGTCTACGATACGCCGACTGGAATCTTTGCTTCGCTCGCGCTGTGCAACCATGGAGGCGCCGATCTTTGCGACGGGTATTTCGACGGTCACGTCATCGAATGCCCGCTGCACCAGGG
>JAJEGW010000201.1 GCA_022819605.1 Silicimonas sp. | reverse complement strand
CCGGGCTATCACCTTGCGCCTCAGGCCCTGCCGGACGGCGGCGACCTGTGGGATGCGCTCGGCCCTGGTTTCACGCTAATGGATCTCAGCGGCGACAATGCGCTTTCGACTGGATTTGCAAGCGCGGCCGAAGCCCTTGGCATCCCGTTCAAGGTGCTGACACTGCAATCTGAGGCGTTGCGGAAGGCATATGGGTGCAGCGCGATTCTCGTTCGACCCGATCAGTTCATCGCTTGGGTCGGCTCGTCGGCGGGGTCTGACACCAAGAGCGTTCTCGCCCACGCCGTCGGGCAATAGAATTCGGAGGATTTTGACATGCCATCCAAGGAAGGACATCACTATATCGGCGGTGCATGGGTCTCGGACGCGCCAAACGGGATGATCCCGGTCCAGAACCCCTCGGACGGATCAGTCTTCGCCGAGGCTCCGAACGGGTCGGCCGAACTGGCAGGTCAGGCGGTGATGGCGGCTCGCGACGCCTTTGAGACCACGGATTGGGCATCAAGCCCGCGGCTTCGTGCGGCGGTTCTGCTCGAATTCGCCGACATCCTGGAATCTCGCGTCGACGAGATCGCAGACCTGATGGCCAGGGAAAACGGCAAGTTGCTTGCCCAGGCCCGGCACGAAATTGTTGCCGGCTATGGTGAGGCCCGCTACTACGCGGGCGTTGCACGGAACGTTTTTGGCCGAACCTTCGAAAGCGCGCCCGGCAAGATGAGCCTCATGACGCGAGAGGCTTCGGGCGTCGCTTCGGTTATCGTGCCCTGGAATGCACCGGTGACGCTGCTGGTTCGGTCCGTCGCTCCAGCACTGGCGGCTGGCTGCACGGTGATCACAAAGCCGGCCTCGCAGACCCCGTTGACCAATGCAGCAGTCATGGCCTGCTTCGAGTCGGTCGCATCGCTGCCGAAGGGCGTAGTCAACTCCATCAACGAATTCGGCACCGAGGTCGGCACCGTCTTGTCCACGCATCCTGAGGTCGACGTGATTTCCTTTACGGGATCGTCCCGCACCGGCAGGATCATCATGGCCAATGCCGCAGACACGATCAAGCATGTCTCGCTGGAACTTGGCGGCAAGGCCCCTGCGCTGGTCTTTGATGGTGCGGATCTCGCCATGGCGGTGACGGAGATCAAGCGCGGTTCGTTGGCGCTGAATGGACAAATGTGCACGTGCATCAGCCGAGTTCTGGTGCAGGACACGATCTACGACGAAGTGAAGACACGCCTGCGGGCTGCATACGAGGCGACAAGGACAGGGGACGCACGTGCCGAGGGAGTTGAGTTGGGTCCGCTCATTGACAAGCCGAGCCAGCAACGGCTCCTTGGCATTGTTGACCGTGCGGACGCGGAGTCCAATCTGGTGGTGCGAGGGACGGCGGGCGGCGATGAGTTGTCAGACGGCTTTTTCATAACGCCGTCGATGTTCGAAATCGACGACGTGAATCATGACCTTGTGCAGGACGAGTTATTCGGCCCCATCGTCTCTCTTGAACGCTTCTGCGACGAGTCCGAGGCCGTCGCGAAGGCCAACGCCACCCGTTTCGGCCTTGCCGCCTCCGTATACACCAACGACCTGAATGTCTCGATGCGCATGGCGCGCAAGCTGCGCTTTGGCACGGTCTGGCTCAATTGCCATAACCGGCTTCTTGCAGAAGTCGAAACGGGCGGCTACCGGGAAAGCGGAATTGGGCGGCTCCACGGCGTCGAGGCAATGAACGACTTCCTCGAGACCAAGCACATCTACTATGAGGTCGAAGGCTGATGCCGCTGATCCAGTATCTTTCGCGCATCCATTTTGACTTTGGCGCCATTGCCAGCCTCGGAGACGAAATCGCGCGGCTTGGCATAAAACGGCCGTTGCTCGTGACCGACGCAGGCGTGGCGGATGCGGGGATCCTGCAGCGTGCCCTCGATGCGGCTCGACCTTCGGAACCGGTGGTATACGATGGCACGACGGAGAACCCGACGGAACGTTCGCTCCTCGACTGCATCGAGATCTGGAACGACAGGGGCTGTGACGGGGTGATCGCGCTCGGTGGCGGATCGCCTATCGATCTGGCAAAGGCGGTTGCCTTGCTGTCGAGCCATGGCGGAAGCCTGGCAGAATACAACGTCAAGCAGGGCGGGTCGGAAAGGATCGGCAAGGTTTCCCGGCAGATTGCGATCCCGACAGCAGCGGGCACCGGAGCGGAGGTGGGCCGCGCATGCGTGATGTCCCTTCTGGACGGGTCGAAGTGCGTTGCCGTGAACCTGAACATGGTGGCGGATGTTGTGATCTGTGACCCGGAACTGACACTCTCCTTGCCGTCGCGACTTACCGCCGCCACCGGGATCGATGCGCTGAGCCACGGGATCGAGGCGTATTGCAGCCCCATGAAGAACCCGCCCGCTGGAGCCATTGCGCTTGATGCCGTTAGGCGCGCCGCGAGATGGCTGCCCGTTGCCGTCGAGGAGGGCAGCAACCGGGAGGCGCGGTGGGAGATGATGATGGCGGCGTTGATGGGTGGCATGTGCCTGCAAAAGTCACTCGGCGGCGCCCACGCTATGGCCACGCCGCTGGGTGAATTGCATCTTCACCATGGCACGTTGATCGGGATTTTGCTGCCCCATGTCCTGCGTTTCAACATCGGCCATGCCGACCTCGCCTGCTTTGACCTGCGTGGGGCGGCGAACCTCCCCGAAGATGCCGAGTTGCATGTTTGGCTGACGGACTTCGTATCCGGCTTG
>JAJEGW010000193.1 GCA_022819605.1 Silicimonas sp. | reverse complement strand
AGGCCGGGTCGGCGATGCGCCACCATTCCCGGCCGTCGGGAAGTGTTTCCCGCAGGAATTCCACGCTCAGCCGTGGGCCTGCTCGAATGCGAACATTTCGCGGCACGCGGCCAAGACGCCCCGGGTTTCGCCCGCCGCCAGCAATTCCAGCAGGGAAACGCCGTCGAGGGCCGGTATCGGGCGGCGAACCACCGCGGGAATTCTGTCGCGCTTGAGGTAATGCACCAGAAGATCGGTGGCGGCGGCCAGATCCGACAAGACTGTCTTTCGCTCGGCGGGCGCGCCTTTGCGCAGCCACTTGCCGATTGCCAACCGGACAACGCCGCAACCCACCTAACATATTGTTATTACTAATTTATATTTGCCAGAGGCCCACGTTCAGGCTCATGTCTCATTGGACAAGGCTCGCGCTTGCAAGCCGCCTTGACTTGCCGCAAAATTCGCCTACCACGCGTGTTGTTTCGTCGGCACGCCGCGAGGGTTGCCAGGGTGACTTGGCGACCCTCTGCTTTTTCTGCGGGAGACGAACATTGCGAAGCGGCGGCGATCGTAAGCAACGACAGCGATCTCGTAGAAGCCATTCGCCTGGTGCAAGACAATCTGAATTTACTGATCGGCTTGATTCCACCCACGGTAATGCCAGGTCGCCGCGTGTCACACAGACTTTCTCAAGTCGTGTCTTTCATTCGACCATTGCGAGGGGGAATTCTTGGCGACTGCCAATTGCCCAGTCCCATTCCTGGCACGCGATCAGTGGCCGCTATAAATTCAGGGACGCCGAAGCGTCCCTGGGGTGGTGATGCTCGGCCCCCATTGAGTCCCGCTGGGGTGGTGAGCCGAGGGGTATTAATGCAATTCAGCTTGGGGACTCATGTGCTTATTGTCAACCGTGGTGCGGAGGAGTGTGCTGGGCTAGCCTGGCCGAACTGTCAACGATCATCCGGGTAGCCCCCGCTCGTCGTAGAGTACGTTGCCATGCTCGACTGCAGATGGTCCGGGACCCAAGAATTTCGCACAGCGTTCTGCAATGGCGCGCATTTCCCGAAGCCTCCGCTCGGCGCTGCGGGCGCGCTTCTCACGCCGGAGCCGCTCACGCAACGCGACCGTCACCGCGCCCGCCACGGTTTCGCCCGTTAGTCGCGCAAGTTCGCTGGCCAGATGACAGGTCTCCTCGTTCTTGATGTTGAGGCTCATAAGCTGCTCAGGGTAGACAATTCCTGATGAATCCACCATTTAAGTCGCCGGTAAGGGCGTAACGGTGCGGTTGCGGTACCGGACGCCATTGGACCAGCTCGTCTCGCTCTCGCGCCCCGCGGATACAGGTGCCATCTCAGGCGCCGTCTTGCCGCCTCCTTTCATGGCGGAATACCTTCAATCGCCGTGCGCCTTGACACACGGCGAGCCCTTCCCCTAGAGTCATGAGCCAGACCAGATATCAACAAGTTTGATCCTGGTCACAGAATAAGGGCGGCCCGACGGACGTGCCGCGAGCCCTGTAATCAGGGCGAGCCAAAGTCCCTTCGCGCCGCCTTCTTACGATGATGCTTAGGGTCGCCGTTTTGGTGGCCCTAAGTACTTTTCGGGGTCCGCCACCGACGTCAGATACACGCCGAACACCCGATACTTCAGGTTCCTCCAGGTCCTTTTCGAAAGCTTTTCCGTGTAGGCCGGCCTATCTCTGGTCACCCTATGATTGGGGTCCAGGGTATCGATCATCGCGTGCAGCACCGCACCGTACTGGAGCAGCATCTGACGCACCGAAGTGTGTTTTGTTCTGGTCAGTATGCGGACTACCGGATCCAACCATCTTCTGACATCATCGCCATCCTCGAATTTTCGAACAAAGTCGATAAATGCCATAACTTCCATATCGCCGTCGCGTCGGATCAGAATAGATTCCGCGATCGCGCGCTGCGACATGCGGTCCACAAGTCGAACCATTTGCGACTCCAGACAACTCGTGAAGCTTGCGAATGTCTGGCCTCGATCATCTTGAGTGATCGACACGGATAGTCCTTTTCGACGAAACCGTTCAACACAAGCCCAGAAATTGGCCAACATGAAGAGAAGGCCGCTGAAGTCGTGGTTGTCCATGTCGGAACGGTATCCGCCACGTAGCGGCCTGAAGTCGCTCTTTGCCAAAGCCCCCAGTTTTGCGGCCAGTTCGTCGGCGGCTTTCAGAACCGGGTCAAGATTCTCGTCGACGAATCGACGCGCTCCCAGGCCGCGTTCGAACCGGCTACGAAATTCCTGGTACGCGATATCAAGTAACTTGACAACAAAGCCTCCAGCCAATGCCGCGCCGAGCAGATCCCACCAACTCATTTGCTTGGCTATCCGGAAACAGTTTGCCTGATCAGCACGCTGTTCGGCCTCGATTCAACGATAGCTGCCATCTGTACGACGCACCCTGGTTTTGTTGGCCGTGATGAAATCGCCTGGTTCCAGCCCTTGCATGCGCAGGTCCTTGGTTCTGGTGATTTATCCGTTTCCGCCCCGACCGGGACGCGGGACCGGAATTCTACACTAATCCCCACCGTTGGCAGCGCTGGGAGAACCGGCTGGCGGAGGGCTGGTCGGAGCAGGATATGGACGCAACGGAGATCCGGCGCACGGTCGAGGAAGCGATTCGGCGGGGACGGCTGGATGACCCCGGTACGCGCTACACTACGGACCTTCTGCGTAGATTGAGGCTGTTTCGCGATAGCCGCCCGATGCGCGCTGCGTAGCTTCAGAGCGCCATCGTCAATTTGGTCGAAGTCCGACCGGATCAGCGTTGAGACCGGGGGCTCCATGCGCCTCGAAGCTCCGTTAACCCCGGAACCACCTTCCGAACTCCAAAACGCGCAGCCGCCGAGCCACGGCGCGGGAAGAAGCGGGAAACCAGGCCAACTCACGTCCCGCACCGTCGCGGGATTGGGCGGAGCGAGCACGAACGCCGCGCAAACCTGCTTTTTTGACCCGCTCCCCGATGCGCTGACAACGAGCATGGGCCACTGGCGTCCCATCTCCATCAAGCGGATAAGTATTGGGCAAGCCGGCCGCGCGCAGGCCAGCCGCGGTATGAGCCTCACACACGATCTGACGGCGGGGCAGGGCGCACGCGACCAGGACGGGTCCTGTTTCGTCGCGAAGATCCTCCGGCTCGTACGGCCAATGCGCGACGAAGGTGCTCAGATTCAACCGCGCCGTCAACATGTCTTCGTTGAGGTAGAGCACCGGGAAACTGTCCGGCGGATTCCACCGCCCGCCTCGACGGCCCGCGAAACCGGGGTCGAGGGGGTTCTCCCAGGCCGGGTCGGCGATGCGCCACCATTCCCGGCCGTCGGGAAGTGTTTCCCGCAGGAATTCC
>JAJEGW010000046.1 GCA_022819605.1 Silicimonas sp. | reverse complement strand
TGCCAGATGCCCGAACCAGAATGTCGGTCTTGAAGTCCTCGTGTCCGACGGGGCTGTCCTTGAGCGCGTAGTCAGTGGCCGCTTCGAAGCGATCAATCTGTTCCTGGAACGCCTTGAGGCCGAGCTCTCCTGTGAAGTAGTTGCTGATTGTCACCTCGTGGCCGTCGGCGAACGCAAGAGTGGCAGCGGTCACGAGCGGTGCGGCGATGGCGGTGCCGAGAAATCCCCGGCGCAAAATGCAGGTCATGAGATTGTTCTCCCTCCCGTTTCTTGGGGCTACGCACCTTGTGCGGTGCGTAGACAAGTATGCAGGCTTTTCTCCCTAGGTCAACAAAATGGATTGCATACGGCAAGAAAATCTGGCTTTTTGTAGGACAAGTGAGAATTGCCCAATAAAGTTTCCCTATGTTAAACAATTCGTGCGTAATGTGCAAACTTGTGTCGGGGAGAACTTTGCTCGGATTGGAAGGTGCACCGTGCGACTGCTGCAATCCTTGATGCGGGGCCTCAAGGCGCTCGACATTCTCACCGCCTCGGCCGAACCGATGCGACTCACCCGGATCGCGGAGGAGCTTGGCATCGAGAAATCCAACGCCTCCCACATACTGAAGTCCCTTGTCGCGGCCGGATACGCCGTGCAGGACGAATCGCGGCGCTATCGCGCTGCGCGTGATCCAGAGACTCGGAAAGACGGGCATAGCCTGAGCGAGGTCGTTGCCTGCAAGGAGCTCTGCCGACCGATTCTGCAGCGGCTGGTTGAGGTGACCGGCGAATGCGCCCATCTCGCCGTCCTGGTGGATGAGCGTGTGTGGTACGTCGACAAGGTCGATTCTACTCTCCCGCTCAAGGTCGACCATCCAATCGGTTCGCTCGCGCCTTTGCACTGCACGGCGCTTGGAAAGGCGTTTCTTGCGTTTGGCGGTGCCGAGATTCCCACGGCTCTGCCTTCCCACACCGCCCAGACCATTGTCGATCGCCACGTTCTCAATGGTGATCTTGAACAGGCACGGGTTCGCGGATTCACCATGGATGACAGTGAATTCGCCGAAGGAATCCGCTGCGTCGCGCGGCCGGTCTTCGATTCCAGGGACAAGATGATCGCCGCGCTGGGAATATCCGGCCCGTCGGTGCGAATCGGGGATTCGCGCATGGTGGAGCTGGGGCAGCTGGTGCGCAAGACCGGAAACCCGTTTCTGAAGGACAGGCCCTGACCATGTCGAGCAAGCCCTTCCGAGTCGCCCTTGTCGGTACCGGCCGCATTTCCGACCTGCATGCCATCGAGTATCTGCAAAACCCTGCGGCGCAGATCACGGCGCTCTGCGACAGCAACCCTGACCTGGCAAGGAAACGGGCGCATGCGTGGGGGTGCGGAGAAGTTCACATCGACGACGACCTGGATCGGCTGCTGGCAAGAGAAGACGTCGACTTGGTGGAACTGCTTCTGCCGCACCATCTGCACCTGCAGGCGGCGCTGAAAGCGATCAATGCCGGGAAAATCGTTTCGCTGCAGAAACCGATGTGCATCTCCAGCGAGGAAGCTGATGAGCTTGTCGCTGCGGCGGAGGCTTCTGGGGTGCCCTTCAAGGTCTTTGAGAACTTCATTTTCCACCCTCCGGTGGTGAAGGCCCGCGCCTTGATCGAGGGGGGCGCCATTGGAGAGCCGCTGTCGATCCGCCTCAAGTCCAACCCGGGCAAGAGCCGCACCGCCTGGGACGTTCCGAAAGAGGCCGACGCTTGGCGACAGGACAGGGGCAGGGCCGGCGGGGGACCGCTGGTGTTCGACGACGGGCATCACAAGTTTGCGCTGGCATGGCATTTCATGGGGTCGCCGAGCGAGGTGCATGCATTCATTCACAAGGCTGAGCGGCCCGAAGGTGGCTATCTTGACGCGCCGTCCATCGTGTCGTTCCGGTTTCCCGGCAACCGGATCGGAAATCTCGAGCTGGTGTATTCTCCTGAACTTGAAATCACGTCACGTCACTATGCCCAGGATGACCGCGTCGAGATTACCGGGACACATGGCGTGCTGTGGATCAACCGCGGGCATGGCCAGATCGGCAGTCCGCCGCCCGTAGCGTTGTATCGCGACGGCGTCGTGACCGAGTACACTGATGTCGAGATCGGCTGGGAGCAAGGCTTCGTGCAGTCGACCCGGCACTTCCTGCGCGTTCTGAAAGAAGGCGGTGAACCCGTACTTACTGCACGCCAGGCCCGAACGGTGCTTCGCTTCGCGCTTGGGGCCGAGGAATCGGCGCGAACCGGGAAGGCGGTGCTCCTGGGGGAGGAAGACGAATGACCATCCCTTCGACTCGCACGGAACGCGCGGCCTGGCTTGCGGGCATGGGCGGGCTGGATGCTGCGGTGGACGGTTGCGTTTTCGAAGAGCCCGTCAGGCTTCCCTTGACCGAGGCGCTTGTGTTGGGATTGCTGCGACAGGGCGTGTCAAAGTACCTCGTGATCTTCGGCCACGGATCAACCGAACTGGGCGAAACCCTGCGCGTCTACGAAGCTGCCGGACTGGTGCGCTGCCATCAGTTTCGCAACGAGGTCGAGATGTCTCATGCGGGAACGGCACTGCGCTTGATCTATGACGAGCCCTGTGCCGTGGTGACGTCCATCGGGCCGGGCGCTTTGCAGGCATTGGCGGGTTCGTTGGCCGCAGCCTCGAACGGGGTTGGCATCTATCATCTGTATGGTGACGAGACCACGCACGGCGAAGGCTACAACATGCAGCAGATTCCAAGACCTGAACAGGGACTCTTCGGACGTCTTACCGCTGCCATGGGTGGCACCTACACGCTGCATGCCCCCGGTGCCCTGCGGGACGCCTTGCGCACGGGCGCTGCGACCGTGTTTCACCCAACGAAAGCGGGGCCCTTCTTTCTGAATCTGCCGCTGAACGTTCAGCCTGTCGAGGTCCTTGTTCGATTGGACGCGCTCCCGTCGCGCCCTCAGTTTTCGCCGCTTGCGCCGGTGGACACCGCTCTTGTCGACCGAGCAGCGTCCTTGATCTCCGGTTGCCGGCGCGTCGCGATAAAGGCCGGTGGCGGCAGCTTGGGAGCGGCTCGGCAGCTTCGCAGGTTCGCGGAAGCGGCAGGTGCTGCGGTGGTGCTCTCGCCCGGCACCACGGGGGTTTTGCCCGATGACCATCCCCTGAATATGCATGTGGGTGGCTCCAAGGGATCGATCAGCGGCAATTTCGCAATGCGCGAGGCGGAACTCGCAATTTTCGTAGGTAGCCGGGCGGTCTGCCAGAGCGACTGCTCAGGCATCGGATGGCCGAGTGCCCGTCAAGTGATCAACATCAATGCCGATGGCAGGGACGTACAGCACTACAATCGGACTCTGGCTCTGCAAGGCGACGCCGCTGCCGTTCTTGAAATGCTGTCGCACCGCCTCGCGCCAGCGTGCGAGCAAAAGGCCGAGTGGCTTGCGATCTGCAGTTCAAGGAAGGTGGAATGGAAGAGCTTCAAGCAGGAGCGGTTCGACGCCGGTCCGCTGCATGACGAGGTCTGGCAGCGCCCCGTTCTCACTCAACCGCAGGCAATTCGCGTCGCCGATCGGTTTGCCAACCGTCATGGCGCAATCAAGCTGTTTGACGCAGGTGACGTGCGGGCCAACGGTTTCCAGATCGTTGAGGACAGCGCGCCCGGCCAGAGCATAACGGAATCCGGCGCCTCCTATATGGGATTTGCGGTTTCTGCGCTCTTGTCCGGTGCAATTTCGGACGCGGGGCGATACGCGATCGCATTTACGGGCGACGGTTCGTTCATGATGAATCCGCAGATCCTGATAGACGGGGTGGAGCACGGCGTGCATGGCACGATCCTGCTCCTGGACAATCGCCGGATGGCAGCCATCAGCGGTCTTCAACACGCCCAGTACGGTGCCGAGTTCCGCACGAGTGACGCCGTCGTGGTGGATTACGTGCGCATGGCTTCAAGCGTGACTGGCGTGCTTGCCCTGCCGGGCGGGCATGATCAGGACAGCCTGGAGACGACGCTTGCCAGCGCGCACGCCCATCCCGGCCTCAGCCTGGTCCATGTTCCGGTGTACCATGGACCGGATCCGCTGGGTGGCATGGGTGCCTTCGGCGACTGGAATGTCGGCAATTGGTGCGAGGCAGTACAGCGCAGATACAGTGAAACCCTGATCTGACTCCGATGGAACTCGCGCAGCGGGGCTGCCGTGCCGAGGCAAAAAGTTGAATGCGCACGCCTTGCGCCGCCTGATTGGCAGTGGAATGCCAGGCGCAGACCGGGAGCCTGCCTTCGATCGCAAAGGGTGCAGGTTTTCGCGTATCTTGGCCGAAAGTGCTCCTCGTTGAAGGGGGGAGGCGTGATTACATTGCTTGTTTGGTTGCGCAGGAACCAGGCGATCCTGCCAGAATCCCGGATGACCAACTCAGCCCGACCATCAATGGCACATGGGCTGGGATGCACAGCGTTGGAAACGGTATGCCTTCGACAGTCTCGGGCGATTGCCGGAAGCTGGAGGTCGCACGAACGGATTTCGCCGCCGCCGGTTCGGGTCGCTCAGGCCGACGCATGATCCTGTGGACCAAGAACTGCCAAATCCTGGGGACCGTGCTCCATGCAGCGGGAGTCAGGAGGAGCTCTCCAACGCAACTTCCTTTGGTGGCAGGCGGATATCAGGTCAGGCGTTGGCACCAACCGGCTTGTTCCCGACAAACGCGGTGATAAGACGATGTCCGCAACTTGGCTTGGGGTGCAGACTTGATTCTCACTGCGGGTGAATCCCTGATTGACATGTTGCCGCGTGATACAGTCGATGGCGGCACGGCCTTTCAGCCCCATGCCGGCGGATCGGTCTTCAATACGGCGATTGCTCTCGGGCGTCTTGGAATACGCACGGGATTCTTCAGCGGCATCTCGACGGATCTCTTTGGCCAGCTTCTCTTCGACACGCTGACAGAGGCGCATGTCGATGCAAGTTTTTCCGCGCGCTCGGACAGGCCGACAACGCTTGCCTTCGTTACCTTGACTGATGGCGAAGCAAGTTACGCGTTCTACGACGAGGCTACGGCTAGCCGTATGCTGTCAGAAGATGACTTGCCGCAAGTTGACGACGACGTGGCCGCGATGTTCTTCGGCGGCATCTCTCTCGTGGTCGAACCGTGCTGCGCCACATTTGAAGCGTTGATGGTCCGTGAATCCGTCACGCGGCCGACGATGCTTGATCCGAACATTCGACCGGGGTTCATTCGTGACGAGGCGAGCTTCCGGGCGAGAATCTTGCGGATGATTGAGCTTGCCGACATCGTCAAGGTTTCGGACGAGGATCTTTCCTGGGTCATGGGTCAGGGCAGCCAATGCGACCTCGCTGCCGAACTGAGAGCGCTTGGGCCGGCAATCGTGCTAGTCACCAAAGGTGGTGAAGGCGCCACGGCGTACCATGAAGGCGGGATAGTCGGCGTGCCAGCAACAAAAGTCGAAATCGTCGATACAGTCGGGGCAGGGGATACCTTCAACGCTGGCATTTTGGCTTCGTTCCATGAGCAGGGCGTCCTGACCAAGAGGGCGCTTCGCGAGGTCTCCGGGAACGAAATTGAGGCCGCCATGCGCCTCGGCGGCCAAGCGGCAGCGGTCACGGTAAGCCGGGCAGGTGCCGATTCCCCATGGCGCAACGAACTCTCGCTCTGATGCTGCCTGGCGCACTGGTTTCCGTGACAGTCGGGAATTGTGTTCCAAGTCCCGGACAGGATCGGATCGCCAGTCGTTGCTCCTCTTGATCGACCGCAACCATTGCCGCGTTCTCAAGCAGGGATCCGTGCGACGCAGGCGACCGGGGGCATGACCGCGCTGCTCGCAAGTTTGTCGGTACTTGCCAGCTTGATCGTGCTTCCCGCCCTGCGCGGGTCGCAACAGCTGTCCGCGAAGCAGGATGATTCGGGTCCGTGCAGAACGCGGGGGCCGAGCGCGACGACCTCAAACGGAATATTTCCTTCAAGACCCGGTGCGGGCGGAAAGGTTGATTCAGGCGATGCCGCGATTCAACAGACGGAGCATCGTGATCAGCCCAATGGGACGCTTTTTTTCGTCCAGGACGAAGGCAGCGGAAATCCGGCGCTCCTGCAGTACCGACAGGGCCTCACCCGCAATCGTGTCCGGCGAGAGCGCAACGGAGTCCACAGTCATGACGACGTCGGCCCGCGCATCGTGGAGCGCTTCCTGCATTGTCGTTCCCGCCATCTTTTCCAGGTAGCGCCTTACGTCGCCGTCCGTGATTACGCCGAGGAGTCTATCGCCTTCGATGACACCCACGATTCCAAAGCCCCGGGCTGACAGTTCATTGATTGCCGAGACTACGGGCGCGCCGGATTCGACAAGTGGCAGCTTGCCGGCCCCGTGCATGATCTCTTCAACGCGCCTGAGTGCGGAGCCCAGAGAGCCTCCGGGGTGGAATGCATGGAAACTGTCCGGGCCAAATCCCTTTCGCTGCAACAGGGCGACGGCGAGGGCGTCGCCCGCCGCCAGCTGCAGGAGAGTCGAGGTCGTCGGCGCCAGATTGTGCGGACAGGCCTCGCGCACCCTGGGAAGCACAAGAGCTACCGTGGCGGTGCGGGCCAGCGTCCCGTCGGGATCGCTGGTCAGAGCGACGAGGGGCACGCGGTGTCGCTTCGCGTAGCCCAGCACGTCGGAAAGCTCGGCAGTTTCTCCAGACCGGGAAAGCGCGAGAATCACGTCTTCGGGCTGGACCATGCCCAGATCCCCGTGGCTCGCTTCGGCAGGATGCAGGAAATGGGCTGGCGTTCCCGTGGATGCAAAGGTCGCGGCGAGTTTTGCACCGACATGTCCGGACTTGCCTAGGCCAGTGACGATCAGGCGGCCCTTCATGTTCTCGATGAGATCAAGCGCTGCCTCAATGTCCCCGGCCATTGCATTCACGCCGTCCGCCAACGCGTTCAGGCCGGCAAGATCGGTGCGGAGCGCCTTGCTGAAGTGCTCTACGGTCATGCCTTCACCAGTCGATCGATTTCAATCAGCGTCTTGAGCAGCCCTCCCATCAGTTCCAGCGGAATCATGTTCGGTCCGTCAGAGGGCGCACGTGCGGGCTCCTCATGGGTTTCGATGAAGACTGCCGAGACTCCGACGGCCACTGCAGCCCGTGCCAGCGGCTCCACGAATTTCGCTTGTCCGCCTGACGAATCTCCCCGCGCCCCCGGCAGTTGCACGGAATGAGTCGCGTCAAAGACGACCGGGCACCCCGTCTCCGCCATGATCGGAAGGCTCCGCATGTCCGAAACCAGCATGTTGTAGCCGAAGCTCGCGCCGCGCTCGGTGAGAATGACCCGTTCATTGCCGGTGGACTCAATCTTCTCGACGATGTTGCCGACGTCCCAAGGCGACATGAACTGTCCTTTCTTCACATTGATGGCGGCACCGGTCTCTCCGGCGGCCAACAGGAGGTCGGTCTGGCGGCAAAGAAAGGCCGGGATCTGCAGGACGTCCACGGCCTCGGCGACAGAAGCGCAATGCCCGACTTCGTGGACATCGGTCAGGACCGGGCAGCCGAACTCGGCGCGTATCGCGCGCAAGATCGATAGACCCTCGTCAATGCCTGTCCCGCGCCGCCCCTTCAGGCTTGATCGGTTTGCCTTGTCATAACTTGCCTTGAAGACAAGTCCGATGCCGATGTCCTGGCAGAGACCCATGAGCCTCTCCGCCAGCATCCGTGAGTGATCAAGGTTCTCGAGCTGACAGGGACCTGCAATCAGGACGAGCGGTCTTGCGTGGCCGAATGTCACGTTTCCCGCGCTGACCTCTCTCATACAATGCCCTCCCGCTGCATGATCTCCTCGATGAGCGGTATATCCGAGGGATTGTTCAACTCCCAGAAGGCCCGTCCATGCGCTTCGACCCTGACACATCGGACGGGAATTCCCCATTCAAGAAAACGCAACTGTTCAAGGCCTTCTGCCGCTTCGAGTGCGCCAACCGGCAAGCTGGCGTATCGCCTGAGCGCCTCCGGGCGATAGGCATAGCAGCCGACATGGTGAAATGTGGTCGTGTCGGACTTGGCGTTCTGGTCGCCAAAGGGCAGAACTTCCTTCGAAAAGTAGAGTGCGTCGCCTCCCTGCCTGAACACGGCCGTCGTCGCGCCGACTCGCCCGGCCTTCCGGTCTGCGCGGAGCAAGGCGAGCTGATCTTCTTCCGTTTTGAGGACAGGTGTTGCGACCTGCACGGCAGGGTCGCCCATGGTCGCGGACAGCGCCTCGACAAAATGTGGCGGCGTCAGCGGCGCGTCGCCTTGGACATTGATCACGACGTCAGGCTCACCGTCCAGTTCTTGAAGGCCTTCCGCGCAACGCTCCGTCCCGTTTCTCGGGTGTGCAGACGTCATTATCACGTCCGCCCCGAACGCTTCCGAGACATCGGCAATGCGTCGGTCGTCGGTCAGGACGTACACGGCGCTGACACCCGCAACCTTGCAGGCCGTCTCCCAGCTTCTTTGGATCAGGGGTCGCGCATCGCCGGTCGCACCCCTGAGCATTGCAAGGGGCTTGCCCGGAAACCGGACAGATGGATAGCGGGCCGGAATGAAGATGACGTTCTGCACGTAACCCTCGCTTTTTGAACCGCTTGCACGAAACATATTGTGAGGCAACCGGGATTGCGTATCTTCCATGCGAGAGGTCCTTGTCGCAGGTGCCGAAATCCGAGGCTGACTTGGGTCCGGGCTGCCCGATACGGCAGGGCTACTCCCTTGTGTCACGTTTGGCTCGAAACCCCGTCGCAACAACGAAATTCTCTCGCGAATCAGCGCGGCTTGCCGGGGGCTTCATGTTGACGACCTTGCTGAACCGCCGCTTGAGAACCGCCTGAAGGCTGGAATCTGCCCCGCCTGCAAGAACCTTGGCGACAAAGGTTCCGCCTTCGTCGAGCACGTCGAAGGCAAGATCCGCCGCCGCTTCGCAGAGTGCCATGATCCTCACATGGTCGGTTTGCCTGTGTCCGGACGAATTTGCCGCCATGTCCGACATCACGACGTCGGCCTTGCCGCCAAGCCAGTCTCGGACACGGTCATCCGCGCCTTCGGAGAGAAAATCCAGCACGTGGATTTCCGCTCCTGGGATGGGGTCGACTTCCTTCAAGTCGATGCCAATGACACGCCCGGCTGCCTTGCCCTGTTTCGTGCTGAGCGCATTCACGCGTCTTACCGCAACCTGGCACCAGCCGCCTGGTGCCGAACCGAGGTCCAGGACCCGCACGCCCGGCTTCAGGAACCGGTGCTTGTCGTCGATTTCGATGAGCTTGTAGGCTGCGCGCCCCCTATAGCCCTCCTCCTTGGCACGGCGCACATAAGGGTCGTTCAACTGCCGCTCGAGCCAGCGGGTGGAGGACAGCTTCCGCCGCCGGGCCGTGGCGACGCGCACCTTCAGGTCGCGTTTCGCGCGTCCACTTGTCTTCCTTGCCATGAGTTCCACTGAACCACGGCACACGGAATTTGCAAGGCGCGACGATCGGAATTGCCGCATGCCGCTGAAGCTGATCGCTGCCGATGCTGCACGAGAACCTGGTGCATTCTCCTGCTTGGTTCGCGTGAACCGAGCGGAGAGCCCGGACGAAATTGAGCCAAGTGACTCAGACTTGCCCGAGCACTTCCCTCACGTAGCGCTGGGTTTCGGGGAACGGAGGAACGTCGCCATATTTCTTCACTGTGTAAGGTCCGGCGTTGTACGCGGCGACCGCCAGTCGCCATGACCCGAAGACGCGATACTGTTCGGCAAGGTAGCGTGCACCGCCCTCAAGATTCTGGACTGGGTCGTGGGGGTTGACGCCAAGAGACCGTGCCGTTGCAGGCATAAGCTGCGTCAATCCGATGGCGCCTCGGCTCGAACGGGCCTCCGCGTCCCATCTTGACTCTTTCATGATGAGCCGAAGGAACACGTCCTCCGGGATTTCGTAGCGCCGCGCCAATTCGCAGGCGACCTTCAGGAATTTCGGCGAATCAGCGACCGGCTCCTGTTTCAGCGCCGCCACTTCCTGGCCTTCTGGCGTGACAGCGTTTCGAAACTGCGGACGAAGCGAACCTCGATACTTCGGTGCAATGGCACCCAAAGTTGCTATCTGGCGTTTTGAGAGTTCCGCCCTTTCCCCCGACAACGGCGCTGCCGCTGAGAGGGGAACGGCTAATGCCAGACAAACAGGAAGAACTGCACCGATTATGCAGCTAGATCGAATCAAATTGTATCCTCCAGGGGCTTCGCGAGCCGAACGAACCTTAGCGTTGGGGGCCGAGTCCGGCAACGGGCAGGCATTGACGATCATGAGTGCTGTGGCAAAAGGGTCACAATGAGCAAGATCGCCGTTGTAACCGGAGCCTCTCGAGGGCTTGGGGCCGCGCTGGCCGAGGCGCTGGCCAAGGATCATCACGTTATTGCCATGGCAAGAACTTCCGGCGGTCTCGAAGAGCTTGATGACCGCATTCAGGGCGCCGGCGGAAGCGCAACGCTCGTGCCGGTCGATCTAACCGATTCCGATGCCTGTGCCGCCGTGTGCCGCAGCATTCAACAACGATGGGGTCGCGTCGATCTTTGGGCACATACGGCTGTCCATGTCGCGCCGCTTGCGCCTGTCGCACATCACGATCCCGGAGACCTGGCAAAATCCCTTGCAACCAACGTCACCGCGACCGCCAGGTTGATCGCTTGCGTGGCACCACTTCTTGAGGTCGCCGAAGACGGCAAGGCGATCTTCTTCGACGATGCCCGTGCGGGCGAGCAGTTCTTCTCTGTCTATGGCGCGACAAAGGCGGCCCAGATCTCGCTTGCAAGATGCTGGGCGGCGGAAACCGCGCGCACAGGCCCGCGTGTCATGATTCTATCGCCGCCGCCTATGCCAACCGCTACCCGGGCAAGGTTCTTCCCAGGCGAGGACACGGGCGCCTTGACCTCGCCCGATGCCGCCGCGCGCAGTATCCTGGCAGCCATTGGCTGAACGGTCGCGTGAGTCGGCATTGCGCACATAGAGCCTGTGGTGACCGGGCGATGTGTGATCTCGTGCTTGCTCGGCTCTTGGCATGACAAGGGTCCAGGTCACGGATCCCATGCCGCCAAAAGATTCGTGCGCCTGGCCACAAGGGCGACAAGCGTGCCTTGTCCGGCGGGACGCGCTCCCCTAAAGCAGTGGCATGCGCATTCTCATCACCAACGACGATGGCATCAATGCGCCAGGCCTCCGGGTCCTGGACGAAATCGCACGTGAAATTGCCGGCGAGGACGGCGAGGTCTGGACCGTGGCACCTGCATTCGAGCAGTCGGGCGTGGGACATTGCATCAGCTACACCCATCCCACGCTCTTGTCCGAATTCGGGCCGCAATGCTTCGCGGCGGAAGGGTCACCGGCCGATTGCGTGCTCGCGGGGCTTCATCAGGTGATGAAGGATGCACCACCCGACCTCGTGCTTTCGGGGGTGAACCGGGGCAACAACGCCGCCGAGAACGTCCTCTATTCTGGTACCGTAGGAGCGGCCATCGAGGCCGCGTTGCAGGGGATTCCCGCGATCGCGCTCAGCCAGTTCTTCGGACCAGAAAGCGCCAATCTGGAAAGCCCGTTTGAAGCCGCCCTTGGACACGGGGCGGACACCGTACGGAAGCTCCTGAAGGACGGGATCTGGGAGGACGAATCCTATCGGGTCTTCTACAACGTCAATTTCCCCCCCAATTCTGCCGCCGCAGTCCGGGGCGTACGGGTCACGACCCAGGGCTGGCGCGAGGGAACCAGATTCGGAATCGAACCGCACCGCTCGCCGTCGGGTCGCATGTTCCTATGGGTCAAGGGCGGCCCGCAGCACACGCCGACGGAACCTGGCACGGATGTGGCCGCGAACCTTGACGGCTTCATTTCCGTGACCCCGCTTCGGGCAGATCTGACGGCGCACGACGTGATCGAGACCCTGCGCGATCGGCTTGATAAATGACACTCAAGGACGAACAGCGCATGCAGTTCGTGTTCTCGCTCCGCCAGCATGGAGTGACGGATGCGCGCGTTCTCGAAGCCATGGAGGTGATCGACCGTGGCGACTTCGTGAGAGGCACATTCGCCGAGCGGGCCTACGACGACACGCCGCTTCCAATCGCATGTGGCCAGACGATCAGCCAGCCGGCCATCGTGGGGCTCATGACGCAGGCGCTGGACGTCGCTCCGCGCCACAAGGTGCTCGAGATCGGAACCGGATCGGGTTACCAGGCGGCGGTTCTTAGTCAGCTGGCACGTCGGGTCTACACGATCGAACGGCATCCGCGGCTGGTGCGGGAGGCACGGGAAGTCTTCGAGCGGCTGGGACTTGCCAACATCACGGTGCTGACGTCGGATGGAACCCGGGGATTTCCCGAACAGGCTCCGTTCGACCGGATCATCGTGACCGCAGCCGCCGAAGACCCTCCTGGGCCGCTCCTTGCCGAGCTGAAGACCGGCGGCATCATGGTCGTGCCCGTGGGTCGATCCGACGCGGTGCAAGTCCTGATCAAGGTCACCCGAACCGAAACCGGATTCGAGTACGACGAGCTCTTGCAGGTGCGTTTCGTGCCGCTCATTGAGGGAATGGGCGACGAATAGAGTCCAATGCGCCGCAACTGGGCGCTTCGTTCCGGCAGCATGCATCGTTTCCCAGCGAACCTTGCCTTCGGTGCGGACGACGCCTTTTTTTGTTGGCGTAGTTCCGGCGATCAATGCTATAGTGCAGCCAAGGTTGCGACAGTGAAATACAGGCAGGTGCGTGACGCGACATCACCGACGGCCTCAGAGAAGGCCGCGACATCAGGCATGAGGAGCAAATACACATGACACGTGCAGCAATTCCGACTCGGCTGGCTGTCCTGCTGTCCGGCACCTTGGCGCTTTTTGGCTGCGGTGGCGAAGATCCTAGACGTTTTGATTTCGATTTCCGGGGAGCGGCCGGACAGCTGGACACGTCTGCGGCGGTACGTGCCGCCATTGATTCCGCCCCGACTCCTGGCGGACAGAGCGAGATGTTTGCGCAGCCAAGTCGCGCGCCGGATTCCGGCGCAGGTTCGGTGAGCGTTGTTGAACTTGCCGGATCGGCGATTGACAGAGCGGATGGAACGTCCGGAGCATCCCCGGCCTCGGCTCCTGTGTACCATCGGGTGGTTGCCGGAGAGACCGTGTTCACGATCGCGAGACTCTATGGCGTGTCGGCCGAAAGCATCGCCGAGCAGAACAGGCTTGATCTCAACTCGGAGCTGCAGGTGGGCCGGTACATTGTGATTCCGCCGGCGGAGACTTCCGGAACCATAGAGACGACGACGGTGGCAATGCCGGGCTCAGGATCCGAAACGCCGCTGCCGCCGTCGGCTTCGGAACCCCTGCCGACCGCTGCGAACGAAGCGTCGGCGCCGGCTGCACAGGCGGCAAGGCCAGCGGAGCTTGAAGGCCAGCAGACAGCTGCTTCGGACAGGTCCCGTCTGAGGATGCCGGTTCAGGGCAGCATCGTTCGACCGTTCCAAAAGGGTTCGAACGAAGGAATCGGGATTTCGGCGGTGGCAGGAACCGTCGTTGTTGCGGCAGACGCGGGCACGGTCGCTGCGATCACGCGCGATACCGATCAGGTGCCGATTCTGGTGCTTCGACATGAGGGCAACTTGCTGACGGTCTACGCTGGACTGGACGATATCGCGGTGGAAAAGGGCGACCGGGTCAAGCGCGGCCAGAAAATCGCGGTCGTACGCAACGCCAATCCGCCGTTCCTGCACTTCGAGGTGCGCGAGGGATTCAACAGCGTGGATCCCGGGCCCTACCTGAACTAGCGCATGTTTTCTCGTCAGGAGAGCCGCTCGTGCTGAAATTGCAGTGCGGGGGCGGGGGCGCTGCGTCTGGCGGCGCAGCGTGGCAAGAAGCGCGCCACGACCGCGCTGGCCCGGCGCATGGGCGTGGTGCTGCTCCGGATGTGGCTGGACGGGACGGAGTTCCGGTTCACCCGGGATCAGGCCATGGTGCCTGAAGCGGCATGAGCGTGACTGCACCGGATTTGCAGTCCGTGACGAAGAGGGAAGGAGCGGGGCCCGCCTCTTGAGAGGCAACCCGTCCACGGACGTCCCGTTGCCGGGACGCGGTTCCCGATGATGTCGTGGATTCCCTCGTTGCCGAACCGCGCTGTCGTGTTCGAGCACGCATGTCAGATAGACACTCGGGGACCGGATTGGACCAGCATCATGTAGGCGGCCGACGAGCCGACCACGGACGGAAGGAAGATGCCTGGCGGCGGACGTGAAGCGGACCTTCCCGGAAACAGGGAGACAAGGCCTTGAACGAAACCTGAACTGCACGGGCCCTGCCGGGGCCAAACGCCAACGCCGCTCCCGGCATGAACGCCGCGCCCCTCGCCGCCGGCGCCGGGAGAGACTTGCCGGGTTCGGGCTTCGGAGCCACTCATGCACAGGAATCGGGGCTTGACGTCGGGAGCCCCATTACGGAAGGGAATCGAACTTACCCACAGTTGCTGCGGCTGGCTGGCCGAATATGTGGATAACTTCCGTTTGAGAGCGGTGCCCCTTCTGCGTACCATGCGGGGACGCCGCTCCTATCCGAGACGGCGGCTGGCTGGCAGAGGAATCGGCAGTTTTCTCCTGCGGGAGGGGCCGAACCGGCAAAGCACTCCATGCAGACCTCAACCTATCGGGGCGAGATCATGCCAACGATTTCGTAGGTCCTTGCAAGAACGGGTGCGGCGACTTCTCGAGCGCGCGCTGCACCCTCGATCAGGATGCGATCGATCTCCGCCAGATCACCTAGAAGGCGGTTCATCTCGCTCGTGATCGGCGCCAGGGTCTCTACCGCAACATCAGCGAGATGCGGCTTGAACTTACCCCATCCCTGGCCTGCGACTTCTGTCATGACCGCATCCGGGGACTGCCCCGAAAGGCCAGCGTAGATGTCGATCAGGTTGCGTGCCTCGGGCCGCTCCTCCAGCTCGCCGTAGGTCTCTGGCAGGGGCTCCGCGTCGGTTCTTGCCTTTCGGAACTTGAGCGCGATCGTGTCGGCATCGTCCGAGAGGTTGATCCGGCTCATGTCCGAGGCATCGCTCTTGGACATTTTCTTAGTGCCGTCACGCAGACTCATCACCCGCGTGGCCGGACCTTCGATCATCGGTTCGGTAATCGGAAAGAAGTCGATTTTGTAGTCATGGTTGAACTTCGCGGCGATGTCGCGCGTGAGTTCCAGATGCTGCTTCTGATCCTCGCCCACGGGCACGTGGGTCGCGTGGTAGACAAGAATGTCGGCCGCCATGAGCGCAGGATAGGCGAAGAGGCCGAGCGAGGCGTTTTCCGCGTTCTTCCCGGCCTTGTCCTTCCATTGGGTCATCCGACCCATCCATCCCATGCGCGCGACGCAATTGAAGATCCATGCCAGTTGCGTGTGTTCCGGAACTTGGCTCTGGTTGAACAGGATCGATCGTCGGGGATCTATGCCGGAGGCCATGAAGGCTGCCGCCGCCTCACGCGTATTCCGGACCAGGTCGTCCGGCTCTTGCCACGTCGTGATCGCATGCAGGTCGACAAGGCAGTAGATGCATTCCTGCTTGCCGTAATTCTGGATGTCGACGAAGCGCTTGAGGGCTCCGAGGTAGTTGCCGAGCGTCAATCCGCCGGACGGCTGAATTCCCGAAAACACGCGGGGGGTGAAGGCTGTGGCCGGCATGTGGCTGCGATCCTCTGGATTTTCCTGCTCGCGGCCCTTACCGAGAGCTTGTTTCTCCGTCAAGAAAGGCAGGCGATGCAGGACGATCATTCTCAACCGACCTTCAATGCCCTGCCGCCAGCTGTCGCGGCCCTGGCGGTGGTAATCTTCGTGGTCGAAGCGATACTCGCGTTTGGTGCCCGGGGATACGTCGGCGGGCCTGCAGGCATTGGCTGGCGCACGGAAGCGATTCAGGAATTTGCCTTCTACGGCCCGCTTCTGGCCTGGATCATCGAAACCGGCAACTGGACGCCCGAGCATCTCCGCCGGTTCGTTACCTATTCCTTCGTCCATCAAGGCTTCGCCCACGCGATCTTTGTCATAGTGTTCCTCCTAGCCATGGGGAAGCTCGTGGGCGAAGTGTTGGGCAACCTTGCTGTCCTTGTCCTGTTCTTCTGCTGCGGTGCCTTTGGAGCCCTGATTTTTTCCGGACTTACAAGTGACGAGTTTCCCCTGATTGGCGGCTTCCCGTCGGTCTACGGCTTGATCGGCGCCTATACATTTCTGCTTTGGATCGGGTATGGCGCGACCGGGCAAAACCAGTACCGCGCCTTCACGCTGATAGGGTTCCTGCTTGGAATCCAGCTTGGGTTTGCGATCATTTTTGGCGGGTCGAATGACTGGGTGGCCGATGCGGCCGGATTTGCACTCGGATTTGTCCTCGCTCCTGCACTTGCGCGCGGCGCGTTTCGCGGGTTCCTTGACCGGATGCGGCGGAGATAGCCGAATTCGGCCTACCGCCGCATCGCGTTCCTGAGTTCTGAAACCGAAAACGCCCCGAGGACAGTGCCTGCAACGCCATAGAGCAAGAGCCCGAAGACGCAGAGCAGGGCAAGGCTGGCGATCGCCGCAGGCTCGCCGGTCGCCGCGACAGGGGTCAGCAGACGATCCACGAACCAGAGTCCGACGGCCATCACCGCGGTCGCAAATAGCGTGCGCGGCAATCGCCTTCGGGCCTGTGCGTCCAGCTGTGCGGCCCGGCCCATCTTCCTCGATCCCAGGTGAAGCAGGGCCAGCATGAACCATGCAGCAATTGTCGTGCCGATGGCTGCGGCGATATAGCCGATGAACGGCGCAAGCCCGATCGCTAGGGTCGCGTTGATCAGCATCGCGGCGGAGGCAAAGCGGAACGGGCGTCCCGTGTCCTGACGTGCAAAATAGAGCGGCTGCAGTGCCTTTTGCAGCACAAATGCCGGGAGACCGAGGGCGTAGACCGCAGTGGCCAAGGCCGTGGCAGCCGTGTCGGCCGGTCCAAACGCACCGTGTTCGAAGAGCGTGCGCACAATCGCCGCCGGAATCACTGCCAGCGCGGCTGCCGCGGGTATGGCAAGCGCCAGAGACATTTCGACCGCCCTCGAGAACGCGAACTGGCCGCCATCCGTGTCGTCGGCCGCCAGGCGACGCGAGAGATCGGGCAGCAGCACGATGCCGATCGCGATGCCGACCACGCCGAGGGGGAGCTGGTAGAGTCGATCCGCAAAGGACAGCCATACTATGGCACCGTCAAAGTAGCTGGCCACTTGCCGACCTATGAGGAGATTGATCTGCACGACGCCGCCGGCCAGCATGGCGGGCATGGCAATCACGGCAAGGCGCTTGAGATCGGGTGTCCAGCGCGGCCATCCTGGGCGAAGGTCGAAACCGGACGCCCGCGCCGCCAACCAGACGAGGGCAAGCTGGGCGATGCCTGCCAGAACCACGCCGAATGCCAGAAGCGTGCCATGGCGCGCGCTTTCCGCCTTCCCGATTATGGAACTTCCGAAGCCAAGCTCCGCAAGGATCAAAACGCCGACAAGGATGACGTTCAAGAGCACCGGCGCAGCGGCCGCAGCGGCGAACTTCCCGCCCGCGTTCAGGACGCCGGAAAAGAGCGCTGCGAGCGAGATGAACACGATATAGACAAACACGATCCGGCCAAGCGTTACGGCCGTGTCGAAGCGCATGTCGTTCGCAAACCCGCTGGCCATTGCGAGAACGAGCCACGGCATGAAGACCGTGCCGAGAACCGCGATGACAATCAGGACCAGAGTCAGCCCTGACAGGGCGTTTCGCGCAAAGCCGCCTGCATCCTCGCCGGCCTCGAGCTTCTTTGCGAACATCGGCACGAATGCCATGTTGAAGGCACCTTCCGCAAAAAATCGGCGAAACATGTTGGGAAGGGAGAAGGCTACCAGGAATGCTTCCGCCACCGGGCCGCTTCCCAGCCATGCCGCGATCAGGATGTCACGGACAAAGCCCAGGATGCGCGACAGGAACGTCCATGCTCCCACCGTCGCGGCGCTGGATATCAGCCGAATCGTGGTCACGGAGTCGCCGCCCCTCGTTGCTTCCGCAATGCCGTGCCGCAGATCATGATGCCACGGCCCGTTCGGCACCTGCAACGATGGCGGCTTGGAGACGTGCCTCCAGCGTCCTCTGTTTCGATTTCGAATAGTATTTTAGGCCGAACATGTCCTTTACATAGAACGTGTCAACGACCTGTGCGCCGTATGTCGCGATGACAGCACTTGCGATATAGACGTTTGACTGCGCGAGCGCGTGTGCAAGGTCATAGAGCAGCCCCGGGCGGTCGCGCGTGTCGACTTCGATGATCGTGTAGATGTCAGAGCCGTCGTTGTCGAACGTGATCGAGGTCGGCACGCCAAAGGCGCGCTCCTTCATCTTTCGCC
Organism: Silicimonas sp.; assembly: GCA_022819605.1. GTDB lineage: Bacteria > Pseudomonadota > Alphaproteobacteria > Rhodobacterales > Rhodobacteraceae > JAJEFO01. The sequence goes on along the minus strand of JAJEGW010000046.1, from coordinate 15,126 downwards.
GATCCTTGTTGATGAGCGATTCACGCGGCAAGGTCTCGCCCTTCAACGTCCTTTCGATCACGTTTCGCAATCGCTGCATCTGGTCCGTGCCGTAAGGGCTTCCGTCCCTGTCTTGAACCCAGAAGACGGCGGTCGCATAGCCATCGGAGGAAGTGTAGGTCCGCGCGTCGACAACATTTGCGCCTGACAGGGCCAGCGCACCGGACAGCCGGGCGAAGATGCCCGGATGGTCCGCGAGCGCAAAGCAAATTCGGGTCGCATCCCGCGCGTCGTCTGGCATCAGGTCGATCCGGATTTCGTTGTCGCCGAGACCCGAAAGCATGCGCGCAATGACCTGGTGCGCGTCATGTGGCAGGCCCTGCCAATAAGGGCCATAGTGGCGGGAAGTCTCGTGCTGGAGGGTTTCTTCGTCCCAATCTGCCAATGCTTCGCAGAGCGCAGACTTGGCCTCCGATTCCATGCTGCCGCGATTGATGGCCTCCATCCCGCGTTCGAGGGCATCGGTCGTCATTGCATGGAGGTCGCGCAGCAACTGCGCCTTCCAGTTGTTCCAGGTGCCTGGGCCTACACCACGGATGTCGCACACGGTAAGCACGGTCAGCAGATCGAGCCTTGCCCGGGATTGCACCGCCTTGGCAAAGTCGCGAACGGTGCGCGGTTCCGACAGGTCGCGCTTCTGGGCCACGTCAGACATCAGGAGATGGTAGCGGACAAGCCACTCGACCGTCTCCACCTCGTCCTTCGTGAGCCCGAACCGTCGCGTGGCCTTGCGGGCGATCTGGGCTCCGAGGATCGAGTGGTCCTGATTGTGACCCTTGCCGATGTCGTGCAGCAGGAGGGCCGTGTAAAGGACCTTCCTGTTGACACCCTTTTTCAAAATGCCGCTTGCTACCGGCAGTTCCTCTACCAATTCGCCGCGTTCGATCCCCGCCAGGTTCGAGATGGACTGAATGGTGTGCTCGTCAACCGTGTAGTGGTGGTACATGTTGAACTGCATCATTGCGACGATGGGCTCGAATTCCGGAACAAGCGCTGCGAGCACGCCAAGCTCGTTCATTCGTCGAAGCGCTCTTTCGGGATTTCCGTGTTCTAGAAGCGTATCGAAGAATATTCGGTTCGCCTCAGGCGACCGACGCATTTCGTCGTCAATCAGGCCAAGATTTGCCGTGATCAGCCGCATGGCGTCGGGGTGGATCAGGTATCCCGTGCTCAGCGCCTCTTCGAAGATCCTCAAGAGATTCAGCTTGTCGGCCAGGAAGGTGTGGCCATTCGCGATGTCAAGGCGGTTGTGGCGCAGCATATACTGATCGCCCACACGCTTCCGGCGCCGGAAGATGCTTGCGAGTGACGGCGCCTTCTTGACGTGCTTCGCCTCCAGTGCTGTCAAGAAGATGCGGGTAAGTTCCCCGACCACGGTGGCGTGACGGAAGTAGTCCTGCATGAATCGCTCGACGGCCGGCCGGTCTGCCGCATCATTGTACCCAAGCCGTTCCGCAATCATCGGCTGAACGTCTATGGTCAACTGGTCCACCGCGCGGCCCGCGAGCACGTGGAGATGGCACCGGATCGCCATGAGAAAGGTCTCGGCGGCGCGGAACTTGTCGTATTCCTCGGCGCTCAACAGGCCCGTTCGCACCAGTTCTTCTGCATCCGAGACGCCGTGAATGTACTTTCCGATCCAGAAGAGGGTCTGAAGGTCCCGCAGGCCGCCCTTGCCCTCCTTTATGTTGGGTTCGATGATGTACCGTCGACCGCCGTGACGGCGGTGACGGGAGTCCCGTTCCTCGAGCTTGGCTTCAATGAACTCGGAGACCGTGTTGCCAAATAGCTCCCTTCTCAACCGGACCGCCAATTCGTCGGCTAGGGTTCGGTTGCCGATCAAGAATCGGTGTTCCAGGAGCGCCGTGCGGATCGTGTTGTCGTCCCGACCGAGCCGGATGCAGTCGGTTATGTTCCGCGTTGCATGTCCCACTTTCAGATGCAGGTCCCAGAGCACGTAGAGCATGCTTTCGATCACGCTTTCGGCCCAGGGCGTGACTTTCCAGGGCATGAGGAACAAAAGATCCACGTCCGAGCAGGGCGCCATCTCGCCTCGACCGTAACCGCCGACCGCGAGAATCGCGATGCGTTCGCCATCCGTCGGATTAGGGTTGGGGTGAAGCCAAATCGTTGTGACCTGAAATGCGCTTTCAACCACTCCGTCGGTCAGGTGCCGAAATGCAAGCGCCGCGTCGCGGGATGCGAACGGATTCTCTTCCAGTGCTTCAATGATTGTGGCACGTCCGCTGTCGACTGCATGTCTCAGATGCTCGGCTATCCGGTTTCGCGTCTCGGGGCCACGCCCTGGCGGCAGACTGTCCATGTCGTCCGCAATTGCGGCCAGCACGGATGCTCCGTCATAGACCTGACTCGCGCTCAGACCCAGATCCGGAAAGGCAGGACCATCAAGACCCTGCGAGGGCTCAGAAGTCCGCGCTGCCAAAGCTTGTTGGGGCGGGGTCAATAACGATCACCTGGTTGTTCTCGACCTGCGCCACGGCAAGTCCACGTTCATTCGTGCCGTTTCGCAGCAATCGGAAGGGTCCGTTGACGCCGGCAAATCCGGCGCCTTGGATCAACGCTCGTGTCTGCAGCGCATTGCTCTTGCCCTGCGCTACAAGCGCGCCGATCGCCGCGATGCCGTCATAGGCAAGACTCGCGATCGGGTTGGGTTGCGTGCCGTAGGCTCCGGCATACCGGCGGCTGAATTGCTGGGCCAGCACAGGCGCGGGTGTTGCAAACCAGGCCCCCTGAAGCCCCTTGAGGGAAAGAGCGCTCGATGGCACGTCGAGCCTCTGCAGGCCGATGAATTGTGCCGTGTCCCTGTCAATGCCGTATTCCGGCAACAACGCCGCAAGAAAGGGCAGTGCGCCCGAATTTCCGGAGGTCACGAACATCGTGTCCGCGCCGTACGCAAGGAAGCTGTTCGCGATGCCGGGAATCGCGTCGACTACGCCTTGTTGCGAGAGGGCGAATGACTGGACACCGAGCACGCTTGCACCCGACTTGCGAGCTGCCTGCTCGATCGCATCGGCACCCACGCGTTCCGCAGGGTCGTCTGCGTGCACGATAAAGATGCCGCTCTTGCCCTGGCTGAGCGCGAATTCGACAAGCCGATCGGCGGTCGTCTGGAACGTGTTGCCCAGAATGAAGACATTGCCGCCCGCAACGGCTGGATTGTTGGAGAAGGTCAGGACATTGATGCCGCTGGCTGCGGCCACTTGGCCGACCGCGCGTGCGTTTTCGGCGAACAACGGTCCGAGAATGATCTTTGCGCCGTCCTGGATCGCGAGCCGTGCAGCCTCTGCGGCACCGTCGGGCGTGCCGACGGTGTCATACACCTGCAAGCTGATCTTGATCGAACCCAAATCCTCCACTGCCAGCAGTGCGGAGTTTTCGAGCGATTGCGCCAGAATGGCGCCGTTCGGCGCGGTCTTGGGCACAAGCAAGGCGACCGGCACGGCCTCGTTCGGGTTGATCAAAGGCCCTCTCGTCGTGGACGAGGGTTCGCATGCGGCAAGCACGGCAAGCGCAGTCATCCAAGTCATGACCTTGCGGCACAGCGGCAAAAGGGCAAGCATTGGAATCTCCTTGGGCAGTTCGGCGCGAACCTATGCAGAAACACATCCCTAGTAAATCACGCAAAGCAGCGATGAGCAAAGCATCTGGCGGCGGGACCTTAGATTCGGGCCTCCATTTGGTGTCCACGCCGCTGGGAAATGCGCGCGACATCACGCTTCGGGCGCTTGACGTGCTTCGCGATGCCGATCTGCTGGTGGCCGAGGACACGCGAAGCCTGCGACGGCTCATGAACATTCACGGGATCCCGCGCGCCGGCAGGAGAATAATCGCATACCACGACCATAGCGGGGAACGGGACCGAAAGGCGGTGCTTGAGGCGTTGCGGCGGGGCGCGGCCGTGGCCTACACCTCGGACGCAGGTACGCCGCTCGTGGCCGACCCGGGCTTTGTCTTGGTGCAGGCAGTGATCGCGGATGGCCACAGGGTGGCGCCTGTGCCCGGTCCCTCCGCCTTGGTCGCCGCTCTGACCGTGGCCGGCCTCCCTTGCGACCGGTTTGCGTTTGCCGGGTTTCCGCCTTCGAAGCGTGACGCGCGAAAGCGGTTTCTGGAACGGCTCGCCGATGTGCCCGACACGCTAATTCTCTACGAAAGTCCTCGCCGTGCGGGCGCCACGCTGCAGGACGCGGTCGACGTGTTGGGTGCTGACCGACCCGCAGCACTGTGTCGGGAACTCACGAAGAAATTCGAAGAAATTCGCAGGGATACTCTCGGTGCTCTGGCGGAATCCCTAGCCGACATGCCGCTCAAAGGTGAAATCGTGTTGCTGATCGGCAAGAGCGAGGCGCCGCCCGACCCGGAAAAGGTAGAGCAGGCGCTGAGGGAGGCCCTGAAGACCCGTAATCTCCGCGATGCGGCAAGCGACGTGGCAAGCCGGTTTGGCGTGTCGCGACGTGACATCTATCAATTGGGGATCAAGATCGGCAGTTGATCTTCTCTCATCTGCTTTCCCAGAACTCGGCGATTTTGGCACTCTTGAGATTGGGGGACATTCTTGGTGCAGCTATCCGCGTATCCGCGCGCGGATGTGGAGCACGGACGGTGGGGAGACTTTCGCAGGCCTCTTAATGCTGCAGAGCCATTGGTGAACGGCGCGCAAGAGCGCCGGGTCCGCGATCCCTCCAGGAGCAACCTGGAATCGCTTCACTGGTGCTCCTGGCACCCGATGCAGCGACAATCGCCTCGTGCCGCCTGCCGGCGCAGCTTGCCTCCGAACTTGTTCCCTGCTGACTCGCCCACTCGACCGTGGAAGAACCCGCTGCGGCAGTTCGGAACGAGGAACTGCCGCGAAACAACGTGAGAGGCGCGCAAAGACGGATTTTCAGTGGCAGGATCCGACGGTATTGAGGGTCAAAGGTCACGCTGCCTCGTCCCCGTACGCGTTGCGCTGGGGGGAGGCGTCAGGGGGGTCCAGCAATGTTGCGCAACGATCCGTTCTTCCTGCCTCCGGCGTCATTGCGGCGTCCTGCCGGGCATGCACTGCCGTCTCCATCCAAAAAAATGAAACGGTTGTTCAAGCCGCTGACCGCCACGGGCGTCCCCCTTGGCGGCATTGGCACCGGGGGAATAACCCGCGCTTCAGACGGGCGCTTCAGCCGATGGACAATCAAGGGTGGGGGCGTGGCAAGTTTTGCGATGCCTTGCAACGGATTCCTCGTCCGTGTCCGACGGCAGAACGAGGAGCCTGTTGCCGTCGCCCTGCAGCCGGAGCCCGAGAGCGGTGAACTTAGTTCCTTCGAATTCGAACGGGTGGTGCCTGAGTGGGGCGGCCTCTTCCCGTTTTCGTGGCACCGGCACGCTCCGCTGGCAGGCGTCGAGGCGGAATGCCTCTCATTCTCTCCCGTCATTCCACGCGATCTTTCCTGCTCGATGCTTCCGGTTGCCATCTTCAAGTGGCGGCTGACCAACACCAGCGACTTGGCCGCCGACGTCTCGCTCGCGTTTGCCTTCGCCAACCTGAACGGATGGTTCGGTTCTTTCCACGAAGATCGCCCGTCCAGGGTGGCGGCTGGCTGTTTCAACAGGCCGTTGGAACTCCCCGGAGGAACAGGGGTCATCCTGGACCGTCGCCGCACGGCGGATGAACCGGCGGAAGGCACGGGAGAGTGGGCCATCGCGGTATCCGCTGACGCAGGTACAGTTTTTTCCCGCACGGTTTGCTTCGATGGTGCAGGGAACGGCGAAGATTTCTGGGACGAGTTTCTCGAAAGCGGTGATGCGCCGGATCGCGGCAGCGGCTGGGTCACGGAGAGCGGTTTTCGCGAGACACCGCCCGCACATCCGGCCGCCGCCGTTTCCGCGCGCGTATCCATGAGCCCCGGCGAAAGCCGCGAAATGCTGGCGACCCTTGCTTGGGACTTGCCGAGAATCTCGTTCGGGCAAGGCCGGACGTGGTTTCGCGGCTACACCGACGAATGGAACCGGAACGGTCGGAACGCGGAGCGAATCACGGCGTTGGCCCACAGGTCCGCGCCGGACTGGGAACGGCGAATCTCCGAATGGCATGAGCATGTCAGCAAGGCGCTTGGCAGCGCGCCGCATCGTGCCGGAGTGACGACCAACGAAAGCTATTTTCTCGTGGACGGCCTCACCGTACTGACTTCGGAGCATGGATCGCCTGATGGGAGGCGGCATTTCGGGATCATTGAGTGCCACGACTATGCGCTCTACAACACGCTTGATCTCTGGATCTACGCCGCGGAGGCGGTGGCACAGTTCTTTCCGGACCTTGCCGCAAGCGTTGTGCACGACTACGCGGATTTCCTGATCCCCGGAGATCCGGGACGTCGCCGCCACGGCCAGGAGCAGAACCTGTTTCCGATCAATCTGGACCGTGCTTGTCCGCACGATCTCGGCGGTCCAGGAGAGGACCCGTTTGTCACCCCGAATTCCTACACTTATCGCGACGGCACCCTTTGGAAGGACCTGAATTGCGACTTTGTCCTTTGCGTGTTTCGGGAAGGAAGACACATGGATGCTGATTGGCGGTCTCAACTCTTCCCGGCCGTTCGTGCCGCAATCGATCACCTGCAGCAGTTTGATCGGGACGGGGACGGTCTGATCGAGAACGACGGCATCCCTGACCAGACTTTCGACAACATCCCGATGACAGGTCCGTCAAGCTATTGCGGCGGTCTCTGGATCGCAGCGCTGCTCGCCGCGGCAGAACTCGCTGAGGAGGCGGGTGAAGCGAATCTTGCGGAGGACTGGAAGAACCAGGCAGACCGAGCAGCGGTCGCGTACAATGAACGGCTCTTCAACGGGCAGTGGTTTCGTGTCGACACGGACGGCCCGTTCTCTGATGCGTGCTTCATAGAGCAACTCTTCGGTCCTTTCCTGGCGCGCCGCCTCGGACTTGGCGACATCGTCCCGCGAAGCAGCGCCGAAAGTGCGTTGAGGACTATCTACGAACGGAATTTCCTTGAGGCAGGAGGTGGAGAGGGTGCCGTGTCTTTGACAGGCATCCCGGACGATGCAATGGCCTTGCTTCCGCACCAGGAAGACACGAGCTTTCAGACGGCCGAGATACAGCCAGGATTCAATTTCAGCTACGCCGCTCAACTGGAAGCGTGGGACATGTCTAGCGAAGCCGACGCGCTTCGGCGCGCTCTGTGTCGAGAACTACACGAAAAGCGAAACTTGGTGTTTCAGACACCGGCAGCATTTGACAGGGGCCGGCCGACATGCCGGGCGGTTCTCAACATGCGGCCGCTTGCTGCGTGGTGGATTGCCGAGGCAAGTTGACCGCGCTGTCGTGCCACTGGACCAGAATGGACCTTTCCCGAAAGTTGATTGCATCGCTCTACGCGTCGATACTGCTCCAGAGGCTGCTCACGGGAAGGGCAAATGTCCGGCTCCCGAAAGTGAGCTTTTCCTGCCCAAGATAGAAGACGATTCCCGTGCACGTTCTGCTGTGACCAGGATCTTACTTGGCAAGCCACTTGAGATGCTTGAAGTCCGCGCCGGTGACGGAAGCAGACGCCTTGATCTCAATGTTGACCAAGTGGCTTCCGCCGTCGACCAGAATGTCGATCTCGCGCTGATCAGCATTGCGCCAATGATATAGCCGATAGTCGGCATTTTGCATCGGCAGGGCGCGCTGCAACTCGCCGACGACAAAGCTTTCAAGCAATCCACCCAAGGTCTGCGGGGAATTGCCGATGGCAAAGATCGCGTCGGTGATGCGGCGCAATGCACAGGCTATCATTGTATCCACGAAGTGGAATTTTGGCTGCTTGACTTCCCGCTTGGGCTCTCCGGAAGTCCAGGCGCCAAGCCTGGTCACCATCGACAGGCGGATGAGGACATCAAGGTGCTGCTCGGCCGTGACGCGCTGCAGCTTGGTCAGTCTTTCAAGCTCGGACGTGCTGGTCTCCTGTGCTGTCCGGGCAGCCACCTGGTCGATCATGATGCGCAAGGCGTCCGGATTTCGGATGGGCATGATGTCTGCAACATCCCGGTCAACGACCGCATCGACATAGTCCCGGCATTGGCGCTGCCGCGATCTTTGGGGCAGGGCTCTGGTCTCTGGGAATCCGCCTGACAAAATGAGATCAATGTAGCCGCGTCTGCCCACCGGTTCAGGATCAGCTATCTGGGCGAGCGAGGGTGTCTTTTGCGTCGCCCAATCCATCAGGCGATTGACCGGCGCCGTCTTGATTTCGGCGGCGGACAGTGGCCAGAGTTTGAGCGTTCGCATCCTTCCGGCAAGCGAGTCTGCGACATCCATGTTGGTGAAGACGCTTGAGGAGCCAGTGAGGACGAATTGGTCCTACCGGCGGTTGATATCGACCGTTTTCTTGATGGCCAAGGCAAGGTTCGTTGATCGTTGAGCCTCATCAATGATGAGCGGGGCACCGTCCAGTTCCTTCGTGAGGCTTGTGAGCTGACCTTCGGGGTCTGCGTCGATGGCGGCCAGAACGGCAGTGTCATCCAGCGTCACGAAATGGCCCTGACCGAACAGGTCTCGCACAAGCGTGGTCTTGCCAGCTTGTCTTGGACCTATGATGTTGACAACTCGGGCTGATGCGACTGCGTCCTCGAGCTCCGACATGAGATGTCTTGGCAGGTATGCGTCTGTGTCACCCATGGGTCGGAGTTCTCTTTCCGAGCGTTCGGTAGGCGGCATGCCACGCGAGGCATCTTGCCGAGTGGCCTGCTGCCCTTTCGCGAGTTGTGCATTAGAACCATCACGAGTTGTCGATTAGAAATGTCACCATTTGCTCATTAGAGGACCCACCAATTGCTCATTACATCCTCCTCTACGTGTCGAATTGAATGTGTTTCCAATGACTTTGGCATCGTAGAGGCAGTGTCACGCCCTGCCGGCACAAAGATCCAGTTCAGGCGGGTCGCGCAACGTATCCAGTTCAAGCGTCAACTTAGAACATGGTCTTCCACTCACTAGGCCCCACGTCGTTCGGATGGCGACCTCTTGTGCAAGGGCAGGCCATTCCCGAGCCGGCAGCGGCAATGGGCCACGGGGCTGCCCTGCCGCGAATGTTGGTCGGAAGGGGACCGGAGCTTTAGGGCAGGGCGGCATGATTGGGTCGACTCTTGCATGACAGCCATTGATGCTCTTGTCGCCTTGGGCCAGAAAGCTTGAGCGAGGTGCGAATGAAAGTCGCGATACAAATGGATCCCATCGGCCCGATTGACATAGAGGCCGACTCGACGTTCCGGCTGGCGGAAGAGGCTCAGGCCCGGGGTGCGGAACTGTTCCACTATCATCCGGACAGTCTCATTTGGGAGGACGGGCAAGTTGCGGCGCGCGGCTGGCCGCTGGAAGTGCGTCGTGTGAAGGGCGACCATTTCCGTATTGGAGAGGAGACCGTTGCGCCGCTGCACAGGTTCGACGTGATCTGGCTCCGCCAGGACCCGCCTTTCGACACCGGCTACATCACGACCACGCACCTGCTCGAACTGGTGCCGACCACGCTCGTGGTCAACGACCCGTTCTGGGTAAGGAACTTTCCGGAAAAGCTGCTCGTGCTTCAGTTTCCGGATCTGACACCGCCGACGATGATCGCGCGTCGCCTGGATGCAATTCGCGAATTTGCGGCACGACATGGAGAAATCATTCTCAAGCCGCTCTATGGCAATGGCGGAGCGGGGATATTCCACCTGACACGTGATGACCGTAACCTTGCCTCGCTGCATGAAATGTTTGCCGCTGCATCGCGCGAACCCCTGATTGCCCAGAAATTCCTTCCGGAAGTGACGAACGGCGACAAGCGCATCATCCTGGTCGACGGGGAGCCTGTGGGTGCAATCAACCGCATCCCGCCCGAAGGCGAGACGCGCTCGAATCTCCATGTGGGTGGCCGGGCTGAAAAGGTCAGCCTGACCGCGCGTGACCGCGATATATGCGATTCCATCGGGCCACTGCTGCGCGAGAAAGGGCAGATCTTCGTGGGAATCGATGTCATTGGCGATTACCTGACGGAGATCAACGTGACCTCGCCCACCGGCATTCAGGAGCTTGAGCGGTTCGATGGCATCAACGTCGCCGGTATCATCTGGGACGCCATCGACGCGCGCCTCGCCGGCTAGGAACCGTTCAGCCGGGCAGCGCAGGAGGCCCTTGCCAGATGGCGACGTCGTTGGAATTCCTGCATGAAGCAATTCGCCGGATGCAGGACGTGGATCTACAGGTCCTTCCCGGCTGCTTCAAAGATCTAGGCGGGCGGCGGGCACAAGTGCCGAAAGACGCTGGATCGCGGCGGACATCACTGTCGCGGCACGGTTCGGCATGTCTTCGGGCAAATGTGCATGGAACCAGGCAACCCGTGCCGGATGCGCAATGTCTTGCTCATTGCATTTCTGGAACTTAACACTTGTGACAACCCAAGGAGCGGCATGACATGCTGGACGGGAAGCGCGTTCTCCTGATCGTGGGCGGCGGAATCGCCGCTTACAAATCGCTGGAGCTGATCCGCCAGGTTCGCAAGGCCGGAGGGGCGGTGACTCCGGTGCTGACACGCGCGGCAATGGAATTCATCACGCCGCTCTCGGCGTCCGCACTCGCGGGCGAGAAGGTCTATACCGATCTATTCGACCTGACCGACGAGGCCGAGATGGGCCATATTGAATTGTCGCGCAGTGCGGACATCCTGGTCATCGCGCCCGCCACGGCCGATCTCGCTGCCAAGATGGTCGGCGGGCATGCCGATGATCTGGCGTCAACGCTCTTGATGGCGACCGACACGCCGGTCCTGATCGCTCCAGCCATGAACATGCGCATGTGGCTACACCCGGCAAATCAGCGAAACATGGCCTTACTTGAGGGCGACGGCGTCGCCCGCGTCGGACCGGCCGAGGGGGAAATGGCATGCGGAGAGTATGGCCCCGGGCGCATGGCAGAACCCGACGAGATTGTTGACGCCATCGTTGCGCAGCTTGGTACCGGTGCACTTTCCGGCAGGCATGCAGTTGTCACGTCGGGGCCAACGCATGAACCCATCGATCCCGTCAGGTATATTGCCAACCGTTCTTCCGGCGCTCAGGGTTCGGCAATTGCCGCAGCGCTTGCTGGGCTTGGGGCCAAGGTCACGTTCGTGACCGGCCCGGCTTCCGAGTCGCCGCCTCAGGGCGTTGCAGTGGTGCGCGTTGAGACGGCCTGCCAGATGCTTGAAGCCGTCAAGGCTGCACTTCCTGCGGATGTGGCGGTGTTCGCGGCGGCGGTGGCGGATTGGCACGTTGAGGCGGAATCCGGATCAAAGATCAAGAAGCGGGGCTCCGATTCGGGCCTGAATCTCAGTCTGGCCCCAAACCCCGATATCCTCGCGACGGTGTCGCGCTTGCGGAAAGATCGACCGGGGCTGGTCGTGGGCTTTGCAGCAGAGACCGAAAACGTGATCGGAAACGCCAGGGCAAAGCTCAAGCGCAAGAAGTGCGACTGGATCGTTGCCAATGACGTTTCGCCGGAGACGGGCATCATGGGAGGTGACGAGAACGCGGTGACCGTAATTGATCGGGCGGGCGAGGAAGTCTGGCCGCGGGCATCAAAGGAGCATGTGGCCCGCAGACTCGCGCAGCGGATCGCCGACGCGATTACATGAAAGCCGAGATCGCCATGACTTGGGCCGAAGGCGCGGATCGGAGTCTCCCGCTTCCGGCCTACGAGTCACCGGGTGCAGTTGGCGCCGATCTTCGGGCAAACCTGCCGAAAGCGGACCGTTCGGGAATCGAGCTCGCGCCAGGCGAACGGCGGCTGGTGCCGACCGGCCTGCATGTCGGGATACCCGATGGATTCGAAATGCAGATCCGTCCCCGTTCGGGCCTTGCGCTGAGGGACGGGCTGAGCCTGGCGAATGCGCCCGGCACGATTGACAGCGACTACAGGGGTCCCTTGGGCGTGATATTGATTAACCTCGGTACCGACCCGGTTGTTGTCGAGCACGGTCAACGCATTGCCCAAGCGGTTCTGGCGCCCGTGGTACGGGCCAGCTTTGAAGTTGTTGAGTCGCTTCCGGACACGGTTCGGGGCGCGGGCGGATTCGGTTCGACGGGGCGCGACTGATGGTGCTGGTCCTTGCCCTGGCCGTGGCGATCTGGTTCGCAGGGCGCCTCCTTCAGGTTCCCACGCGCGTTCGTCTTGTCCTGATCGCGGTTCTCTACCTCGCTGTGCTTTCGATGCAGCTTGTGCTCCCGGCGGGCAATTCACTGCGCGAAGCCACGGGCGGGTCTGCGATCGCGTGGCTTGCAGTAGGGGTGCTGGCAGCGGCGGTTTGGGGATATTGGCGTGTCTTGTGCCACCTTAGGGGCCGTGTTCGCCCAGAGAACCAAGTCGGGGCGGGTGCCAGCGCTTCGACCGCCGAAGTTGAGCGAAACGCGCGTCACATTGCGCTTCGCGAAATCGGTGGAACCGGTCAGAAACGATTGAAGGAGGCCCGAGTTCTTGTCGTAGGTGCCGGCGGCCTGGGTGCGCCGGTCCTTCAATACCTGGCAGCTGCTGGCGTTGGCACGATCGGTGTCATCGATGGCGACACGGTCGAGAATTCGAATCTTCAGCGCCAGGTGATCCATGCAGACGCGCGAATTGGCATGCCCAAGGTGTTTTCTGCGCAGAAGGCAATGGCCGACCAGAATCCCTTCGTCAGCATCCGCCCCTACCACCGGCGGTTGACCCGCGAGATCGCTGCCGATCTTTTCGCGGACTACGATCTGGTCCTGGACGGCACGGATGACGTGGAAACCCGATACTTGGTCAACGAATTTGCCGTGAAAGGAAGGATTCCGTTGATTTCGGGTGCAATCGCGCAATGGGAAGGACAGGTCAGCGTGTTTGATCCCGCACGCGGAGGGCCTTGTTATGCATGCGTTTTTCCTGAACCTGCCGCTCCGGGATTGGCGCCGAGCTGCGCAGAAGCCGGTGTTCTTGGTCCGTTGCCGGGAGTCTTGGGAACGATGATGGCGGTGGAAGCGATCAAGGAAATTTCCGCGGCGGGCGAGACGCTGCGGGGCCGCATGCTCATCTACGACGCGCTCTATGGGGACACGCGAAGTATCAAGCTTTCGAAGCGTTCGGATTGCCCGGTTTGCGCCTGAAGTGCTGGTTTGAACTTGTGGTCAACTGACTTCTTCTCAAGACGTGAAGTTGGTGCTAGTGTCATTCCTTAAGGGCAAATCGAGCTGAAGTGGCAGGGAAAATGGGCGCCCAAGGCGGAAAACAACGCCCGCTCAGGCTTTCCGACGGTGGCAAGCGCGGGGTGCGAACCCAGTTTGGTGCATTGTGCTGGCGGCGGAGCGGAGACGAGATTCAGGTGCTTCTAGTGACTTCACGGCGCCGAAAGCGATGGATCATTCCGAAGGGCTGGCCACAGGATCGCGCTACACCTGTGAATGCCGCCGTTGCGGAAGCCTGGGAAGAGGCTGGTGTTGAAGGCAAGGCAAAGGCGACATGCCTCGGAATCTTCAGCTACGACAAGACTTTCACGGCAAGGCAGGTTGCACCCTGCGTGGTCGCCATCTTCCCTATGCGCGTCAAGAAGCTGCGTCGGGACTTCCCCGAAGCTTCCCAGCGGAAGCGGAAGTGGTTTTCGCTGGCCAAGGCGGCAGAACTTGTAAGCGAACCCGAACTGGCCGCGATCATAAGGCGCTTCGATCCAGCGAACGTGTAATTCGGCTCTTGCATTGCCAATTGCTCCCGGCAAGCGTAGCAAGATTGACGCGGTAAGGAGATTTCATGATCCGGTTCGCGCTCAAATGCGCCAATGGCCACGGCTTCGAGAGCTGGTTTGCCTCGAGCGAGAAATTCACTGATCTCGTTTCGGCTGGCCATGTGACTTGTCCGGAATGCGACAGCGCCGACATCTCCAAGGACCTGATGGCACCGCCGGTGCGCGCCTCTCGCAAGAAGGCGGTCAAGAAAGAGGTGCAGGACGAGACGCCGAAATCCATGGCGACGGGGACTGACCCTGAAATTGCCGACGCAATCCGCAAGTTGAAGGCCTATGTGGAGGAGAACTCGGACTATGTCGGTGACCGTTTCGTGAAGGAGGCGCGTGCGATGCACGAGGGCACGACGCCGCAACGGTCGATTCACGGAGAAGCGCGGTCCGACGAGGCCCAGAAACTGATCGAGGACGGAGTGCCGGCCCTTCCATTGCCGTTCATCCCGAGACAGAAGACCAACTGAATCTGGCGATACGCAAGCGATCGGAGTCGCCCGAAGGCGCTTCTGTTCAGTCGGAAGGTCGGATCATGGCAAAGTGTTCCGTGATCCGCGCATAATCCCGGTAGCCCAGCCTTGCCAGCGGCTGGTACTTGAGGACATCGAAGAATCCGTCCGACAGGCAGTCGTCGCGCAAGTGGATGCCTGTCACCTCGCCGAGCACCATGCGGTTCGCTTCGCCCCTGAGCCGAGAGATTTCCGTGAGTCTGCACTCAAGCGCGGCCGGAGCGCCTTCGACCCGGGAGCATGGAATAGTCTGGCAAGGTGCACGGGCCAGCCCGGCATGCTCAAACTCGTCCACGTCCTTGCTATAGACACCTGACGTTGCGTTCATCTGGTTTCGCATCGCGTATTCCACGATGTTTACGCAGAAGACGCCTGTTCTGCGGATGTTTGAGACGCTGTCCTTTGCGTCTTCCTGATCGGCCTTTGTGCCAGATGAGGCGAACATGACTTGGGGAGGTTCGTCGGCGACGGCATTGAAGTAAGAGTACGGAGCGAGGTTTTCCGTTCCATCCACATCCCTTGTCGAGACCCAGCCAACCGGTCGCGGTGTCACGATTGCCTTGAAAGGGTTGCGGGGAAGTCCGTGACCATCCGCAGGTGTGTAGAACATGTGCCTTCCTCTGAATTTGTGGGGGATTACTTACTTTACTGAAGGGCATGGAGGAAAAGTGCTGCGCTTTCGTTCTGCCCGTGCATTATGCGCGGGAGAGGATCAGGTGCATTCAACAACTGAACCGCAAGGGTGCGAGTGCCGGCGGGAATGTAGCGCACAAGGTCCGCAAAGTTGCCGCGATGTCAACGCGGCACGGAACGTTCTCCATCGCCTT
>JAJEGW010000045.1 GCA_022819605.1 Silicimonas sp. | reverse complement strand
CACCACCCCTGCGGCGCGCCCTATGGGTTTGAGATGTACTACCTCAATGTCATGGCTGGCCCCCTGCGGAAGTGGCGGTTCGTTCCCGCACCAGAGGTCGAGTGGATCATGGAGAGTGATGCGTGATATGGACGTCTTGCGAAACAAAATAGGCTTCACCATGATACCCTCGTTTCGGGCCTTTGTAGGGCTTGGCCTCATCCTCTTGGCGAGCGGTGCGATTGCGCAGCACGCTCACCAAGCAGAAAAAAATGCGCCTTACGCTGGACTACAAACGCGTGAGGTCAAAAGCCTGTCAGACCAGGATATCAAAGAGCTGCGTGAAGGTCGCGGTTGGGGGCTTGCACTTCCGGCCGAACTCAATGGTCGCCCAGGACCTGCTCACGTTCTGGAATTGCGCGAAGAGCTGGACCTGAACGCCGAACAGATCACCGCTGTTACCGAGGAATTCGACAACATGCGTGCGGCTGCGATTCTGGCAGGTGAAAGACTGATTGCTGCGGAAACCGCACTGGATGCTGCATTCGTGGAGGGTCAATTGGACAAAAATGCCCTGGCCAGGCTGCTTTCGGAAAGTGAAGCGGCGCGCACGGAGCTGCGCATGGTTCATCTTTCAGCCCATCTGGCCACACCGAACCTTTTGACCCAAGAGCAGATCGAAAAATACAACGTGCTTCGTGGCTATTCTGATGACCCTTGCGTTGCTGTCCCTGAGGGTCACAATGCAGCAATGTGGCGCCGCCATAACGGATGTGAATAGTTGATGCCGCAAATCACTTCGGCCGGTATCCACGGTGCAACCGTCTGGAGCTGGCACCACTCGGTCATTCCACACTAAAGAGATCAACCTTGACGGATTGCTTCAGCCGAGCCCCGACCCCAACGAACAAGGTGCGATTGACCCAATCATAGCGTGTATCGCCCGTCTCGAGCCGTGCATGGGTGCGCATGTAGTAGGAAGATGGATCGACATCGTCTCCGCGTGCAATGGCTTGCATGACGTCGACTGGCCCGTGGCGAAAGCCGTAGTTGACGATTTCGATGACGGCCCCGTCATGGGTTTCCATAGCGTAGCGCGTATCAAGCTCGGCGAGGCCGCTTTCAAAGATGGTTTGCCAGTCCGCACCCACATTCAGAAGTTTGCCAGATAGCCGCGGGCCTTCGACGCGACCGCCGACGATCGGGATGATCCGCCTTTGCCCTGCGCGACCCGCACCCATTTCGCGAATGGGGTCCAAATTCACGTAAAGGCTGCAAACGGGCTCGAGCGTGGGAGTGGGTAGATCCATAGTGCGAGTTCTTTCACTACAATAATTGTATACCTACATAACAAACAAAAGCTATGCTGTCTGCGTCAAGTGGGAGAGCCTTATGGCAAAGCATGCGGTTGATTTGGAAGCGGAGCTGGACCCGTCGGATCTTGAAGATCTGATCGGCTACAACCTGAAACGCGCCTACATCATTGTGCAAAAGGACTTTCGCCAGGCTCTTGGTCAGGATGGCCTGTCTGCGCGGGTTTTCTCGGCGCTCTCGCTGACGGTCAAGTTCCCGAACATCACGCAAAGCGAGCTGGCCCGGATGATGGGCATTGAACGGTCGGGACTGGTTGCCATTGTGGATGAGTTGGAAGAGCGCAGCTACCTGCAGCGCGCGCCGGTGCCAGGGGACCGCCGGGTTCAGGCGCTTGTTCCGACGGACGCGGGTCGTAGGGCCTATTCTGATGCGATCAGCAAAGTTCGGGCCCATGAAGACATGCTGTTCGCAGATATGACGGCGGATGAACGTGCGACCCTGCTGTCGCTGCTCAAAAAGATCAGACAGGACGAACCCCAATGAGCCTTATGGATTGGACCGGCCAGGCGGCCATTGTGACGGGGGGCGCATCTGGATTGGGCGCCTCCACAGCAAAAAGGCTGGCAGCAGATGGCCTCAAGGTGACGCTGTTTGACCTGAACGAGGATAAGGGAGGCGCGCTTGCCGATGATATCGGCGGGTTGTTTGTCCGCGTAGACGTCTCTGACCCGACGTCTATTGCTGACGGCATAAGCGCCGCGCAGTCCGCCTTTGGGACACCTCGCATTCTAGTAAATTGCGCCGGGATTGGTGGCGCGGCCAAGACGGTATCTCGTGGCGTTGCGCATGATCCGACGCTGTTTGAGAAAACGCTCAAGGTCAATCTGATGGGGAGTTTCTTCTGCGCCAGTCAGGTTGCTGCCCAGATGGTCGGTGCGGAGCCAATCGGGCCGGACGGTGCCCGTGGAGTGATCGTCAACACGGCGTCCGTCGCGGCATTTGACGGGCAGGTGGGGCAGGTCGCCTATGCTGCCTCAAAAGGCGGTATTGTTGGGATGACCCTGCCTATGGCGCGGGACCTGGCCGACAAAGGCATTCGGGTTTGCACGGTAGCGCCAGGGCTTTTTCTGACCCCATTGCTGCACGATCTGCCAGAAGAGGTGCAGGCCTCGCTCGGCGCGCAGGTTCCCTTTCCGTCTCGTCTCGGCGCGCCGGAGGAATACGCGGACATGGTCAGTCATATCACCCGCAACCCGATGCTGAATGGCGAGGTCATCCGGCTCGACGGCGCAATACGCATGGCACCGCGATAGGGGGAAAGACATGACCGACCTTGACCGAACTGATTTCTGGTCGCCCGAGTTTGACATTGAAACCCGGGACGACGGCACGATCCTGATGTCACAGAAGGGGGATTTACCAGACCATGCGCCGGTTCTGGCGGAGTACCTTGAGCAGTGGGCGCAAAAAGCACCGGACAGAGCTTGGCTGGCGCAGCGGGACAGTGATGGCGCATGGCGCAAAGTGACCTACGCGGAAGGTTTGGATTACGCGAGACGTATCGGTTCCAGTTTGCTGGGCCTAGGGTTGGGGCCAGACAAGCCGCTTTTGATCTTGTCTGGAAACTCGATTGAACATGCACTGCTGGGAGCGGCGTGCTTTTGCGTTGGCATCCCCTATGCGCCGGTCAGCCCTGCCTATTCGCTGGTCTCGAAAGACCATGCAAAGCTCAAGGACATCGTCGCCTTGCTTCAGCCCAGTGCTATCTATGCCGAGGACGGCAATGCCTTTGCACCAGCCATCGCCTCGATCTCGCGGGATGGGAAAAAAACGATTTCGGTAACTGGTCCCGCCGATCTTTCCTTCGACGACCTGCTATCACCAGACCTCTCCGCCGCGGACGCGGCGCGTGCGGGGCTCATGCCAGAAACCGTGGTGAAATACCTCTTCACCTCAGGTTCTACGGGGTCGCCCAAAGCTGTCATCAACACGAATGGCATGATTTGTGCGATGGTGACAATGGTCAGTGATTGCTATCGTTTCCACACCAAACGCCCGCCAGTCTTGTTGGATTGGGCACCCTGGAACCATACCGCCGCTGGCAACAATAACTTCTATGTGGTGATGACCAACGGTGGCACCTATTACATCGACGAAGGCAAACCGACCCTAGCAGGATTTGGCGCGACGCTTCGCAACCTGGCCGAGATATCGCCGACTTGCTTTGTCAATGTGCCCATTGGCTACGACATGCTGGTGGAGCATCTCGAAAAGGACGCTGGCCTGGCGGATACCTTCTTTCGCGATCTCAAACTGATGTTCTATGCAGGCGCGGGCATGGCGCAGCACACTTGGGACAGGTTGCGCGCGATTGCCCAGAAGACCACGGGTCGAGAAATCCTGCTCGGGACTGCACTGGGCGCCACTGAAACCGCGCCTTTCGCTATGGGCTGCACCGAAGTGCAAGACTTCTCCGGTAATGTCGGTGTACCGGCAAAGGGGCTGTCGATGAAGCTGGTGCCGACCGGTGGCAAGCTTGAGGTGCGCTTCAGGGGGCCAAGCATCACTCCCGGCTATTATGGGGATTCTGCCAAAACCGCGGAGGCATTTGACGACGAAGGGTATTACTGCATGGGCGACGCGTTGCGCCCGGCGGACCCGGACGACTTTACCAAAGGGTTCTTTTTCGACGGGCGGGTCGCAGAGAATTTCAAGCTGCGCACGGGAACATGGGTCGCCGTGGGGGCTGTGCGGGCCGCGCTTGTCGATGCGATGGAAGGCCTCGTCCGAGATGCGGTCATCGTCGGCGAAAATGAAGCGGAGCTGGGCGCGTTGCTCCTGTTGTCGCCACAAGGCAAAGCGATGGATCCGGCGGAATTGAACGTGTCCCTGAGAGAGCGCTTGTCCCGCACCGCCAAGGCGGCGACAGGCTCGGCAAGCCGTGTTCAGCGCGCAATAATCCTGTCCTCAGAGCCCAGTTTCGACAAAGGTGAGATCACCGAAAAAGGGTCTTTGAACCAACGCGCTATGCGCGCCAATCACGAAGCAGAGATTGCCGAATTGTATCAAGATGGTAACGGCGTTCTGAAGGTTTGCTCATGACCGCTGTGCGGGACAAAGCGGGCGTTGGTTGATGCCGTGCCAACGGCCGTTTCCTGCAGGGTTTCGTCAAAAACGGTCATGGAGATTCTAGCGCCTAGCGGGTAGCCTGCGTACGGATTGCATTGCTGCAACCGTTGAAAGGATGGAACTCGGATGAACAAGACCCGTTATGCCGTTGTCGGAGCAGGATGGATATCCCAGGAAGCCTTTATGCCAGCAGTCGCGCAGGCGGGTAACTCCGAGATCACGGCGATTGTCACCGGAAACCGGGCCGCTGCGGAGAAACTGGCCGCTTTCTACGGCATCGAGCACATCTTCGGCTATGACGAGTACGACAAAGCCCTGCGTTCCGGGGTTTTCGATGCCGTTTACATCGGGCTGCCGAATTCACTGCACGCGGATTATGCAATCCGCGCCGCCAATGCGGGCATCCATGCCCTGGTTGAAAAGCCGCTGGCGACCACTGTGGCCGACTGCGAGGCCATGATCGCGGCAGCGCAGGACAATGGAACTCTGTTGATGACAGCCTACCGGCTGCATTGCGAACCGGGAACGATCGAAGTGATCCGGCTGATCCGTGAGGGTGCCATCGGGACGCCTCGGTACTTCCAGGCGGCTTTCTCTGCGCAAGCCGGGTCGGACAACCACCGCTTGAAAGCGGGCCATTGGGGCGGGCCGTTGCAGGATATCGGAGTCTACTGCCTCAACGCCGCGCGGCATTGCCTTGGGGCCGAGCCGGTCGAGGCCATGGCGATGACTGGCCATGGTGATGACCCCCGGTTCGTTGAAGTGGAAGAGACGATTTCAGCCATGTTGCGCTTTCCCGGAGATGCGATTGGGTCCTTCACCGTCGGGTTCAACACCGATGTCATCGACACCTACAGGGTGGTCGGGACGACAGGCATCATCGAGATGAACCCCGGGTTTCGTTTCGAGACAGCGACCCGTTTGCGCCTGACGCGCAATGAAGAGACGACCGTGAAGGACTTCCCTGACATTGACCATTTCGGTGCTCAGACCGCTTATTTCTCGGATTGCATCCGCGACGGCGTGCGGCCTGAACCGGATGGAGAGGAAGGCCTTGCCGATGTCCGGGCATTGCTGGCCATCGAAGCCGCGGCAAAGACGGGGCGCGCGCAGCCGATCGCTTCGCCCCCGCGAGAGCACCACCCAAGCGCGGACATGGTGCGCCTGATCGACCGCACCGACCGCAGGCTGGTCCTATGATCGCAATGGTCCCTACTTCTTGCCGGTGGAGGCGGACAGGGCCATCTTCCTGAAGTTGTTGTTCAACAGAACCGCCGCAAGCAGCATGATGCCAATGATCGCAGAGGACCAGTTGCGGTCGAAATCCGTGAAGTAGATGCCCTGATTCACGATCGCGAAGGTGATTGTGCCAAAGAAGATACCGATCACTGACCCGAAGCCTCCGGTCAAAAGGACACCGCCGACCACGACAGAAATGATCGAGTTGAAGATGAATGTCATTCCCGAGGATACTTGTGCCGAATTGAATAGGATCGCCTGGCAGGCGCCGACAAAGGTACAGCTGATGCCCGAAAGCATATAGAGAACGACCGTCATCCGATTGGTCGGAATACCGGCATTTCGCGCGCTTTCCCTGTCACCACCCATGGCGAAGATCCAGTTGCCGTACTTCGTCATGTGGGCGAAGACATAGAAACCGGCGGTCAGGAGCAGCCACCAGATGATGATGATCTGGAAGGTTCCGCCGAGAAACTGCCCGAACAGGAACTTTGCCACTGCACCGGATTGTTCGGCTTTCAACTGGACGCTGACGGTCCCTGTGAAAATCACTGACAGGCCAAGGACGAAACCCTGCATCGTGAAGAGAGTTCCAAGCGTGATGATTAGAGACGGCAACCCCGTGCGGTTCAACAGGGTTCCGTTGATATAGCCGACCAAGAGCCCGATTCCGAGCGCCGTCCCGATGCCAAGCCAGATCGGAAGACCCCAGTAGCCCGAGATGATCGCCACCGTCATCGAACCCGCAGGGACTAGCGCGCCGACCGAAATGTCGAGTTCACCCGCGATCATTAGAAGTCCGACGGGAAGTGCGATAATCCCGAGATTGGCCGCGACGTTCAGCCAGCTGGCCGCGCCAGCAGGCTGCAGGAAACGGGTGCTTCCGAAGAGGACAAAGAAAACCAGAACCGCAACGAGGCCGAGGAAGGCCCCGGATTCCGGGCGGCGGATGAGCTTTCCGAGCGTGTCGCTGGTCATATGTGTCTCCCCAATTCTGGCATCGGCCCCATGGACTTAAGGTGCTTTTGATTTTTCAGACCTTTGTGTCTGACTTCGTTTTCAAACCGCTGAAACCGGGCGGTATGTTCTCGGCCGAATAAAGCAGGATCGGCACGTTGGATCTGTAGGCCGGATCGATTTCCGGCGCGCTGGCAAAACCGAGTTCATTCAGCAAGACATCCAGCGCGAATTGCGATTGCTGTTCCGGCGCCTGATCAATCGCAAGCATCATGATGCCGTCTTTCAGCAGTTGGGCGGAGAATGGCGTCAGCTCATGCCCGATGAAGACGGGTCTGTTTTCCAGCATGTCCGACATGATGGCGGCCGCGACGCCCAGATTGGCGGCCCCGACGTTGTAGACGCCAAGGGTTGAAGGATGCTGCTGGAATGCGTCGCGCAGGCGCACTTCGGCCAGCGAACGATCATCGCGGCATTCGACGACCTCTGTGAGCCGAAGACGCGGTGCGTGTTCGGCAAGATAATCGGCAAAGCCGTTGGTCCGGGACGCGTGTGATTCAAACCCCATGTGATTGCACAGGACAATCACCTCGCCCTGGCCCGTCGTCATCCGGTTCATGAATGCGCCCGCGGTTCGTCCGGCCCGGTAGTGATCGATGCCCGCGTAGGCAACGCGGCGCGCCTCGGGCAAGTCGGAGATCATGGTAACGACACGGACACCGCGACTGTTGAGAGCGGCGATTGCATCGTTGATCGCCGGATGGTCTTGCGCATAGACGATCAGGCCGTCGCATTTGGTCCTGTGAAGCGCTGCGGCAAGCGTTTCCGGCTCTTCATCCTTCAGGATCGTTCGGTGGATCGTGATCATCCGGTCAAGCCGACGCCCGAGCCGCCTGAACTCATCATTCATTCGTGAAATCAGCGGCAATTCTGGGCGCGGAAGCAAGACCTCTATCCTTGCGCTGCGATACTCGCTTTCGGGCAGGATGCGGCGCAAGCCCAGTTCCCGGGCCACGTCCAGGACCTTGCGACGCGTGGCGGCGCTGACGTTTTCGCGTTCATTGACGACCCGGTCGACGGTCGCGATGCCGACGCCCGCTTTCATGGCGACTGTTTCAAGAGTGACCCTCTCTGCCTTCGAATTTGATCTTGAGGTCATGGTCCCCCCGCCGCCAGCGATACCTTGATGTGAATCCATCAGTTTAGAACTGCGACAACCTGTCAAGTGCAAATAGGCTGGTGTTACGCTGGCCCGCACGCGACGCGCGAGACTTTCGCCGGTTCCGGATGTGCTGTGATGCGATAGGGGACACATGGACGATCTGGCATATGGTACGAGGGACAAGCGCGGTCACTGGCGGCCGAATGAACCGCTGGATGTCGCGCCGATACTGGTCTGGCCGTGGAGCCTTTCGAAATTCCTGAAGTGGTTGCCGGGCTATTTCTACCCCTACAACATCGTTTTCATCGCGATTGCCTGCCTCTTCTGGTTTTATCTGACGCCATCCAAGGACAGCATGCAGACACTTGGATGGGGCTGGGTCTTGTGGATTTTTGTGCGCAATGCGGCATCCATCCTGATCCTCTTCGGGGCGCTGGAACTGCGGCTGTACATTCGGCGCAGGCAAGGCGGGCATTTCAAGTACAATCCGAAATTCCCGGCCGAGCAGCCTTCAGACGCGTTCTTCTTCAAGAACCAGAACGTGGACAACGCGCTGCGCACCTTTGGCAGCGGGGTTCCGATCTGGACGGTCTGGGAGGTGTTGATGCTTCACGCCTGGGCCAATGGCTGGGGCCCATGGACGTTGTTTGGTGACAGTCCCTTCTGGCTGATCGGCTTCGGGCTGATGATCCCCATCATACATGAGGTCCATTTCTACTGTATTCACCGGCTGATCCACGTGCCCGTTCTCTACAAGTGGGTGCATTCGGTGCACCACAATTCGATCAACCCAAGCCCTTGGTCGAGCCTTTCGATGCATCCGGTTGAGCACCTGATCTACTGGTCGGATACGCTGATCCATCTGATCCTGCCATCGCATCCGTTGCTCTTGCTCTACCACTTTCAGGTCAATTCCACCGGCGCCGTGATCGGGCACATCGGCTTTGACAAGATCGAGACCGGCGCGGACAGCGGTGTCGACACCCATGCATTCGGCCACTACCTGCATCACAAGTATTTTGAGGTGAACTACGCCGACGGCACGATCCCGATCGACAAGTGGTTCGGCACCTGGCACGACGGTACGCCCGAAGGCGACCGGCTCATGAAAGAACGCTTCCAACGGAAGAAAGCACGCCGCACTTCCCCGCCAGAGGATGCGGGATAAGCCAAAAAACGACCGCGCAAAGCGGCATCACCAAGAGACCTGTCGAAAGACAACAACCCAACGGGAGGACCCCAAAATGTTTCACAAATTGCCTAAAATCCTAAAAGGCGCGATTGCTTCGGCGGCGCTACTTGCCGCCGCTGCACCGGTTGCAGCAGGCGACATCGCCGTCGTCGGCGGGCGTATCGACGACCCATTCTTCGTGATCGTCAAGAAGGGCATCGACGATGCGGCGAAGATCGTCGAAGCGCGCGGCGGCTCGGTCACGTACCTGCCGTTGGCGACCTACGAGAACATCGGGGGCGACGCGGCACAGTTGATCCGCACCGCGATCTCGCAAGGGGCCACAGGCATTGCCGCCCCCAATTGGGTGCCTGACAGCATGGACGACGCCTACAAGGCCGCCACGGACGCGGGCATCGCCATCATTCTCTATAATGCCGGCGGGCCGGAAAAAGCTGAAGAACTGGGCGCGATCGGCTATGTCGGCAACGTCGAATACACTGCGGGTGTCGCGGGTGGCGAGTATCTGGGGAACGCGGGGGCCAAGAACATCGTCTGCGTCAACACCGTCCCGGGTGCGGCCAACCTTGAAGATCGCTGCCGCGGCATCGCCGACGGTGCAGCCGCCGCCGGTTCCAGCGCCACGCAACTGCCGCTTCCGGCAAGTTCCTTTGGTGACAAGGTCGCGGTGACCGAGGCGCTGAAAGCCGAAATGCTTTCGAACCCGGACATCGACGCGCTGATCACCATGGGCAACCAGGATGCCGACAGCGCGGCGCTGGCAATTCAGCAGGCCGGTGCGCAAGGCCGGGTGATGCTGGGCACCTTCAACACCGATGCCGCCAGCCTGGACCGGATCGCGGCTGGCACCCAGACGCTTGCCATTGACCAGCAGGGCTACCTGCAGGGGTTCCTGTCGGTGTTCCTGCTCGACAGCTATGTCAACTATGGCTCGCGCACGCCAACGAACCCGATCCTGACGGGGCCGTTGATCGTCGACAGTTCCAACATCGAAGCGACGATGAAAGGCATCGAGCAGGGCTACCGTTGATCCTGCAAACCATTTGAAGTGTCAAAGGGCGGACATTGTCCGCCCTTTGATCTGGAAGTACGTCGTGCAGGGGCCTTCGGGGAAAACATCAACATGAAATACCGCACATTCGGGCGCACCGGCTGGAAAGTATCCGAAATCGGCTTTGGCGGCTGGCAGGTTGGAGGGGCTTGGGGCCCCGTGGATGACGATGCTTCGGTCAGAACCCTTCACTACGCCTGGGACAAAGGGATCAATTTCGTCGACACCGCCCAGCTTTACGGTGCCGGGCATTCGGAAAAGGTCATCGGACGGGCGCTCAGCGAATGGGCGGGCAACAAGATCTACATAGCCACCAAGGCCCAGCCGACGGTCTGGCCTGATCCCGGCGACGACGCGCCGCTTTTTCGCGGCAGGTTCCCTGAATGGCACCTGCGCGAAAACGTGGAGAACTCCCTCCGGCGTTTGCAGGTCGAGAGGATCGACCTCTACCAGCTTCATTCCTGGGGGCCGACCGGTCACCGGGAGCTTGACTGGCTTGAGACGCTCAACGACCTGCGCGCGGAAGGCAAGATCGACCAGATCGGTATCAGCCTGCGCGATAACCGCCCGGACGAAGGTGTCGCCCTCGCCAGGCTCGGGCTCGTCGCGTCCGAGCAGGTGATTTTCAACATGTTCGAACAGCACGCGCGCGAGCGCCTGTTTCCTGCGGCGCTGGACAGCGGCACGGCAATCGTCGCACGGGTGCCGCTGGATTCAAGCGCGCTGACCGGAACCTGGGACGAATCGACCTATGTCAGCTGGGAAGCGGGGTCTCAGCGGCACGAAATGTTTTGCGGCGACCGCTTCACTGAAACGCTTGCCCGGATGCGTGCGTTGAAGGCAGATGTCGCACCCTACTACGAGAACCTCGCAGAAGCGGCCTTGCGCTATGTTCTGGCCCACGACGCCGTCAGCGTTGTCATCCCCGGGATGGCCACCCCGGCAGAGGTCGACATGAACCTTGCCGTATCGGACGGCGCGGCGTTTCCAGGGGACCTGACAGAGAAACTGGCAGAACACGCCTGGGTAAAGGATTTCTACAATTGAGCCGACAGATTGAATTGCTGAGGCCGGCACAGATACGGCAATCGCTGGCGCAACGCTCGCTCATCTACCTGCCACTTGGCACGATCGAGTGGCATTGCGAGCATCTGCCGGTTGGCCTTGATGCGCTGACGGCGCATGGACTATGCCTCAGGGCCGCAGACCGCAGCGGCGGCCTTGTGTGGCCACCGCTCTACTACGGGACCGGCGGCGATCACGGAGACTATCCCTGGACGGTGATGATGCCGGGCACGGATGCGCTAGAAGCCGTTCTGGATCACACGCTGTCGCGGTTGGCGGACATGAAGGTTGAAACGGCTGTCTTGTTCTCTGGCCATTTTGCTGACGAGCAACTCGAAATGATCGACCGGATGGCAAAGGCATGGGCCACCGGCAAACAACATCCGATGAAGGTTCGGGCAGAGGCCGTCAACCGCTTCGACATTGCAGATTTCCCCCCCGATCATGCCGGCCGGTTCGAGACAACGCTGCTGGCGGGCCTGTGGCCTGGGACGATCGACCTTGGCACGCTTCCGCCTGCCGGTGCGGAGGATGAGACCATCGACCGCCACGATCCCAAACACCCGATCTGGGGCGTCATCGGGGCCGACCCGCGAAGTGCGGACCTTGGTCAGGGCGACTGGCTTGTGAACAGTATCTCCGATCAACTCGCGGCAAAACTCGCGCATGGCGGGGCAACGACACCTCCCAACAATGTGGATGACTGACATGTCCGACGACCTGATTGCCGCAACAGCGGAGCAAGAGCGCCAGCTGGTACTGGATCGTTTCGACGAAGATACCGCCTTTTCCATCGGCTGCAGCATCCGGGAACGGGCCTTTTCGGTGAACGCCCCGGTTGCCATCGAAATCCGCTCGATGGCGCGCCGCTATTTCTTCACGACATTGCCGGGCGCGACACCGGAAAACGAGGATTGGGCCCGACGAAAGGGAAATACGGTGCTGCGGACCTACAAGTCGTCAATGCGTGCAGGGCTTGAATATCAGCGCGAAGGTCGCCCGCAATGGCCGGACGTTGGTCTGCCTTACAGCGACTTCGTCCTTCACGGCGGCGGTTTTCCCGTAACGGTCAAAGGTGTAGGCGTGATCGCTGCAATCGGCGTATCGGGATTGCCCTCGATCGAGGATCACGAGTTGTCCACCACGTCGCTGGCGGCCTTTCTGGGCATCCCACCTGTGCCTCTACCGCCGGAACTCTGATTGACGAGGCTTGAGGTACGCCTCCAGCGCGATGCGCATGTACGCCGCATGGGCGGACCATGTTTCGTGAGTGGGTAAGGCAATCAGACCAACGGCTTATTGGGACCGATGTCTGGCGCGTGCATGGTGCCATTCTGCAATTTGAAGCGTGCCGCTTCGGGCGGGAAGCAAACATTCGCGCAAGACGCAGCATCAGTCACTAATGGGATGTACCGGCTGCTTCACCCAGCAGGTTAGGCTCTGCCTATTTCTGCACACAGGAGAAGTAGCTAGTGTCTGCCCGAAAACCCCTCCATTCCGCGACTCCCGGCTTCGATTTCCGCCGCGCCAGCGTGTCCGCCGTCGGTTCCGATGCCGCGAACCCGGCCTGATAGCGCTATCAGGCCGCAGGACCGCGACCTGGGGACTGGAATTCTCGCTCCCTGGCGACACCGGTGCAAGGGCTGCCGTTCCCGCGCCGGGCGGGGTCCGAAACTTCCGGGTCTGCGGGGGCGTCGTCAGGCGACGCGTGGCCGCTGCGTCCTCTGGCGCTCCCTGCGGCGCAGAAGCAGGCCGATGCGGTGGACGTTCAGGGCGACCACGGAGAGGGCGACGGCACGGGCGAAGCCCCCGGCGCCCTGGGCCAGGACCCGGTCGAGGCCGCGGTGCCCGAGGTTGTTGATCGCAGATTCCACCGCAGGATGCTGCCGGCGCATCCCGGCGAAGTCCTCGTCGCTCTCGCGCTCTTGAGTTCAGACCTTTTACCGGACTCTCGACTTCGGCGAGCCTTGCATGGTTGATTCTTTTGGCCCCGGCGGGCGAGATTGGCGTTGTAGTGCCCTCGGTCGTGTTTTCTCTTGACATCCGCCCGCCCGCTGCCATCATCCCCCCATGTTCGTGCGAAGGAAGAAGCTCCCCGGAGACCGCGTCAAGGTCCAGGTCGTCAAGTCCGTGCGCAGCGGCGGCAAGGTCCGCCAGCGCGTCCTGCGCCATGTCGGCACGGCGACCAGCGCGGCCCAGCTCGAGCAGCTCGAAGGCCTCGCCCGCCTCGTCATCGAGGAGATGCGCGACGCCGACGGCTCCCGGACCGCCCTGTTCTCGCCGAAGGAATTCATCGATCTTCTCGAGCAGTCCCGGCGCGCGGTCCGCGATCCCGCGCCGTTCGGAACCGACCTGGCCGACTGCCGCGAGGAGAGCCGGGTCGTCGTCGGGGTCCGGGAGGCCTTCGGCGCCGTCTACGACCTTCTCGGCTGGG
>JAJEGW010000034.1 GCA_022819605.1 Silicimonas sp. | reverse complement strand
GTACTGGGAGCCTCTTGCACGTCCCCGAAGCGGAAACGAACAAGGAATTGGCTGTTGATGGCTGCGTATCGCCGTTGTCCGGCGCATGTTTGCCGGAACATTCTCCAACGCGGCATCGCGTTGGCCGAGTGGGACATAAGGCCGTTGGGTTGTCCTGGTGCGTCCAAGAGTGTTCCTGAACGATATGTCGCCGGGTTGCCGGGCAGGACGCGGAACGGCATCCGGCTGGAGAAATTCAGTCATGGATGTGAGCCCCCACGATCTTTTTGCGGATTGTGCAATGTCCTGGGCCGGCAGTCTGCCTGTCTGCAGACGGTCGAGCATTCGCTGACCTCACCGCACACCCTGAATCAAGCCCATTCACGGCCGAAGCCGTCAAGCCGCGTTTCCGTGGTCCGTGCGCGGTTTCAGGTGCGCGCCGTTCCGATAACGCCGTCCATCCACCGCCCTGCCCGGAAAAGGATTGACGCCCCGGGCTTGCCGTGGCCGAATGGACCCGATCCGTCGCCATCCCTGCAGGATGGACGCAGCGGCGGGTCACCGCCCGTTCGGGTGCGGTCGCGGCCGCGCGTCCCCATGAGCGGGGCCGCGACTCAAATGGACGACTTCACTCCTTTGGCGGAAACTCATCGTTCCTCCAAGACCTTCTTGCCTTTTTGCAATGTCTTGGGCCGTCTGCCTTCCAAAGGCCTGCATTCACAGGCCTTTCCGGCCTTCCTGCACCAGCGTCCTCTTCGCCCCGCAATCGCTCGATTTCGAAGGTCTGTCCTTCGATTTCCGGTCATGGCGCCCGCGCCGCCGGATCGCCTCCTGTCGTCCCTACGCGTTCCGAAATGCCTGGGAGATTCGGAAATGTGTACATCATGACCCGCCGCGACGGCAGAATTTCCTCAGTTTCCCCGACAAGCGCCAACCTTCCGTTTGCGGGTCCCGGGGCGGGACGGAAAGATTATTTTCGATCAGCGAGAAAGCAAATGCTGCTCGGCGATTTGACCACGACCCCGGCAATTCGTCGTACGATCGGCTCAGGGAGGAAACTGATCGCGAACAGGATGCAGCTGTCACTGTCCTGGTTGGCTGAGACCAGCCAGCGCCCGCACGGCGAAAACCCGAAATCCCGGGGCTTCCTTCCGCCACACGGAAACGTCAGGCACCGCTTGATCGACCCTGTACGGGAATCCAGCCGGAATATGGAAATAGAGTCGTCACCTCGATTGGTCACACCGAAGTGAACGCCGTCAGGATGCATTCTGAGGCCGGATGCGGTGTTGTCTGTCCTCCCAGACGTTTCGGACGCACCGCGGGAAGTCAGCCTGGCCATTTCCTTGATGGCACCGTCCCGCCATTGCAGGCTCGACACTTCGGATGACAGCTCACTGACCAACAAGATGGCATGGTCGCAGTTGCTGAAAGCGAGAGTTCTCGGACCGGAGCCTGGTGGTGCCTGCCATGTGAACGGAACGCCGCAGGCACCGGTTCGGTGATCGAATGGATATGCGGCCAGTTGGTCGGTTCCCAGGTCGGGAACCAGCAGCCACCGACCGTCCGGCGAGAAGTATGCGCCATGGGGATGGGAACGGGTCTGCCTGACGGGATGGGGCCCGCTGCCCGTCCGCAGGATTTCGCCTCCCGATCGCGCATCAAGATCGCCGCTTTCGGAGAGACCCCTCACGAGCACAGTGCCCGTGCCGTAGCAGGCACATGCGATCCATTGGCCAGATGGATAAAGATCGATGTGGCACGGAAGTCGGCCTTCGATGGGAATCCTGGTTGAAACGCGCAGCCAAGCACCCGCCCGGGGCAACTCCAGGGAAACGAGCGCCGCCCGGTCATCGGGAGTTTCTAAAGTCGCGTAGACCCTGCGGTGACTCTCCGAGTGGCGAAGATAGCTGGGATTTGGAAGAGTTGCAGAGCCGATATGCTCAAAGGCGCCGTCTTCGGACAGTTCAATCACCGATATGCCGTTTCCGCAGGCCCGGAAGTCACCGTAGGACTCGGTATAGGATCCTACCGCAAGCCGTTGGGAACGATGTGGCGCAGGAACGGTCAATTCCGGATGTCCCGTCAGCTGTCCCGGCGAACCTTGAGCTTCGAAGGTGCGCCTGTCGACCCATAGACACTCAGGGTCGGCCTAAGTGTCAGATGAACCGAAGGTCCATTGTAAACGCCCGAAATCCTGTCGCTGAGCGCACGGAAGGTCAGGCTGCCAAGCGTTCTTGGCTGAACATTGACACTGGTCAGCAGAGGGTCCATCGACCGGGCGATGACGCTGTCGTTGACGCTGACCACAGACACGTCACCTGGAACGTTCAGTCCGGCGTTTCGCAACCCCCGCATGATCCCGATGGCCGTTACGTCGTTTCGGACAAAAACCGCGGAAAACGCCGTATTTTCCGCGACGAGCGCTTCGATTGCATTCTGCCCTGCCAATTCGGAAGGTTCATCCCGCATGCGAACGAGCGAGCGGTCGCGCGCGATGCCGGCCGACGCCAGGGCATCACGGTATGCAGGCAGCATCGAAAAGCCCTCCAGCCTCGGCGCCCCCTCGACATAGGCGATCCTGTGGTGCCCCAGTTCGACGAGATGCCGGACGGCGATTCGCGCCGCTTCATCGTAGTCTATCCGGACGCCGTCGGCTTCGATGTCGTTGGGCCACCGGCCGAGATACACCAGCGGCTTGCCCGCACTGACGAATTCAAGGGCCCCTGCGACCGGCCGTTCGACCATGCTCGGGACAACGATGGCGCCGCGTATCGATGGATCGTCGGCCATCGCCGAGAGTCCGGCGTTCTCGCTTGCAACCTGGTAGTCGGACTGGCTCGTGATCAGGTGGCAGCCGCTTCCCCGGGCGGCGCGCTCGATCCCGTCGATCACCTCGGCGTAAAGCGGGTTGGAAAACGTGGGAACGATCAGGGACAGGACCCTTCCGGACGATGAACCGGCGGACCGCGGACCGTTTTCCGCCTTGCGCACGTAGGTGCCGCTTCCGGCACGGCGGACGACGACCCCCTCGTTCACGAGCAGCTGGATTGCCCGTCGCACCGTGGTTCGCGAAACCTCGTGCTTCAGCATGAGCTCACGTTCGGACGGAATCGCCGTCTCGGGTCCGTACACCTTCCCGACGATGTCGTCGCGAATGGTCTTGGCCAGCCATCTGGTCTTGTCCCGGATCCCAGGTGGTACACTTATGGCCTGTTCTGTGGCGATAATTGACATTGGTATCAAACCGGTTGTAAGTTTATGAGACGCTACCGGACCAAATTCTAACACGGAGGTACTTATGATGAAAGCCTTGATGACGGCAGCTGCCCTGGCCCTGATTGCAGGCACCGCAAGTGCGCAGGATTCCTATACCTTCAGGATGCCAAGCTGGATGTGGGAAGAGGGAATCGTCGGAGATTGGAACAAGGATCGCGTGGCTGCGTTCGAAGCCGCCAACCCGGGAATCACCGTCGACAAGACGCTCATTCCCAACACGCACTACGAGCAGACGCTGATCACGCAGATTGCAGCCGGCGACGTGCCCGACTTCATGCCGGTGTTCACGAACATGCTGGCGCCCATGATTGACGCAGGCATCCTCGCGCCGATGGACGAGTGCATTGAATCGTCCGGATTCGCCGACCGGATACTTCCTTCCGTCAGTTTCGCCCAGGTTGACGGGGCGACCTATGGCGTGCCGTTGACGATGAGCCCCCAGTCGCTGCTGGCGAACACGCAACTGCTGGAGGAAGCGGGAGTCGGGATCCCCACGAACCTGGACGAGTTCTATGCCGCGGCCAAGGCCGTGAAGGACAAGACCGGTGAATTCGGGTATGGATTTCCGAACGACACCGCGAGTGCCATCCACGTCTACATCAACAGCATGCACTGGTTGATCGGCATGGGATCGGACTGGTCACAGCCTGACGGGACGATCACGGCAAACGATGAATCCGCCATCGCGGCCGTCAGCTGGATCAAGCGGTTCCTGGACGAAGGGCTCAGCCCGAAGGGCCTGGGCTCCAAGACGGTTCGCCAGATGTTCGCGGATGGCAAGGTCGCGATGCTCTTCGACGGCCCTTGGGTGGTCAGCACGGTCAAGACCATCAATCCCGATCTTGTCCCGCATGTCACCTTCGAAGTCATGCCGACGCCAACCCATGCGGCGATCACCGGCGGCGCATTCTACGTCATTCCGAAGGATTCGCCCCATCCCGACGATGCCTGCAGGATGCTGAACGTCTTTTACGATCCTGAGGCGCAGCAGAGATACCTTGAAGACCTGGTGCAGATTCCGGGCACCATCGTCGAGCCCAGCGAGGCGTTTCTCGAGGAGGTGCCTTACGCTGGCAAGATGGCCGAGATTGCGGCAAAGTATCCGGGTGGAATTGGCTACGCTCCTCCAGGTTACGAAATCCAGGCTGCCGAGTTCCGGCAGATCGTGGTCGACGGGCTGTCCAGGATCTACTCCGGGGAGATGTCGGTCCAGGAAGGTCTCGATGCCCTCCAGAGGCAGCTGGAGAACTGGACCAAGACCCTCTGAGCTCTCCCGATGTCACGGGACGCGCCCTGGCCGGCACATCGCGACCGGCCGGGGCTTGCCGGGTCCGCTCGCACCCGAAATCGTGAGGGGTTTCGCGTGAGGCGTGTCTTCGCTCGCAGGTTCAGGCATCTTGAACTGCTGCCGATCTGGCTGCTGACCCCGGCGGCAATCGTGATGTCCGTGATTCTCATCTGGCCCATTGCGCAGGGAATACTGCTCGGATTCTTCAACACGCGCATCCTGAACTACAATGCCGGGCGCTACATCGGACTTGCGAACTACGAGGTCCTGCTGTCCGATCCGTTCTTCTGGAATTCGCTGAAGGTGACGGTCTACTACGGCATCGCCTCGATGAGCTGCACGTACGTGCTGGGCCTGTCCTTCGCCTTGCTGCTGAACCGGTCCCTGCCGCTTCGCGGCATTGTCCGGACGATTTTCATCCTGCCCTGGGCGGTCCCGGAGGTCGTGGCGGTGCTGATCTTCATATGGATGCTTGACGCCCAGTACGGGGTCGTCAACTACTTCCTTGTCGAAGCGGGGTTCCTTGATGCGCCCGCGGCTTGGCTGGCGCAGGCGGACCTTGCCATGCCGGCGCTCGTGCTGATCACCAGCTGGCACCAGTTTCCGCTTGCGCTCCTGATCCTGCTGGCCGGCCTTCAGACGATTCCGCGGGAAGAGTACGAAGCCGCGATGGTCGACGGTGCGGGGGCATTCTCCAGGTTCATCCATGTCACGCTGCCGGGACTTCGCTCGGTGAACGTCATCCTGATCCTCATCCTGATCCTGAACTCGTTCCGCCGGGTGACCATGATCTACGCGATGACCGGCGGCGGTCCGGCCCGGGCAACCGAAACGCTGTCGATCCTGACCTACAACACGGCGTTCACCTACCAGAAGATCGGATACGCTGCCGCGATCGGCACGGTTCTGCTGTTGATACTGCTGGCGTTCAGCCTCGTGTACTTCTTCACGATAATCCATGTCAGGAGGGACGCTTGAACCCCCGTACCGTCACCATGCTGATCAGCGCGTCACTGTTCGTGCTGACCTTGGCATGCGCAGCCATCGTGTTCTTTCCGTACTACTGGATGATCGTGTCGTCGCTCGAGGCCACGAGCCTGTTCGAATGGCCGCCACGCCTGGTTCCGTCAAGCATCACGATGGATGCCTATGTCAGGATCTTCACGGAGCGGGACGTGTTCACCTGGTTCAAGAACACCGCCTTCGTCGCAAGCACGACCTCGATTTTCTGCACGCTTGTCGCCATCAACGGCGGATATGCGCTGTCCAGGTTCAGGACGGGCAGCACGACCGCGTTCTCGATCTTCATACTGTTCTCCCAGCTCCTTCCGGCAACGCTGATCGTCGTTCCTCTCTACGTGATCTTTCGCCAGACAGGCCTCTACAATTCACTGATCGGCCTGGCCATCGCCGACGCGGCGTTCGTGCTGCCCCTGGCGACCTGGCTGATGAAGGGGTTCTTTGACCGCATTCCCGTAGAGGTCGAGGAGCAGGCGATGGTCGACGGCTGCACGCGCCTCGGCGCATTCTACCGGATCGTGCTTCCCCTTGCCTTGCCGGGACTTGTGGTTGTCGTTGCCATGAGCTTCATCACGGGCTGGGACGAGTTCTTCCTCGCGCGGACCTTGATCTCGTCGCAAAGCAACTGGGTCTTTTCCGTCGGACTCACGTCGTTCGAGACCCAGTATGCCATCGCCTGGGACGAGATGATGGCTGCGGCCGTGGTGTTCGCGTTGCCGGCGGTGCTCTTCTTCCTTTTCGTGCAAAGATACCTTGTCTCCGGGTTGACCAGCGGAGCGGTGAAAGGCTGACCGATGACAAACCCTGCCAGCCATGAACGCCTTGTCCTGCATTGCGACAACGTCTGGATCGACCCGCCGGGCCGGTTCGAGCCGAAGTCCGTCGAGGTGGTCGGGGGGTGCATTGAAGCCGTGCGCGACCGGATGGCGGCGCCGGCTGCCGGAATCGCCAGGCCGGAGACCGATCTTGGAGATGCCTGCCTGATGCCGGGCCTGATCAACACCCACGTCCACCTGGAATTCTCGGCCAGCCCGGATCCGCTCCGGGACTTCAACGGCGAAACGATTCCGGAGCGGTTGTCGCGTGCCGTCCGGAACGCGCGGTCGATGCTCCTGAGCGGGGTGACCACGTTGAGGGATTGCGGTTCCAGCCTGGACCTGCTTGCCCATCTCCGGCGCCGCCGGGATCTGCCGGACCTGCCGCGCCTCCTGCTCTCTGGCCCGCCAATCACGGTTCCTGGAGGTCACCTGGCCTTTTTCGGGGGCGAGGCACCGAGTCCGGACGATGTTGCCGCGGTCGTGTCACGTCTGGTTTCCGCCGGAGCCAGGTCGCTGAAACTGATGGGCAGCGGGGGCGTGATGACTCCGGACACCCATCCGGAAACCGCTTCCTTCCCGCAGGAGACGTTTTGCCAGGTCGCCGACGCTGCGCGGGCGAACGATGTCGCGAGCGTTGCACACGTGCTCGCCGCGGAAAGCGTCCGGCGCGCCGCCGTGGCCGGGTTCGACAGTCTCGAACACTGTGCCTTCTTCTTCCGGGCCAGCAACGGACGCCTCGAAAGAAGGTATGACCCGGAGATTGCCGGAATCGTGGCCGAAAGCGGCGTTTCGATCATGGCAAACCTCTCGACCGCCACGCGCTCGCATGGAACCCTTGCCCGGCAAGGGATGCAGGGAAACCTGGATTCGCAACACGCGCTGGACCAGCACGACGTCATGCTGGAGAATTTCCGAAGACTTGTCGAACTGGGCATTCCGATCGTGTGCGGGACGGACGCCGGCGTAAGGGATACGCCGTTCGAGGACACATGGGTCGAGCTTGAACTGATGGCCCGGTCCGGACTGTCGAACATCGAGGTCATCCGTTCCGCCTCCCTGAACGCCGCACGGGTCCTGAAACTGCAAGGCAGGGTCGGGAGGATTGCCGCGGGACATTCGGCCGACTTCGTCGTGCTGAAGGACTCGCCGCTTGCGGATGTCTCGTCCTACCGTGAGCCGCTGCACGTCTACCGCCGCGGTCATCTGGTCACTTCCCCGTCTTCCGCTGGAAAGGAATGAGCATGTTGCGCAGCCTGCAATGCCTGGATTGCGGAGAGGTCATGCCACTGTCGGAACACTACAGCTGTCCGGAGTGCGGTGGTGAACTGAGGCTGCAATATGATCACGCAGCGATCCGCCGCCGTGGCAGGTTCGCACGAAACTGGCAGGCACCGGCAGACATGTTCACTCGATTCGGCGAACTCCTGCCGCTTCCGTCCGCGTCATCGGCAATATCGTTGGGAGAGGGGAATACGCCCTTGATCCGGGCCGGGAACCTGGAGCGGGCGCTGGGACTCCATGAACTCCACATCAAGCTGGAATGCTGCAATCCGACGGGTTCGTTCAAGGACCGGCAGGTAAGCGCAGGCATCTCGATGGCCAGGCATTTCGGTCGAACAAGCCTCGCCGTGACGTCGTCGGGCAACGTCGGGAATTCCCTTGCGGCGTACGCGGCACGATCAGGTGCCAGCGCGCATATCTGGGTCTCTAAGAACACGCCGGCATCGAAGCGCCAGCAGATAGACGTCTACGGATCCCGGGTCTACGAAATCGAGACCGGCCCTGTCGATGCCGCTGCCGACGCGTTCAATGATCCGTATGAGGTCGCGGTCCGCGAACTGCCGGCCTTGTGCAGGGAGCACGGACTGGTGCCGATGACATCCGCGCGATCCGTCAACCCGTTCATGGTTGAAGGCGCCAAGACGATCGCCTACGAGATCTGCGCGGACCAAGGGAACTGTCCCGACGTCGTGGCGGCACCGGTCGGCGGCGGCGGCCTGGTGGGAGGCCTGAGCGAAGGATTCCGCGACCTTCGGGAAATCGGGTTGACTGACCGCGTGCCGAGGATCGTGGCCGGACAGCCGCAGGACCACTTTGCCGGAATCGACGTGGCAGGCGATCCCGATTGCAAGGGTGCACGTCCCCTGGATGCGGCCTGGGCCAATGCTGCGATAGGCAACTCAGGCGGGCATCTGCACCGCTTGACCAGGAGCGAGATCCTTGCAGCGCAGGCCGAACTTGCCGGAAAGGAAGGAATCTTCGCCGAACCGCGAGGGGCCTACGCGTTGGCTGCCTTCGCCGCCGAAGCCGGAGCGGGTCGCATCCCGGACGACACCGTCGCGGTCGTCATCGTGTCCGGTACAGGTCTCAAGGACATGACGGCCGCGGCCGAGTTCGCGACCCTGCACGACCTTGCCCGCTCCTCAACGGTGTCCTCGGTCTGGGAGTCGGAACTGGATCCCGTGCCCGAGAGTCGCGAATGGCACCACTCTGAAGGACGGTGACGGATGGCAAGCGTTGAATTCATTGAAATTGCCAAGTCGTTCGGGCAGGTGGAAGCTGTCAAGGACATCAGCATTGCAATCGAGGACGGCGAGTTCGCCGTGCTTGTCGGCCCGTCGGGATGCGGAAAGTCCACCCTGCTCCGGATGCTTGCCGGCCTCGAGCGGGCGACAAGCGGATCGATCAGGGTCGGCGGCAAGGTTGTCGACGACCTGCCTCCGAAGGACCGGGACGTTGCCATGGTCTTTCAGAACTATGCGCTCTATCCCCAGAAGACCGTTGCCGCGAACATGGGATTTCCGTTGCGGATGCGCGGCGCCGGCCGATCGGAAACGGAAAGAAAGGTGCAGGAAACCGCCCGGATACTCGGGCTGGAAGACCTGTTGAAGCGCTATCCGAAACAGTTGTCCGGGGGTCAGCGGCAAAGGGTGGCTATGGGCCGGGCGATCATCCGGAATCCGAGCGTGTTCCTGTTTGACGAACCCCTCTCGAACCTGGATGCCAAGCTTCGGGTCAGGATGCGGGCGGAGATCAAGGAAATTCAGCAGCGGCTGGGAACCACGACCGTCTATGTCACGCATGACCAGATCGAGGCGATCACCATGTCCGACAAGATCGTCGTGATGCGGAACGGCCGGGTCGAGCAAGTAGGCAGCCCGCTCGACATATTCGACAGCCCCGTGAACAGGTTTGTTGCCGGATTCATCGGATCGCCAGCCATGAACTTCCTTGAAGGACGAATCGTGCCGACTGACGACGGCCCGGAATTCAGGACCGAGAGCGGCCTGACCTGCAAGCTCCCTGAGGACAGTCTTCGTCATCTCGGCCAATGTGCATCGATCGGAATCCGGCCGGAACACGTCGACCTGGCGGAGGAGGGGACCAACGACGCTTTCGGCCTGCGAATATCGGTAGTGGAACCGACGGGAGCGGACACGATGATCATTGCGCGCAGCGGAAGCGACGAACTGTCAGCGTTGATCAAGGGCCGCCATGCGTTTGCTCCCGGGAATTCCATTCACTTGAGGCCCGTGCCCGGGCTGCTTCATTTTTTTGCGGCGGACGGTACGACTGTCCAAACGTAAATTCGGAGGGCAGCAGTGGGTTCGCTTCGACTGTTCCAAATCTTCACTGGCGCTTCCCTTGGCTTGCCCGACCCGGTTCCACACGCACGAAGCTGGCGTCAGAGGCCGCAGGCAGGCCTTGCCAAGGCCGGATCTCTGTTGTGCGGTCGCCGTTTCTCCAGGGAAAACTCGATGTTTCTGGCATGTTCGATCTGCAGCGGAATTTTCGTTGACGGCGTCAGGGATCCATACTAACATATTTAGGCAACAAATGACACAATTATGGAGGTCAAAATGTTCTCTATGACAACTGCCCCCGCAAAGAGAACTCTCTTCGGCGCATTGCTGACAGGTGCCGTCGTGCTTGCGCCCGCACATGCGGAGACGATTGACGTTGCCATCATCGGCGAGGCCGATACGTTCGATCCGATGATGTCCACCAAGGATGTCGTCTCGATCGTGACCCAGCATTTCGTCGAAACGCTGTACACGTTCGACTCAGGCTGGAACATCGCGCCGCTTCTGGCGACCGGTCTGCCGACGATTTCCGAGGACGGGAAAACCTACGCGATTGGCATTCGCGAGGGTGTCACCTTCCACGATGGCTCGACGATGGATGCAAATGACGTGGCCGCATCCCTCGGTCGCTGGCTGGAGGTTTCCCCGCGCGGAAAGGGCGTGGCGGACAGGGTCGCCGGGGTCGAGGCCACTGGCAGCCACGAGATCACCATAACAATGAACGAGCCGTATTCGCCGCTCCTGTCGCTGTTGGCATTTTCGAACTCCGCCGCCGTGGTCTATCCCGAGGAAATCATCGGCGACACGATCGACACGATTGTCGGAACCGGTCCCTACATGATTGCCGAGCACGTGCCGGACCAGTACCTGCAACTGGTGCGCTTTGACGGCTATTCCTCGCGCAGCGAGCCGTCGGACGGCGCGGCGGGCGCGCGCACACAGGTGCCGGACGAGATTCGGTTCGTGCCGGTGCCTGACGCCAGCACGCGGGTGGAGAGCCTTCTGGCCGGTGAAGTGGCATTCGCCGACGGATTGCCTGCCGAGAGCCTTGCCCGTCTGGAGTCCTCCGACACGGCCGACCCGATCCTGCTGAAGCCGTTCGGCTGGCCGATCTTTGCGATCAATCACAAGGACGGACTCTTGACTGACAGGACCAAGCGTCAGGCGCTGCAGGCCGCACTGCCGATCGACGACATGCTGTTCGCCGCCTTTGGCGATGACAATTTCTTCATCGTGGACGGTCCGATGTACCCCGAGGGCTGGGTGTGGAGAAGCGACGTCGGAACCGACATGTTCAACCAGAACGACCAAGCCAGGGCGGCGGAGCTGCTGCAGAGCGTCGGCTACGACGGGACTCCGCTCAGGATCCTGACGTCACGCCAGTACGAGTTCCACTTCAAGATGGCCGAAGTCGCCAAGGTGGCGCTTGAGGCGGCAGGGTTCGAGGTCCAGATGGACGTGGTCGACTGGGCCACCCTGGGCCAGCGCCGCAACGATCCGGCGCTCTGGGACATCTACATCACCCACTCGCCGTTTCTGCCGGAACCCGCCCTGACCAGCCTCTATTCAAGGACGTCGCGCCTGGGGTGGTCAAATCCGGACAAGGACGCGATTCTTGCCGCGTTCACGACGGAAACGGACCCCGCGACCCGCCGCGAGCTGTTCGCGCAGCTGCAGAACCAGGTGTTCGAGGATGTGGGCTTCATCAAGATCGGCGGCTTCAACGCGCTTATGGGCGGGGCGAAGGGGCTTGACGGCGTCACGGCGACGCCATGGCCGTTCTTCTGGAATGCACAGGTGAATTGACGTAAAGTGCCGGGGGTCGGCCTGACCGACCCCCGAATCCGCCGGAATTTCTCATGCGCAGCTATCTGGCTCGTCGGCTCGTTGGGATGGCTGTCGTCATATTCCTTGTTCTGACGATAGCGTTCTTCATTGTCCGGCTCGCCCCGGGCGACCCGGCCGCGCTGATGCTCGGCCCCGAGGCGACGGCTGAGGATGCCGCCGAACTGCGTCAGCAGCTCGGACTCGATCAGCCTATATTTGTCCAGTACCTCAAGTTCCTTGGAAACGCGGTCCGCGGAGATCTGGGGACGTCGATCTTTTTCAAGCAGCCGGTCACCCAGGTGCTCTTGGGCCGCGCGGAACCGACGGTCTTCCTTTCTCTCTTTTCGCTGACGATTGCGTTGATCATCGCCGTGCCGATCGGAAACTATGCAGCCTATCGCCGCGGATCGTTCCTTGATCAGGCCTCCATCAGCACCGCCATGCTGGCCGCATCGGTCCCAAGCTTCTGGACCGGACTCATGCTTCAGCGATATCTGGCGACCGACCTCGGCTGGTTCCCCGCATCAGGCTACGGCGGGCCGGATGCAGATTTCTGGGAGCGGATGCGGCACCTTCTGTTGCCGTCAATTGTGCTCGGCATCGTCAATTCCGCCCTTATCCTGCGCTTCACCCGCGCGTCGATGCTGGACATCCTGGGCGAGGACTACATCCGGACCGCACGGTCCAAAGGCATGGGCGAAGCGCGCGTCGTGCTGCGCCATGCGCTGAAAAATGCCGCGATTCCGATAATCACGGTGATCGGGCTTACCTTTGCATTGCTGGTGTCCGGTGCCGTGGTGACCGAGCGCGTGTTCAACATTCCCGGAATGGGCAATCTCGTGGTAAGCGCTGTCTTGCGTCGGGACTATCCCGTCATCCAGGGAACGCTGATTGTGGTCGCCTCGCTGTACGTGCTGATAAATCTGCTGACGGACCTTGCATATCTACTGGTCGACAAGCGGGTAAGGTACTGATGTCGCGGACATCCACGGCGCCCATGGAGGCCAGGTTTCTCGACCTGCTCTTTTCGCGGCGGGCCGTTCTTCTCGCGACGATCGTTCTCTCAGCCGTTGCCCTGCTTTGCGTGTGCGCGCCCTGGGTGGCACCGGATGACCCTGCCCGGATGAGCGTCCGCGCGCGGCTGACCGAGCCCGGCATGACGTATTGGCTTGGCGCCGATGCGTTCGGCAGGGATGTCGCGTCCCGCCTGCTGTATGCCGGCCGCGTTTCGCTCGGCGTCGGGCTGGGCGTTGCAGCCCTCTCTTCCATTGTCGGAATAGCCATTGGCCTTTGTGCCGGCTTTTTCCAGCGACTTGACGGGCCGCTGTCGCGTCTTGTCGATGCCATGATGGCGTTCCCCGACATCTTGCTGGCCATAGCGCTGGTATCGATTCTCGGCGGGTCCGCCGTCAACGTGATCATCGCGCTGTCCATCGTCTACGCGCCGCGAATTGCCCGAATTGTCCGGGCTTCGACGCTTGTCATTCGTGAACTTCCCTTTGTCGAGGCTGCAACCGCGCTGGGCGTGTCGACGCCGTCGCTCATGGTGCGCCATGTTCTGCCCAACATCACGTCGCCGATCATCGTCCAGGCGACATTCATCTTTGCCTATGCCATGCTGGCAGAGGCGGGGCTGAGCTTCCTGGGCGTGGGAATCGACCCGTCGACCCCGACATGGGGCACGATGGTCAATGAAGGCCGGCAGTATCTCGACCAGGCCATGTTCCTCATACTCTTTCCGGGTCTGGCCATCTCGGTCTCGGTCCTGGCACTTCAACTGATCGGGGACGGGCTGCGTGATGCGCTCGATCCCCGCTTGGCAAAGGATCTTTGACATGACCCTCACGCTCAGAAACTTCCATCCGGTGGGATTTGATTCCGTTCCGTCGGAAGTTCACATCGACAGGAACGGACTTGTCACGGAAACACCCGACCCTCAGGCCGACGTGATCGATGCAGGCGGCGCCTGTCTGTCGCCCGGGTGGTGCGACCTGCATGTGCATGTCTGGCATGGCGGAACGGACATATCCGTCCGAGCTTCCGAGGCGGGCCGCCCGACAGGCGTGACCGCCATGGCGGATGCCGGGTCGGCGGGCGAAGCGGCGTTTCACGGGCTGCGGGAACACGTGATCGAACGGCAGGCCGAAACGATCAGGGCCTTTCTCAACATCGGGTCAATCGGGCTTGTCGCCTGCAACAGGGTGCCTGAGCTGATCGATCTCAGGTTCGTCGACGTGGACCGGACGCTTGAAGTGGCCGAAGCCAATGCAGACGTCATCTGCGGCATCAAGGTTCGCGCGTCCGGTGTCATCACGGGCGCCTGGGGGATTGGTCCGGCAAGGATCGCCAAGCGAGTGGCCCAGATTCTGAACTTGCCGCTCATGGTCCATGTCGGAGAGCCATTGCCGATGATCGACGAGGTTTTCGACATCCTCGGTCCCGGCGACATCGTCACCCACTGCTTCAACGGGAAACGGGCGGGATCGATCTCGGACACCCCGGCGCTTTTCGCGCAGGCCAGGCGTCTGGCCCAGGATGGCGTCCTGATGGACATCGGTCATGGCGAAGCGTCGTTTTGCTTCGAAACCGCACGCAGGGCGATTGCTGAAGGCCTGTTTCCGCATTCGATTTCAACAGATCTGCACAAGCGAAACATCGAGGGGCCGGTTCACGACCTGGCCACAACGATGACCAAGCTGTTGGCCGTGGGCCTGCCCTTTGAAGAGGTGGTTGCCGGCGTGACCGAGCGTCCTCGGTCGGTTCTGGGACTTGGTGCACGCAACGGACTAGTGCCGGGAGAGCGGGCGGACCTGACCCTGTTTGACCTTGTCGACAGCGATATTGTGGCCACCGACAGCCGGGGGGCGACAGCAGCGGTCACAAGGGTGTTCGAGCCTCGCATGACCATTCTCGGTTCTTCAGCAGAAGCCGCGTCGCGGAGAGGCACATGAACGAGACCGTTCTCGACGTTCGCGGCCTGGAGGTTGAATTCCGCTCGCAGGGGGCGTCGGTAACGGCCTTGCGGGACGTGAGGTTTTCCCTGCAAAAGGGACGTACCTTGGCGCTCGTGGGCGAAAGCGGCTCGGGGAAGTCGGTGTCTGCGCTCGCGGTCATGGGACTGTTGCCCCGCAACGGGTCGGTCTCGGGCGGCTCGATCAC
This sequence comes from Silicimonas sp., assembly GCA_022819605.1. Lineage (GTDB taxonomy): Bacteria > Pseudomonadota > Alphaproteobacteria > Rhodobacterales > Rhodobacteraceae > JAJEFO01. Next base: position 16,229 of record JAJEGW010000034.1, on the reverse strand, counting down.
GTACCGGACCCGCAGCGGCTTGCAGATGCAGATCGAAAGCGCCGGACAGGATGCAATGCGCGGATTGCGCGGGGCCGAGATCGCCATGATCTTCCAGGAACCGATGTCGTCGCTCAATCCGCTCTTCACGATCGGCGACCAGATCGGCGAGATGCTGATCCTGCATACCGACCTGGATGCGGCTGCACGGAAGAAACGCGTTCTCGAGATGCTTGAACTGGTCGAGATCCCTGCCGCGGCGACCCGGTTCAACACCTATCCCCACGAGCTGTCCGGCGGCATGCGGCAACGCGTGATGATCGCCGTCGCGCTGGTATGCAATCCGGCGCTGCTGATTGCCGACGAGCCCACAACGGCGCTTGACGTGACCATTCAGGCGCAGATTCTCGACCTCATGCGGCGACTGCAGGATGATCTCGGCATGTCGATCCTGTTCATCACGCATGACATGGGCGTCGTCGCGGAAATGGCAGACGACGTGGCGGTGATGTATGCGGGCGCGATCGTCGAGCAGGCGGATGCCCGGACGCTTTTTTCCACCACCAGGCATCCCTATACATCCGGGCTGCTGGCCTCGATTCCAGACCCCGGACGCGCCGAACGTGAGCGCCTGGTCCCCATCCCCGGCACGGTTCCGTCGCTGCATGCCTTGCCGAGCGGATGCGCCTTCGCCCCAAGATGCGCGCGGGCAGGAGATGCCTGCGCTTCGCCGGTGGTCCTTCGCGAGATCGCCGACAGTCATCGCGTCGCCTGCGTAAACCCTGTCGGAGCATCCCATGGATGAAACGGTCGCCGGGGACGCTCTTGTGCAGATCCGCAATCTGTCAAAGCGGTTCCACACGCCTCGCGGTACGGTGCACGCGGTCAGTGACGTCAGTTTTGACATTCCGAGAGGCTCGATCACCGGGCTTGTGGGCGAAAGCGGATCGGGCAAGACCACCCTTGGACGCGCGCTGCTGAGATTGATCGAGCCCAGCGAGGGGCAGACGATATTTGACGGCGCCGACCTGAACACGCTCGACTCCAATGCGCTGCGAACGGCGCGCAGGCGCATGCAGATCATCTTTCAGGATCCGGTCTCGTCGCTGAACCCGCGCCTGAAAGTGGGACCCATTGTCGCCGAGGGGCTAAGGGCTCATGGAATTGGCACGCCTGCCGAACGGAAAGAGAGGGTCGCCGGGCTGCTCGAAGAGGTCGGCCTTTCGCCCGACGCGATGCTCCGCTTTCCGCACGAGTTTTCGGGAGGCCAGCGGCAACGCATCGGCATCGCCCGTGCATTGGCGTTGGAGCCCGAGTTTGTCGTGGCGGACGAAAGCGTCTCGGCGCTTGACGTTTCGATCCAGGCGCAGGTCCTGAATCTCCTGCTGGAACTGCGCGAGCGCCGCAACCTGACGATGCTGTTCATCGCCCATGACCTGTCGGTCGTGGAATATCTCTGCGATCAGATCGTCGTGATGTACCTGGGCCGGATCGCCGAAATTGGCCCGGCGCGCCCGCTCTATTCCAATCCGGGCCATCCGTACACGCAGGCACTTCTTTCGGCGGTGCCGTTGCCGGATCCAGCGGCGGCCCGCAATCGCATCATTCTGACCGGCGACATTCCAAGTCCGCTCGATCCGCCCGACGGCTGCGTTTTCCGAACCCGTTGCCCGCTGGGCGACGGCCTTTGCGCCGCAGAGATCCCGGCCCCCCGTCGTGCCGGTGAAGCCCATCACGTACACTGCAGGAAATTTGATGCCGATGACTGAAATCCAGACTCCGGAAGCCCGGCTTGCTCGGCTTGGGATCAAGATTCCCAACGGGCCACCTTCACCAATTGGCGCGTTCTGCAATGTCCGATTGCATGCTGATCTGGCTTACGTGTCGGGGCAGGGTTCGGTGACGGCTGACGGCACGCTGCTGCGAGGCAAGGTCGGACGCGACGTTGATGCCGACACGGCCCGCGAGCATGCCAGGCTGGTGACGATCAACATGCTTGCCGCGCTCAGATCCACGCTCGGAACGCTCGACGCGGTCACGGGTGTCATCAAGCTCCTGGGTCTCGTGAACGCGACACCCGAATTTGAGGAGCATCCCTACGTCATCGACGGAGCCTCCACACTGCTCGCGGAGGTGTTCGGTCCCCGGGGCGTTCATGCACGTTCCTCCTTCGGGGTGGCATCGCTGCCCAACCAGATAACCGTGGAGATCGAGGGCATCTTCTCGCTGGAGACCTTGCAATGACCGACACGCCGCCACTCGGGCTGACCCCTGTCATCAACGTGTCCGGGACAATGACCGGCCTCGGGGCCTCGATCGCGTCTCATGCCGTCCGCGAGGCCACCGCCGCAATGATGGGCCATTTCGTCAACATGCATGAATTGCAGTCCCATGCGAGCCAGGTGATCCGAAGGCTGACCGGTGCAGAGGCCGGGTTCATGACGGCGTCCGCCTCGGCAGGGATAAGCCTGACCGTTGCGGGATGCATGACCGGCATGGATCCCGGTCTCGCCGAGGGATTGCCTTGCAATCCCGGTCCAAAACCCATGGTCGCGGTTCAGGTGGGCCATCTTTGCCACTATGGCGCGCCGGTGTCTCAATCGATCGAGCTGGCCGGCGCCGACGTTCTTCCTGTCGGTCAATCGACGCTATGCACCGACCATTCTCTGCGTAGAGCCATGGGGCCGGAGGTTTCGTCCGCACTCTATGTCGTTTCGCATCATGTGGTCCATTACGGGCAGGTTCCCCTCAAGCGCTTTGCCGAGATCGCCCACGAAGCTGATGTACCCGTAATCGTGGATGCGGCATCGGAATACGACCTGCGGGGATTTCTGGCCGAAGGCGCGGACCTCGTCATTTATTCAGGCCACAAGTTCCTTGGCGGTCCGACGTCCGGCATCGTTGCGGGCCGGCGCGATCTGGTGCGCGCCGCCTACCTGCAGAACATCGGCATCGGTCGGGGGATGAAGATCGGCAAGGAAGGCATCGCTGGCGCGATCGCCGCACTCGAGGCTTGGCAGACGCGCGATCACGTTGGGATCAGGGAGCAGGAACAAGCGGCACTGGACCTCTGGAGCGCGGCGCTTGAAGGGATCGACGGGGTCACGGCAAGACCTGTGGCTGACCCCACCGGCAACCCGCTCGATCGTCTGGAGGTCACGATAGACGCCGGGATCCTGGGCGCGGATGCCTCTGGCGTCGCATCCGCCCTGGCCGGTCGGCAGACCCCGATCATCGTGCGCAATCACGAGGTGGAGCTTGGCTATTTCCAGCTCGATCCGTGCAATCTCAAGCCCGGCCAGGCCGAGGTCGTGGCAAACGCACTTCGCGAATTGCTGACGGATCATGCGGCGCTCGACCAGATCCCGGAAGACCTTGCGTCAGCGCGAAACGGCGGAACGGACGGGTACCTTTCCTGGGGCGACGCAGAGGAATAGGGTCCCTTGACGTTCATGTCGCCGCGATCACGCCGGCGACGAGATGAGGCGCCGCCGCGAGGTCTCCGTCCCTCTGTCATGCTCGCCGCCATCGACCGGAATGCCTTGAACAGCCAGATCGCCTCCCGCAGGAGCTGTGTGCCGCCCACCTATGACATCAACCCTCGTCGAAGCCCCTCGGTTACGCAGCGGCGTGCGGCAGCCCTGTCTGAAAGCCTGCGGCAGCTGGATTCCTTCGACAATCCGAAGACTCCCTCAAGTCACGTTTGCCCACCCAGATGAGCAAGCATTGATGCCCTTCAGCCGAAAGCGAGGGCTTCAACCTGGCAGCACGGTGCGGTCAACGTTTTGAGCGGCCTTGGTCACGGCCTGGATGAAGTGAGGCAACTCCGCACGCGCGCGCGATTCCGGCAGCACGATCGAGATCGTGGCGACACAGGCCCCACGTTCGTCACAGATGGGTGACGCGATGCAGGCGACGGCATATTCCGACGCACCCATTTGAACGGCAACACGTGCCTTGAATTCGTCACCCGATACTTGAGTCAGGCGGTCCGGATCGGTTTCGGCCAGCCCGGTTTCGGAAGGCCGGGCCGTATGGGAAAAAATCGCGCGTCGTTCGTCGGCAGGAAGATGCCCAAGCAGCAGACGGCCCGATGCCGTCCAGTTCAGCGGAACCCGCGTCCCGACCTCGGACGCAACGTTGAAATGCCCCTTGCCGCGGACCATTCCGATGACGCTCATCATGTCCTCGTCGCGGACGCATATCTGCACCGTCTCCCCGACCTCTGCGCAAAGCCGCTCCATTTCCCGCTTGGCGTCGGCGAACGCATCCATCCTCGCGCGATAGGTCAAGCCGTACCGCATAAGGCGTGGCCCGAGCCACAGCATGCCAACGTTGTCGCGCACAAGCATCGCGCGGTCGACCAGCTCTTCGGTGATCTTGTAGACGGTCGAGGCAGGCGCACCCAGCACGCGCGCCAGTTCGTAGGCATTCATCGGCTCAGCGCGCTCGGTCAGGAAATCGAGTATCTGCAATGCCCTGTCGATTGCGCCTACGCGTTTCCTGGGGAGTCCGCCGTCTTTCACATGTCACCTGAACGACTATCTGGTCGTGTCGGAACCTAGCAAGGTTTACATAGTTGTGCAATTCCTGTGAATCGATTGCGCGTGGTACAATCGCGCCGCTGAATGCAGATTTCCGCGTGGGCCATATACGTTTGCTGGACCGGATTCGACAACAGCTCCGCTGTCGCTCATTTGTACTGGAACGTCTGCGAGTTCGTGAACCAGCCCGACGGGTTGCATGCGGCAGCAATTTTCTCGAGACGTTCGGAATTGGCCGTGCCAAAGTAGAGTTCCCAAGCCTGTTCGACGTCCGGAGTCCCTTCAAGTCTGCTGCCGATATGGATGTCGGGATAGTTGAAGTAACAGCCGTCCGTGGTCACGACATCATCAACCGCCGGGTTGTTCTGGTTGACCGGGATGCCACCTGTCGCCGCATACACTTTCGAATACATCGTGTTGATCCAGTCAAGCTGCTTCTCTTCGATCTCCTTGTTTTCCTGATAGGGAAGCATGCCCGGCGTCTTCCAGTATGTCTGGTACTGCAGTTTGACCGTGGAACTGCGTTGTGGAATGGCGGTCTCCTCCGAACCGACCTCGTTTGTCTTGCCGCCATAGGAATCCATCTGGATTCGTGCCTGAGACAGGTCGATTCCTTCAACGCTCGTCGTCAGGCCTGCGTACATCGCCGTGAGCATCTCAGAATCAAAAATGTAGTTATGGTAAGCGGACTTGTACTTGCCGTGCTGGTTTTCTCCCGACCCGTTCAGTTGCTGCGTCCCGTCAAGGTAGCTGAAGAACCGAGCGGCAGGCTCTTCTGTCTCTCCGGGCATGGCGATCCCGATCAGGCTTCGTGAAGAGATGCAGGGATGACCGATGATTGGATGGTCCTCCGCCGAAAGCGGAACCACGGCATTGAAGCGATCTGTCCAGGCAGCAATCAGAAGTTCAACCTCGCTGTGAAACTCCTCGTCGCTTATCCCGGAATCCGCCGGATTGAAGATTATGGCTGGACACGAAAGCCGCCTTGACGCGACATGAGTTGCATGGAACGCAGCCCATACCTTCCATGTCGTTTCATCTTGGTTGCAGAAGATCGAGTAGAATGTGGTAACCAGATCCGCAAACTGCTGCTCGGTGAGAGTGGTGCCGTCCTGATCCCAATCCCAACTGAAGGACGTCGTTGCCATAAGGCTCGGGGAAGTCGGGAGCTCTTCCAGCACGAAGTAGTACTTCGTGATCACGCCGATCTGGCCACCGCCAATTCCGCGAAGCGCCCAATAGATGTCCAAATCTTGCTGTTCAGTGCTGTCACGGGTCACGACTTTCGCTTCCGGGCCACGTTCGCTGTTGTCAATTACCACTTCAAAGCCATAAATGTAGTCTATGGTCAGACCCGCCAGGCGGGACAGGACCCCGTATCCCCCGCCAGTGAGATGACCACCCAAGCCGACTGAATAGCAGGAACCCGCCGGAAGAGTCTTTCCATAGACGTTCTGCATCATGCGGTACATGTCCCAGTTGCCGTACCCGCTGCCCATGTAGACTGCGTCAGCCTGGTCATCGAAGGAAACCGTCCCAAACTGCCGGAGCCCGGTAACGTCGATCATGTATTTCGTGTCACTGTTGTAGACGAAGCCTTCGTAACAATGACGACCGCTGGTGATCTGGACTTTGTGTCCAACAGCCGAGGGATCGTTCGCGGCAATTGTTTGCATTGCTGCAACCACGTCCTGGGTTGAAGTCGGCCTAAAGACAGTCAGATCCGGGTTGTCCGCATAAAATCGACGGTCAAATCCTTGCCTGTCACTTGCTGAGGCAGCTACGTTTTCCGGCATGGTTCTGTCCTTTTGAAGCACTCGATCTTGGAATTCGGGCGCGCGGTCTGCGAGAAAACATCTCCGGGTTCCAATCCGGAGCGACCGTTGGATTCCGCCCCGGGAACCTATGGAGACAATCCGACGGGCGCAAGACCTCGCCGACGGACAGACGGATCGAGGCACAGTCAGGGTCGGCGCGAGCAGGGAGGGCGTGGCCCGAGCCAAGGCCCGCTTGCCCTGACCGTTGCTCCCCCAGCCCGATCATGCCCGGACAGACCACGAGGAAGAAAGCTTGCCTGCCATGGGGCGAAGTGAACTTCCAGCGCGACTCTCTGAATGAGACAGCGGGCCTTCGCCGTGATTCTCGCCGTGCCGGTTCGTCACGGTCAGTTGGCTCCTTCACGTGGCGCCAAAATCGCCCAGGCTTCCGAAAATGCGTCCGCATCCGGCGAAGCGGCAATCACGATGAACCCGGTAGGCGCAGGCAATTCGCCCCGTGACCGATCCTTGACGATGTCTTCCGTGGCAGCGGCCAGAACGTTGTCAAATGCCAGTGATCATCCCGCTGGGAATCCGTCTAGCGAGCCCAATGAATCCGATCGCCCTGACTCATGAAAAAGTCCGCCAGTTTGGAGAAATTGGCCTCCTGCGGTGCCTTGCAGTCGACAGGCGATCCCTGCGGATCGCGCTTGCGCAACCTTGCACAGGCCGCGCGTTCGATGTGCACGACTTCTGCCAGCTTTGTCCACCTCAACGCCGATGGCCATGAACAGGATGCTTTCATCATGGTTTCAGTTGGCCCTCCCGGTGTCGATGCTATGACACGTGCATATTTCGGTCCAAACGATATTAAACAGGATGCCCTGATCATCGCTGTCAAGTGCGTGGATCAGGATCATGTCCCGCGATCTCGGCCCTGTCGCGTCGGCGGCTGTCTTGATGTCTTCAACGGCGCAGTTGTGGCAGCATTGCTTCGGCCCCGCATGCGAGAGGAACGATCAAGGCGCAAGACATCATACAGGCGAAACGAAGGCGGAGATCATTCCCAATGCCGGGAAGCGGCTATCTCGGCGCCGCCTCCGCACATCCTGGGGTGCTGACGCGATCCGACGGGGCATAGGAGCGCCACGCTTGCGACGACGAGACGACCGAGGTCCGGGATATCTCCGATACGGCGCTTGAGGTGTCGCGGCAACGGATCGACCTGTTCCAGGCACCGCATTCGATTGCCCGCGCCGGTTCGGGAGACGCAGGTGCACGCGACGCCCTGAAGGGATCGGCGCACGACACTGTCAGCGAAGCGTTCAAGCAGGACTTCGGCCGGGTGCAGGGGGATGTAACGTCAGCAATCAGGATCTCTGCCGTGTCGCTAGCCCATTCGCTTTCGCGCGTCTCCACGACCTTTATTTGCCGCTTTCGCAACATCATCGGGCCGCAGTCGGTCTGCAGTCCCTGGACCCTGCATTCTTTGATCTTTCCGCACTCCCCGCACCAGGGCCTCCCCACCGATGTCATCACATCGTGACCAGCCGATCCAGCTCCTTGTACTCTGCTGTCCGCCGTCCCACGCCCGTGCCACCAGCCTGCCACGCCGGGTTGGATGTCTCATCGAGTTCCCCGCAGCGCTGCCAGCTGGCGCGCGGCAGCGCGGCACGTCGGTTCGAGCGGCAGGAGGACGTCGAAGGTCTTTCGGGCAAGCAGGACGACGTGAGCTCCAGGAGGCGAGAGGCGAGGTTTGCCGTCATGCACTCCATCAAGGGGCAGGATCCCGAGACCTACGCGGTTCTGAAGGACAGTGGCAGCGAGACTAGCATCTGCCTCATCGACAGCGCGGCGGTGCTATCCGGTCGCAAGGGGGCCTCGGAATTCGTTGCGCGGACATCCCGGTTGCTGAGATGTACGCAGCGAAGCGTCGTTCTCACGCAGGCGTGACCGAGCATCCAGGAGACCACCAGCAGACCGTACATGATTGCGCAGCTTGTAAAGAGACAATTGTCTATACCTTAACTTATTGTAAGTATGACAATATTTTTCGGCCCCCGGTCCTTTCATGCGGTTTGTCAACACTATCGCAACACGACGGCTCGGCGGCAAAGGTAACCGTTCCGTCTGGCCGTTGGAATTGCAACCGCAATTGCGATGGTGGTTGGAAAACTGATGAAATTCCTGCCGTTGCGGTGGTTCACGTTGCGCGCCCTTCCGAATCTTCACGGCGTGCCGGAATACTTGCCGGTAATGGCAAGCATTCCGCCAGCGACCGCAGGGTCTCTCCCGGATCACCCGGAAACCGGTCCTCTCGGCAATGTCGGTTGCGGCAGCGGCCAGGCGCTTCCACGGCGCGACGGAACGCTTGCCGGCAATGGAACGATCATTCCGTTTGGTCGCAGAGTTCCGGAGCGGCGCGTCAAGCCTCGGATTTGCTTCCGAAGCCGCGCTTGAAGGATTCTCGATCCTTCAAGCATGCGAAATCATTTTATCATGTGATCGCTCCATTTGCCCCTTGTTCCGAATTCGGAACAAGGGGCAACTACGCCTCCTGAGCCGTCATGAACGGCGTGCCGGTGCCCGTGGTCTCCCAGCTCTTGGGACATCGAAACATGAGAAGACATTGCGCTGCGTCCACCTGGAAGACCGCGACATCCGCGCGGCGGCGGAGCGGATCGGGGAGGCGATGGACGGGCTGACGGAAGGCAAGGGGGCCTGACCTTTGGCAGGCAGGCAGGTGCCGGCATGAGCAGACCCGGTCCCGGCTCGATGCCCCCCGGTTCCGGGATGTCCCCGTGTTCGCGGCGGGGCGCGCCATCCGTGATCGCGCGCCCCGCCAGCACTTTCTTCGCCCTGCGCCGCCTCAGAACTCCTTCCGGAACTCCGCGCCGACCGTGTCGTCCGAGACGAACATGCGCGTGTTCCGCCAGCTCCGCGACAGCGTCCCGGACAGCGACTCCGCGTCCGCGCCGCCGTCCGTGAAGGACCGTGACGCCTGCGCGTCGAGCGCCCACGGACCATCCCGCCAGGACAGCCCGAGCCCGGCCTCGATGCCCGACTCCCCCGTGATGTCCCCGCCCTCGCCGAAGAGTGACAGGGACGGCGAAAGCGACAGCGTCGGCGTCGGCGCGAAGGTGCCTGCCCAGCCGAGCCGCAGCCGCCATGTCTCGCCCTCGGCAGCGGCGAGCCCGTCGGCTGCGTCCGAGGACATGCGCTGCCAGAAGGCGTCCCCCGACACGCTTCCATCAGTCCATCCCGCGCCGGCGAAGAGCCATTCGGTCCCGGCCTCCATCGGGGCGGACCGCTCCGGCGCGAGGGACAGGTCGCCCGTTCCCGCGCCCAGCGCCGCCCACGTGCCGTGGATCGCGGCGTAGGGCACGACGGCAAGCGTGTCCGTCTCCGCCACGTAGCCGCGGGAGTCGCTTTCCGCCGTGTCGGTCACGGCCATCACGCCGAGCAGCAGCCCGTCGCCCCGGTCGAGGTCCGCGCCGAGCATGATGCGCCGCGCGTCGCCGGAGAGGCTGTCCGCGCCGAACGACGCGCCCGTCGCCCGGGTCCAGACCGCCCAGCCGCCTTCCGTGCCCACCTCGGCGGACCTCCCGTCAAGCCCCGGCGTGACGCCGAGGGACGGGCGTGCGGCGTCTGCCCGGTCCCGAACGGCACTCACCACGCCGGACGCAAGGGAGTGGCCCGCATGGCCGAGGTGATCGCGCGGCATCGGGTCGGAGTTCACGATGGTGCCCCTGGCCCAGCCATCGGCAATCCCGGCACCGCCCCGCGCATTGCGCAGATATACGTAGAAGGACTCTTCGCCCTCGTCGTGCTGATCTTCGAGGATATTGATCTCGATCTGCTTGAACGACTCGCCCTCGTAGAAGGTCAGCGTCCCGTTCCTGACCTCGAAGTCGACATTCGCCCTGGCCGCGCCCGAATAGGTCCGGTAATCGACCGTCATGGGTCCCGCGCCGTATGGAACCGCCGGGTCCAGCGTGACGTCGAACGAGACCGATCCGTCGGCCTCGTTTGCCGTCGCATCCGCAATGCGGATGGCCGGCCTGACGGACAGGGGCGGCCCGTCGTTGTCGCGAACGCCGACCTCGGCGGAATACGGCTCCTGACTGGTGTCATAGCTTCCGTCGACGGCGGACTCGATCTGGACGAAGATCTTGCCGCCCGCTTCCTCCTCGGCATCGTCAACGGTCCGCAGGGCAAAGCGCGCCGGGCTGTCCTTGTAACGCTGGAACAACCGCTTGTCGACGCCAGGAATGGTCACATCGTGCAGACCCTCGTCGTCTTCGGCGAGATAGTCGCTCGCCGGGGTTCCGAGGCTCTCGTCATAGACCCTCACCTGGACGACCAGGTCCTCCTCCGGCGCCGGTTCCGCCGTCAATGTGAAGGTGACGCGCTGGCCCTCCTCCACGGCTCCCCCGCCGGTGATCGTGACCACCGGCGTGCCGCGCGGCGCGTCCGACGGATCGGGCAGGATCGTGCCGATGGCCCGGCCATCGGCGATTTCCGCCCCGTAGACACGGCTGATCACCAGCTCGAATGTTTCCGGATCCGGTTCGTATTCGTCGTCATCGTAAATCTCGATGCTGACGGACCGTTCGGTCACGCCCGCCGGGAACCATGCTCTCCAATGCCTCCCGTAGAGGGTCGCCCTGTAGTCGACATCCGGGGTCGCCGGGTTGGCGGCGTCTTCATGGGGCCGGGTCTGCAAGGACACGGAGACCCAGCGGTTGGCCGGCTTGCTGAGGGTCACCGGGAACGTGATGATCCGCCTGCCGTATTCGAACCGCTGCCCCTCCGTCACCGAGGCATCGCCGACCGACACGGTCAGCGCGTTCCGGTCATGATCATCATCGTTGACCTGGAGCGTGGCCGACCGCGGCGAGCCGATCCGGTAATACCCGTCCGCGTCGGAAAGGATTCTGGCCGTGATGGTGCCGCTGCCCTCGTCCTGTTCGTCATCATCGGTGCGGACCTCGAGGGTTCCAGTGCCGTCCGTGAAGATGGTGGCGTCCCGCTGCCCGAGTTCGTCGGAAGGAGCAAAGGTCCCGCCGGCGATTTCGGTCACGTCGACGCGCACCGCGAGGTTGTGCCTGGGCGCCGGACGGGCCGTCAGCGCAAACGTCGCGATATCGCCTTCCACGACGCTCGGGCCGGCTGCAATCGTGATCGTCGGGGTCGCGTCAGACACCCTTGCCGTCGCCCGGCCCGGAGAACCCGGAGCGTAGCCGTAGCCGCTCTGCACCGTCGCGATGACGGCGCCGTCCGCTTCCGCCTTCTCGTCATCGGTCGTGTCCACGGAGAAGGTCTCGCGCCCGTTCGTGCCGACCGTGATCAATTGTTCGTGGGCCCCTTGCGACAGGAAGCTGCCGTTCTCGGCAATGCTGACGTTGACGACCAGGCTCTCCGGCGGCGCCGGATGGGCCGTCAGCGTGAACCTCGCGGCATCGCCTTCGACGATGTCCCCGGCGGAGCTGATCCGGACCTCGATGCTCTCGTCCCGAACCGCAACGGATGCCCGGCCGGAGGAGGTCACCAGATAGCCCGCATCGCTCAGAACCCTGGCGGTCAGGGAGCCGTCGGGCTCCGAGACCAGGTCGTTCTCCGTTTCCACGTCGATGCCGGCCCTGCCATTCGTGCCGATGGTCACGATTCTCGTCCCGGCCTCGCCCTGGCTCGCGAAGCTGCCGCTGTCGGCGATCTCCACCCGCACATTCAGCGGGGCTGCGGGCCGGGGACTCGCGGTCAGCTCGAAACGGGCGGTCCCCCCCTCGACAATTGCCGACGACAGGGCGCGGACGCTGATCCGGGGCGTCGGAGCGCCGCCATCGGTCACGTCGACATTCGCGGAAGCCGGCGAGCCGACGGCATAGGCCTGACCGCTGACCAGACGCGCCGTGATGTACCCGTCATCCTCGTCTCTCGCGTCGCTGTCGGTCGCGACGCTGAGGCTCCCTCTGCCATCGGTCCCGATGCGAACGGTTCTCTGGCCCTTCTGACCCTGTCTGGCGAATTCGCCCTTCTCGGTCACGGACACGGCGACGTCGACGGGCGCGGCGGGACGCGGACTGGCCGTCAGCGTGAAGCGGGCGGTCCCTCCCTCGCTGATCTTCGAACCGGCCGCGATGGTGATGACGGGCCGGTCGTTGTCGGCTACATCGACGCTGGCGGATCGATAGGCGTCTTCGGCTGCCCGGTATCCGGAACCGGGGTTCACGGTCACGTCCACCGAGCCCGGCGCCTCGTTCCGTCCGTCATCCGTGGTCCTGACCGTGAACCTGACCTGACCGCGGGCAGCGGGGATGGTGACGATCCGTCGGCTGGCTTGCCCCGGCGCAACGAACGATCCCGTCTGGCCGATGCTGACGCTGACTGTCAGCGGCGTGGCGGACAACGGGCTGGGGAGGAGCCAGAACGAGGCGACGCCGCCTTCCGTAATGCCCGAGCCCGCCAGAACGCTGACGACCGGCAGAGTCCCGTCATCGGCATGGGCCTGCAGGCCAGGCAGAGAGGCGGCAATCAGGAACGTCGCGGCTGCAGTCGCGCGCAAGCCTTGCGCTGTCAGGGCGAGTTTCATTGTTCCAAGTCCTTGCATGTTGGGGAATCCAGTTTATCCACAGCTGCCGCTGGGTGGAGGTGAGGGTGCAAACAGGCATGTGTGAGGCTGCAGGGCATGACGGACAGACGCCCCGTCCCGGGCGGAAGGAAGATCGACACTGTCGGAAGAAAAAGCGAGTCGCCAGGCGTCGACGCGCCAGCCGGTGAAGACGGAAGACTCAGGCGGGGAGGATGAAGGCCGGAGGAGCCACCACCGCCGTGCTGCGCCGATCATGCACCCACCTGTCATGCACCCACCTGTGCGCGAAGGAGAGGCAACCCGGCAACCCGGCAACCCGGCAACCCGGCGTACTTGGAGCCGGCCGTGCCTGTCAAGGTCCCCGCGCCGGAGATTCCGGAACGCGCGAATGGAGCGCGAACGGAATTCGCCAACGCCTTCCGGTGCAGCGATCAAGGACGTCCCGACGGTCGCGCGGACTGGCTCCAGCACCGGCTCACCCTGCGTACGGCAAGTCCCTGAAAGGCCGCAAAGGCGCGAATCCATGCCGGAGGTCACGGCCCACGCCGCCTTCGAAATCCTGCCTGCCGCAATCATCGCCTGCTGCCCGCTCGTTCCCTTGCATGGCGGTTCCCGTCCTGGCCCGATGCTGCCGAGCCAAGTGTCACTCGCGCCAATGTCGAGCATCGTCGCGTACTGCGCACAAGAAAAAATTCACTTCGACACGGTCGCGCCGTCGCGTACTGTTGCATGTCGGCAACATGGGGCGCGCAGGCTCCCGTTCGTCGTCGGTGGCCATCACGCCGCCCTGTCCGCGCGTCACTGATGGCGACGTCCCTTGCCGATTCGTCGTTCTTGGCGGCAACACGCTTCCGATTTCCGCGCCCCTGTCTTGCCGGTTTCTCCTGTCATTCACCTTCTAACGCCAACACGACTTTCTTGCTTCTTGTGCAATGTCCTGTTCGCCTGCCGGCCAAAGGCCCAGCATTCTCTGGCCTTTCCGGCCTCCCTGCACCAGCGTCCTCTTCGTCCCGTAATCGCCTCGCAATCGCTTGATTTCAAGAGCTTGTCGTTCCCTGTCCAGTCCTGACGTCCGTGCGGCCGGACCGCCCTCGCCTTCCGGACGTCGCCGTCGCGCCGTACGCCGCGAAGAGGCCGGGCGTGGCCGGAATCGGGCGGCGGCCGGGATGTCCGGGGAAGGGTCTTCCGGTCGCCGCTTCCGATCACGACAGAATGGAGACGGCATCATGACGACGGCAACCGCGGTTCCCGGCAACACGGCGAACACCTTTCTCACCCATCTCTTCGGATCCGGACTTTCGGACGACCGGTACGTGGTGGAAAAGTTTCGCGCCCTGCTCAACGGCGACATTCGCCGCTGCCCGGACGATCCGCCCGCCAGGGGCGGGAAACGGCGCAGGAAGGGGTTTCCGACCGCCACGCTGAAGGCGGTCAGGGAGATGCGTCCGGCGCGTACCGAGATCATCATCTGCACCGGGATCAGGACCCGAGGCGGGGTGCAGATCTGGGGTGACCTCGCCTGCGGATTTCGGGTCGACCGCCGCCAGCGCGGCTGAACCCGCCCGCGCGACACGGACGTCCGGCCGGCCCGACAACGGCTGCCGGACGGCTCGCGTCCCGTTTCCAACATCCAGCATTGGGCAAGGAGAGCGTCCCATGTGCGACCAGGACGACACTGAAGCCCGGCGCGAACGCGAGCGGGCGCGCTGGCATCGCCGGGCCGAAGAGAGGCGCGCAAACGGCCGTTGCCTGGCTTGCGGCAAGCGCCCTCCCGTTCCGGGCAGGACCCGATGCGAGCCATGCGCGTCCAAGGCGCGGGAGGCGGATCGGGAACGCCACCGTCGGCGGATCGAGGCGCGGGTCGCCCAGGGTCTCTGCCCGAGATGCGGCAAGACGGAACCCGAGCCGGGGCTCGCGCTTTGCCCGGCCTGCAACGGCAAGCGGAATCTCGCCGGCCGGGCAAGGGATGCCAGGCTGCGTGCCGAGGGCAGGCCGCGCAGGGATCCGGACAAGGCGAAGGCGTATGAACGCGAGCGAAGCCGCCGCCTTTATGCCGAGCGGACCGCCGCAGGCACCTGCACGAAGTGCGGAAAGGCTCCGGCGCGCGAGGGCCGAACGACCTGCGAATCCTGCGCGGAGAAACACCGGGCGCACGACCGGAAGCGTCTCGCCAAGGCCAAGGCCGAGGGCCTGCCCTATGGCGGACGAGACCCGGAGGAACGCCGCCGGGCCGGCCGGAAGCACGGCCGTCGGCGAACGGCATCACGTCGCGCCGCCGACCTCTGCATTCGTTGCGGACACGCTCCGCCGGCGGAGGGCCGGTCGATGTGCGAGCCTTGCCGCGAGGACAGGAGAGTGGCCAAGAAGGCCCGCCACAGGCAGCGGCGCGAGGCTGGCCTTTGCGTCCGGTGCTCGGTGCCCGTCCCCGGGGGCAAGGCGCATTGCGATGCCTGCGCCGCCGAGCGGAACAAGAGGCGGCGTCTCGACAAGGAGGCCAAGCGGGCCTCGGACCGCCGGCGTTACGAGAATCGGAGGGCCCTCGGCGCATGCACGAGATGCGGGAAGCCGGCGAACGGGGCTGCCGAGTGCCGGTCCTGCCGCGATGCCGCCCGGGCGCGCTACGAGTCCAGGAAGGCGGCCGGGCTTTGCGTGACGTGCCAGGCGCCCACCTTCGACGGCGCCACCATGTGCGCCCCGTGCTCCGTCGCCAGGGCCGAGCGCCGCAACCGCGAGGCGGAGTACGCGGCGCGGCGCCGGCGCTACGCCGACCGGAGGGCCCGCCATCGCTGTGTCGTTTGCGAGACGCCCTCACCGGGGGCGGCGCGCTGCGATCGCTGCGCTCGCAAGCACGCCGAGGGCTCGGGCGCGTATCGCGGCATCCCGATCTGGGATCCGACATGGACGGTGGTCGAGCTGGCCACCGGCCGGGAGCACGGGCCGTTCGACAGCGAGGCCGACGTCGCGCTCTGCCTGGCCTTCGAGCGGCTCTCGCGCGACGAGGTGGAGATCGTCTCGGACGTGAGCCCGATGGCCCTGCTGACGGCCCATCCCAGGGAGTAGGCGGCGGAACCGGTGCCGTGCCCGCCTCGACAGGATCACGGCCAGGGCCGGTCCCGGCAGACGGCGATCCGCTCTCCGGATCCGTCGTCGGCGCTTCCCGGCGCCGCATTGCGGACTCCGGCTCGGCGGTGCCGTCGAATCCCGACCGGCCGATTGCGGACCCGACGGTCCCAGGGCATCCGGCTGGGTCGCCGTCCCCGGCGGGGCGGAGGTGGAGGAGGGCTTGGAGAGGGTGAACGGAAGGGGGTCGGGAGAGCGTCCCGGTCCCGGCCGTTCGCAACCATCGTCATCAACAGG
>JAJEGW010000150.1 GCA_022819605.1 Silicimonas sp. | reverse complement strand
AAAGCTCCAGGGCTTGTTTCACAAGGGTTGGGAAGTCCACAGTCGTCGGCATGGGAGAGCCTCCTGCGGAAGTCGTTGGAGGGGAAGGAAGAAAGAAGCACTACTCTACGATAGGCAGGCCAGATTGCAAAACTTCAGATTTAAACCAGGTGTGATTGGGAAAAGCGATTGGACGGGAGCGCAACGTTTTCCAGAATAAGCGGTCAGGCACCAGCGTTCCGGCGGTAACGTCTCAGGCCACCGAAAGCGAGGTGCCTGAGCGCCACACCTGGAAAAACGGAGCCATCCGTCCTACCACTGGTTGACAACTATACATACGGCAATTACATTGGTCAATATGCCATGACAATTTTGCTCTGTATTCTGTGTGCGTAGAGTGCTGTCCTTACTGTGCCTGATGCACTGGCTACTAGCGACATCATGGAGTTTCTTGATGATGGAAGACAAACCCAGCAAGGCCCACGTGACGCTCGTCATGCCGCGCAGCTTGTACGAGCGTCTGGACGAGATACGCTGGCAGACGCGCGCCGCGTCGTTCACAGGGCTGCTGCGCGATTTGCTGGAAGACTGCGCGGACCGGTACGAGAAGGAACAGGAGACCGAGCCCGAGATGGCGCATTGACATCTTCCCCCGCCTAAAGGCGGGGGATTCCGGCTACTGAGGGCGATGCCCCGCCCCGGCACTAGCGATGTTGAGAGCGGCGTTTAGGTCCCTGTCGTGCAGAGTGCCGCATTGACAACATCGCCAGTGCCTTACTCCGAGGTCTGCCCTACCTTTCGGACTCGTAGGGGGCAAGGCCCCGCACGCCGAGCAGACCTGGGTGGAGAATGCCTCGTTGACTTCCCGGTAGTCGATGCCTGCGTACTCGCACTTGTATCTGAGCATCGTCTTGAGGCTGTGGATGCCGGCGTCGTAGCCGGATTTGGCTTGGCTGCCGCTCGTCAGCAGCTTGACCGGCACGTTGCCGACGTAGACGGCGGAAGCGCTTCGGACAACGGCGGTTGAAAACTTGTGCTGAGCATCCTTGCGGGAGTTCTTGACCTTGGCGTGCAGGCGCTTGACGCGTTCCTTGTGCCTGGCGCGCTGGGCAGTGGCGATCTTGTGTTCGATCCTGCGGTACCAGTCCGAGCTGCAGCGTAGGCCATTGGATGCCACCGCGGCCTCTTTGAGTCCCATGTCGATACCGACGGGCTGGCCTTTGGTGTCCGGCTTTGCTTCCACGTGTACGTTGATGCAGAAGTACCAATTTCCGCAGGCGTCTTCGGCAAAGCATCCGGCTCGGAAGGCGTAGGCGCCCAGTCCGTAGGAGTCCCAGGTTCGGAAGCTGTGGCCGGCAAAGCGAACGCTACCGTTCTTGAATGCAGCAGCGCGGCTCTTGAAGGGTATCCAGCCAAGGGAGTAGCTGCGGCGCTTTCGATCAGAGACGCGCCACCTGAGCTTGGACTTGCCGGAAGCTTTTCGTTTGCTGGCGTAGTGCTGGCCGACTTCCTGGATGGTGCTGTCGCCGATGAGGTCGAAGGCAGGGCTGCTTCCCGTACAGAGTTTGTTGAGGTCAAAGCCGGTCAGGTGTCGTCGGTGCTTTCGCCAGTGGTCCCTGTTCGCCTGGTTGCAGTAGTTCCAGACGGTGTTGACTTCTCTGGCCATGCGGCGCAGGAGGGGGACGTGTTTGTCCTTGATGCGGACGCGTAGCGTTTTGGTGTTGATAGTACCCATGTGTGCATTATATGGGTTGTGGTCGCGGGGTTCAAAGGGGCAAAGGCTGTCAGCGCTGACGTTTCTTTCCTCCCCGCCCTGAAGGACGGGGCCTCCAGAAAAGGATTTCCTGGTGAGGTGCCTGACCTGCGGCTCATGATCCTGCTGCCTGGCAGCCCGAAAAGGACGGCGTTGCTGCCACGGATCATCTTCAGAATGACCCCAGGCCATTTCAGATGTCCTTTCCTAAGAGAGGCCCTGTCCTTCAGGGCGGGCAGGTAAAGAAAAGTCAGCGCTCCAGCGCCTGACCGCCTCTACCCCTTTGAACGCCACCCCCACCATCCCGCATCATGCTTCATCGCCGGTCAGAATCTCCAGATAGTCGTGATAGACGTACACACGGCCGCGTTGTCTGCCCGTGATCTCCCTGAGTATGCCGAGGCGTTCAAGCAGTTCCATCGCCTTGCGCGCCGGGGGCGAGGTTAACCGCAGAAGCTCCGTCGCTCTGGAAACCGTGACAACGGGATGGGACGGCAAGTGTTCGAGCAACCGCAGCGCGGCAACGGTCGTTCGGTCATGGGTGACAAGGCGATTGCGATGCCGCCCCACGAGGGCGTGGAGCGCCTGTGCAACACGAACGCCGTCGTCAGCCGCCTCGCGCACGCAGTCGAGAAAGAAGCTGATCCAGCCCTCCCAATCGCCCTCCCTGCGAACCGCTGACAACCGTGCGTAGTACGTTTCCTGCTCACGCCTGAACGCCAGACTGAGGTACAGCAGGGGCTGTTCCAGCAGACCCCAATGCTCCAGCAGAAGCGCAATCAGCAGGCGACCGATGCGCCCATTGCCGTCGAGAAACGGGTGAATGGTCTCGAACTGCACGTGCGCGAGTCCGGCCCTGACGAGGGGCGGGAGATCACTGTCGTCGTGCAGCCACCGTTCCAGTGCCGAAAGCCCACCAGGGACCTCCTCGGCAGGCGGCGGGACGAAGCGGGCACGGCCGGGACGGCCGCCGCCGATCCAGTTCTGTGAGCGGCGGACGTCGCCGGGCATCTTGTCCTTGCCGCGAACCCCTTGCATCAGGATGCGGTGCGTGTCGCAAAGCAGACGAATGCTCAGCGGCAGTCCGGCCGGGTTTCCCATCTGTTCACGGGCGTGCGCCAAGGCTTCCACGTAGTTGCAGACTTCCTGGACGTCGTCCGGGTGCTCGCTATGGTCGGTGGCTTCGAACGTGAGGACGTCGCGGAGGGTAGCTTGCGTGCCTTCAATCCGGGAACTGACGACCGCTTCCTTGCGCACGAATCCGTATAGAAACCAGTCAGTGCTGGGCACCATCATGCCGGCCACCCGAAGGCGGTCCAGGGCGGTCTGCGCCGCGCCGTGGCGTTCCCCTGTCGCACCGTCCATCGCCAGCGGCGGGTCGGCTGGCGGCAGCGGGTACGGAACGAACGCTCGGACTGTTTCACCGAGGGTGCTGACGATGCGGTATTGACCGGTCTGGCGAGTCACGATTGAGAAACGCTCCTTTCCTGAGTCAAAATGTTAGGAAACGATCGTTTCCTTGTCAAGAGTCTAGGGTCTGATGAACCACTCACTTCTCGGGGAGTGCCAAAAACTCGGGGCGGTTTGGGAAGGGTCGCGGCAAGGCGTCCGCGGCCACAGAACCAGTCGCATCAAGGCCACCTGTCCGGACAGGCCTGATAC
Organism: Silicimonas sp.; assembly: GCA_022819605.1. GTDB lineage: Bacteria > Pseudomonadota > Alphaproteobacteria > Rhodobacterales > Rhodobacteraceae > JAJEFO01. The sequence continues at coordinate 10,546 of JAJEGW010000150.1, read as the reverse complement.
AGGTGTGGCTTGCAGCCCAAGCGCCTGGCAAAGCCAAGGCAACGCCGGTTTGCGTACAATGTTCGACGTCTGACGCTTTTACTCTCCAGCGTTTCATGGTATGATGCAATGAGTAAGACATCATTACCACAAAGGAGCGCATATGCACGTCATCGCCGTGTTAAACCAGAAAGGCGGGTCAGGCAAGACGACCATCGCTACGCACCTGGCCCGCTCCCTGCAACTGGACGGGGACAGCGTTTTGCTGGTTGATTCCGACCCGCAAGGCAGCGCCCGCGATTGGGCGGCCGTGCGTGAGGAGCAGCCGGTGACCGTGGTCGGCATCGACCGGCCGACCATCGAGCGCGACCTGAAGCACATCGCCCGCAAGGATTTCGTGGTGATCGACGGCGCCCCCCAGGCAGCCGACCTGGCGGTATCGGCGCTGAAGGCGGCCGATTTCGTGCTGATCCCGGTGCAGCCGAGCCCGTACGACATTTGGGCGACCGCCGAATTGGTGGACCTGGTCAAGCAGCGCATCGAGCTGACGGACGGTCGGCTGCAAGCCGCCTTTGTGGTATCGCGCGCCATCAAGGGGACCCGAATCGGGGGCGAGGTGGCCGAAGCCCTGGCCGGCTACGACCTGCCCGTCCTGGAAGCGCGTATCACCCAGCGCGTGAGCTATCCGGGCACCGCATCAGCAGGCACCACGGTTCTTGACGCCGACCCGGCCGGTGACGCCGCCACCGAGGTTCGTGCCCTGTCTGCCGAATTAAAACAGAAACTCATTTAATCAGATGAGGATATACTCATATGAGTAAAAACGCGATGCTGAGCGCCGGGCGTCCCAGCGCCGAGAAGAAAAAGGCCGCCACGCTCGCCAGCCTGGCTGACGAGGCTGGCACGAAGCGCGTCAATTTCCAGCTCTCCGCCGAACTGCACACGAAGCTGAAAATCTATGCGGTCCGGCAGGGCAAGACGATTACCGATCTCTTGACGGAGTACGTCGAGCGGCTGCCTGAGTAAATGAGTAAAAACGCTTTGCGTTCTACCGGCCGAAGGAAAGGTCGACGCAGTGGCAGAGATTACTGGTGACGGCGGGCTGGCCGGAGATCAGTCCAGACAACCCAAGGCGGTAATCGGCAGGATTTCCAGAGCCCTCACCCTGGCCCCCCAGGATGACAAGCTGCTGGAGGTGGCGACCGAGATTTACGGCAGCCCGCCAAGAGGCGACGACATGGCCTTTACGCACGCCGTGTTCTGCCAGGTGGGCTTGCCCCGTTCCAAGGTCGAGGGACGCGAGTTCATGCGCCAGTCCGGACCGGCCTGGGTGAGTGTACAGGCCGGCTACCTGGACGAGGGAAACGGGCCGGTGCAGCAACCCATCCCGTACGGCCCGTTGCCGCGGCTTGCTTTAGCCCACCTGTCCACGCACGCGGTGCGACACAAGACACGAAACATTCCCATCGGTGACAGCGCTGCGCAGTTTCTGGAGTTGATGGGCATGGACACCCAAGGGGCGCGGTACGCAACCCTGCGGCGGCAGATGCACGCCTTGGCTGCCTGCCGCCTGCAACTCGGTTACAGGGGCCGCACCTTCAACGGCCAGGCGGTCGAGCAATTTGACGCCTGGATGACGAACAGAGACACCAGGCAACGGTCCCTATGGCCCGGGCTGATCGTTTTGACCGAGCACTTCTACAGTTCGCTCCTGAAAGGGGCCGTGCCACTCGATCTGCGGGCTTTGCAGGTGCTCAAGGGATCGTCCCTGGCCCTGGACGTGTACGCTTGGCTTGCCTACCGGCTGTACCGCATCGAAGGCAAGGGGGTGACGGTGCACTGGTCGTCGTTGCGGGAGCAGTTTGCCCAGGAGTACACCGGCAAGGACGCGGACAGGAACTTCAAGCGGTCGTTCCTGCCACAACTGCGCAAGGTCCTGGCGGTTTATCCGCAAGCGAAGGTCAAATCCGTTCGCGGCGGTTTGCTGCTCCTGGGTTCCCCGCCACCGATTTCCCATTGACTGCCTCTCACGACAGCCCTGGAAAAAACAGAGTGGACATCGTCCGGGCGGATCCTGTGGAAAACTCTGTGATACTGGAAAGTTTTCCACGTTAAATCGCCCCCCCTTTTCTCGTTAAATCACCCCCCCCCTAAATCCTGTAATTATCCTGTAACGTAATATTTGCTAGTAATAGGACCACCTCGACCTGTGGAAAACTTCACGGAACAACTCCCCATCCAGCCTTACGGAGAATCGCTAATCCATCAACCTTGACCGCACGTGAGCCGGTCGCTTCGCTCCCTGGTTCCGCACACTTCACTGCACGTCGCCGACACAAAAACCGCGTGTCGGCTCCGTTCCGTTCAGCGGCGGCTGTAGATAGAAGGACAAAAACCAGGGATCAATTTCGACTGAAAACGATGGCAATTCCACTCCTCCGTCCTGCCAGACGTACATCAGACAGAAACGATTCGTCCACCATGCCGTCACGAACCTCCAGGATATCGAAATCCCTCGGGGCCATCCGATCCCCGAAGAACAAACAGGCCATGTCCGGGTCGCACTGGTTCGAGATCTACAGCAGCCTGCTGCACATCAGCCTCATGATCTGACGGCGATTCTGGTGCCCAGATCTGTGGAACTGCGGCGGTTGATGCTTGACAAGAAGTAGGCCAATGGCCTATATCATCAGGATGGATTTCGAGTGGGACGATACCAAGAACAACACCTGTTTCATGCGTCGCGGCTTTGACTTTGCCTATGCCGTTCGTGCGTTTTTCGATCCGAACCGGATTGTTGCGCAAGATCGCCGGCGGAACTACGGCGAGGATCGTTACCGGCTGCTTGGCATGATCGATGGGCGGGCGTATGTCGTCGTCTATACGATTCGAGGTTCCACAATCCGCATCATTTCGGCCCGCAAGGCCAACGTGAAGGAGGTTGGGGACTATGAGCACAACGCGTGTCAGGATTGATCCCGACAATCCGGCAACCCTTCCCGAGGGACGCTTCGATCCTGCGGTGGTAGACGGGACCACCGAGGCGGAGATCGTCATGCAACAGCAGGAAGACGATGCCGAGGCCATGCAGGACATGGCGCGTTACGCGCGCCGGATTCGGCGGCGGCTGGGGCTCAGTCAGGTGGAGTTGGCACGGCGCATCGACGTGCCGCACGAGACGATCCGCAACTGGGAGCAAGGGAAGCGCTGCCCGACTGGCGCCGCACGTGCCCTGCTACGGGTGCTCGACAAGGCGCCAGAGGCTGCACTCCACGTGCTGACCTGAGTTGGGAAGCACCAAAAACTCGGGGGCAATTGTAGAGGTGCGACGGTACCCAACCATCCGCATGGGATCGCTGTGTTGCGCGCTTACAGGTTTGGCTGCGGCGGGATGTGTAGACGGCGATTTACCGCGCTTGCTTGGCGAAGAACGAGTCCGATGACGTCGAAGGATGAGTGCAGCCCGCAGCGGCTTCGGTTTTCGCTTACTTGAAACGATACCGCGGCGCAACTCGTCTCAGAGACTCGATCATGGAACGCGCCTGGATCGGATTATCGAAGCGAATGACCGTAAATGCGCTGGAGTCAACCACGTCAGAGGCTATCGCGGGGACTTCCGGCTGCCGTTTCTCGTCATGCAGCACCGACGCCAAGTGGTCGTATATGTATCGGCTGTACCAGGTATCCTCGGCGGGCAGGCCGGCGTGTTCCGTGAGCATTGCGGTGACACGCGTCGGCCCCATGTTGTAAGCAACCAGCGCTGCATGCAGGTTGCCGTCGAATCTGTCGAGCAATTCGCCCAGGTACCGGGCACCGGCATCTATGTTCACGCATGGATCAAACAGCTGCTTTCTGGATTCTATGCGCAGGTGCTTGGCCGTAAGAGGCCAATGTATCTGCATGATGCCGACGGCACCGGCTTCGGATACGGCCCCAGCGTCGAAATTCGATTCGCCTCTTGCGATGGCCAGAAGCAGGGTCTTGGGTATGCCATGGAGGGCGCTGGACGCCGTGAAACAGTCGTCAAAGGGATACCGCCGGGCAGTCGAAGTTTCACCCACTCGCCGTTCAAGAAGGTATGAAGACCAGGTTTCCTCAAGGCCCGTCGCAAAAATCGGCTGGCACACTGCCATGACGGCGAACACGTGAAGACTGAGCCTCATCCATCGCCGAGATCGCTTTTCCGGCCTCGATGGCTTCCAGCACCCTGAGCAAGTCGGATAGATGCTTCGCCTACCGCTCCGCTGTGTGCTGACGCTACCTTCCAAAGACCATTCCCAGTCTCTCGCGATCCGTCGTATCGTCTAGGCGCAGCCGTAGAAACAACACCCCCGCCGTCTCGCTGGCAACCCGTATCCTGTGCTCGTACTTGCCGATCCTCGCATCGGTATCGTAGATGACCACAGCCGGCGACTTGCCGGTGAGCACACTGAGAAACAGGGCTTGTTGAAGGCTGTCGAGACTGCTGCGTTTGTCCAGTCCGCCCTCGATTGCAAAGAATTCCGTTTCACAGTCTACCGAGACGTAGCCTTGCTGCCCGTCGCCGTAGGTGAAGTAGTGCCTCGTCTCTCTCGTGCCTCCGATCGTATGGCACAGCGCGTCGTTGAGGTCGTTCTCGCCCTGAGCCATCGACTGGGGACACCAGACAGTGCATAGCAGCATGGTTGCCATCACGCCTTGTTTCAAATTGAAACGCATGCCGTAAGACTCCTCGGAAGCGAGACGGCGCAGGGACGCGACATGGCGCTGGGCGGTGTCTACAGGGTGTCGATCGACGCTGTGCAAAGCGGTCTCTTCCGCATCAGCGGGTGCGGACGGTAGCCGACCGATTGCGAAACCTCAAGCCGCAGCATACACGAATCAAGGGATCAACAGTTCCTCCCATATGGGAGGAAGGAAAACATGGGAGGCGAAGCGAGGAAGTCATTCGGTAAGGAGGCGTTCAGAGCCCGGGGCCAGCACTCGGAGGCCAGTCTAGATGTCATGTAGAGTAGGTAGAAGTATGCTGTTGTATTTGAAATGAATACCTGGAGGGCCTGATAATTTCCGGCTGTTCTCGTACGCTCAGCAATCCTTCGACAAGCTCAGGATGTCGTTCTGTCAGCTTTTGTCACCACCATGTGAAGGGAGTATCAATGGCAGTTGATCCCACCGAGACGGCGTGCGCGGCAGACGAGCGGCCCACCGTGACGACTTACACGGCGAACAAGGCGGGATACAAACACTGGGAGATACGCCGCGTCACCTATCCAGGCGGCACGCCTGACTACTATGAGCACCGTGATCGGCAGGCGCAAGGCGAGTGGACAGGCGGATTGCCCGAAGGACTGAAAAAGGCGCATTTGGTGCCGATAGAAACGGGGTCGGCCTCGGCGCCGGCAAGCGAGGCACCGAAGGAACAGCCACTGACCGGACAGCGCCCGACGCACCCGCCGCTCAAAGACACGGCCAGCCCGGCCAGTGCCCTTGAAACCGCCAGTACCACGCCGGCAATCCTGGAAGCGGTTGCACGATATATCCAGCCAACTTGTTCGGCCGAGATGATACCCGATATGGAGACGTTGGCGACCTGGGTCACCAACGATTGCCCAAGTGACGCGCGAGCAGCGGCAGACACGCTTCTTATGGCGACGTGGGGACGCCGCGCCGCATGGCTCGTCAGCGGCACCGGGCAGCCCGATTCGCCGCCTCGCCGATTGGTTGCCTATGTGGACAACGTGCTTAAAGGGGACGGCGTTCCGGACAACATGGGCATTGTCGATCTGACAACCGTGCATGGTATCTGGCTGCACCGCGGTGAGGATCGTCCGATGCATCCACTGGTGCCACTGGTCATCATGTGGCAGCAGCGCCCTGAAGCCGTGGCACCCGATACAAAACAGACACGCATCATGCCCAAGGGCCTTCTCAACACAGCACCGGCTGCCGTCTACGTCGACGAACCGCTGCACGATCCGACACTTTTGCCGACGACAGGCTACGTCGAGGAATCGGAAGCGCCACAGTTGGCTTTATTCCCGACGACAGACCCGAAAAGCGACCTGCCCCCGGTGACGCCCCTGATCCTGGCCAACGCGGCCGGCTTCGGCGCCCTGACACTGGGGCGCGGGGCGCGACTCGACAAGCGGATCCTGATCTATTCGCTGCTCTCAATGCCGCTTGAGCAGCGACGGCCCGGCGGCCGCTACGAGTGGCGTCCGACACTGCGCGAATTGATCGGGTTGTTGTGGGCCAAAGACGCCTGGAGGCCCAACAAGCACGCGAAGGCGCTTGAGGCTGCTTTCGATGCGGTCACGTTGGCAAAAATCCGCCTTCCTGACGGGCGGACATGGCGGCCCGTCGTTGCCCGTGGCATGCCGAACCCCTACGATCTGGACAGTCACGCGGTAATCCAGCTAGAGGTGCCCGAACTATCGGATCGCGGCCCGTCCCTGAACTTTGCCGGCCTGATCGCTGACGGCAGGATCAGCGACCCGGCCTTCGACCTGTGGCTGTCACTGGCGTATCTGTGGGACGACGCCAAGGCGCGCAACGGCGGATTCCGCGTCTACGCCACCCGTCCGAAGGCGCTGCGAAACGGGCAGGGGTACCTGATCGACGTCAAAGGCAAGGTGATCCTCGGCCACCCAGGCAACCCGTTCGCCAAGGCAGGTAAGCTGTCATGGAAACCCGGCAACACACCGCAACGCGACTGGCGTCACCCGCAAGCAGTACTGGCAGGGAAAGAACGCCATCCGCAGGCCGACCGGGTTCCGGCCCTGCATCCCGAAGCTCGGCGGCGACTGGCATACGGCCTCAAGGAGCAGCCCGACAAGGCGAACCGCGCCCGCGAACGCAATAAAACAAGCGAGTTGCTTCAACGCCTGGAATCCACCGGGCGTGTCGTAATCGAACGCGACGACAAGCGGTGGCGCATCCTGGAGCCGAGTCCCAGAGCCGAGCCACCTGTCCTGTGAGCCGGTTGATCTGCCTTGCGGAAGATCCGTTGTGCCGATCGGTCTACCCTGACAACCTTACCGGTCTACCCTGGCAACTTTACCGGTCTACCCTGACAACCTTGCCGGTCTACCCTGACAACTTTGCGCCCGGAAACCTGCGTAAATACTGGACGGAATTTTCTGGAACATGGGCGAACAGGAGGAACAGTAGCAACAGAGTGCTGTTCCTGGTCGCCGTTGGCCACTCACTTCGCTCACACAGCGCTGAGAGCGCCGCTTCGCTCGTGGCCAACGAACGCGGCAACACGACGATGTCAACCACAGCGGGGTTGGCCTGACGTTTTCAGGCTGTCCGCGGACGCCCAGGTCCACGGACAAGCCCGCACGTATCCACGACAAGAGGTCAGACACATGTTGAAGCGTCTGTTGGAGACCTTGCGAAAGTATCCCCTCCTGAAGCTGCTCCTTTGCTTTCACGGCGTGTTTGTCGCCATCCTGGCGGCGTTTTACTACAAACAGGCTGACGTCCTGTGGTACTCGGTGCTGCACGTCCCGGTCGGCAGGGCCGAAGACGGCACCAGGCTCTACCAGACCCTTGCCCGCGGCCCCTCCTTGCTGCTGCCCTGGCACCTGTTGCCGCAAGACGTGTTTTGGCTGGCCGTGGACATCTTGATCTTCGGCACCTTGGCCATTTGTCTGGCGTACTGGATCGTGCGCGACGAGCTGAGGGGGCAAGTTGCCGGACGCGAGAAGGCGGCGGCGGACACGCTGCGGGAAGCCGGGGAACAGCGTGCCGCAGCGGACCGTCGTATGCGAGAAGCGGAGGAATGGGAGCAGAGGCTGAAGGTACTGGAGTCGCGGGCGGCGGCACGCGAGTTCGAGGCGGTGAACCGGGAGGCGGATGCGCAGGCGCACATGGAGGCCAAGGACGCCGAAGTGAAGAAGATGAGTGCGGCGTTGGCGCGGCTGAAGACAGAAGCCAGGGAGCTGCGGCAGGAAGCCAAGCGATTGCGCGGCGGTCAGGAAAAGGAGTAGAATCGGGGCATTGTTGTTTGGGCGGGCGTGTCTACCGCATTGTCAATGGACACGACGAGTCTGGGAGGGCTCATCAAAACAATCTCCCGACGAGCCGGGACGCTCATAAAACAGTCCTGCTGAGTGTGTGGAGACTCGTTGACAAACTCCACGGTGTGGCGCGGGTCTTGAGGGCCGCGTGCCAGGCGATAACCTTTCAGCGCTGTTTTCCAACCTTGAAGGAGGCACTGGCCTTGTTCATGGTGCAACCTGAAACCTGTTGGCTGTGCGACGATGCCACTGTGCTGGTGTCGGCCATGGCCTTTGAGCGTGATTCCCGAACCGTGAAGCAGGTGAGGATCCCCGTGCACGGTGCCGTCTGTAACGGTATCTCAAGGTGCCCTTGCACAGCGCTCCCAAGCGCCCCGCGGTTGGCGTCCAGCCGACACCCGGGCTTGGGCGTTGCGTGCAGCAACGCAGGGCATGCGCGACCGGCGTTCAGCCGTGCGAGCGCAGGCCCCGATGACGCCATCCCGCCACGGTCGGCGGGAGATGCGTCACTGCAGCCCTCAGCGCAGTGACGCATTTTAGCGACGTTTTATAACCGATTGTCCTTCAAGGACATACCAGGGATTTCGGAAAGAAGTCCTTCCCGTGCCCTGGCCGTGACGGACCCGGCCGTGTCCGCGCTCAATGGAGCGTAAACCGTGACGGCTTGCCGTAACCGTGCAGCCGCTTTCGAGGCGGTTGTCGTCCAAGCAAAGGCGGTGCTTTGGCACTCGCCGAGGACAAGGCGCAACCCCGCGCCCCGGCCCTTTTGCCATCCCGCCAACGGTGTGGATGCGGGCCATTTACTCTCAGCACACGGAAGACCCTCGGGGTATGCTGCAACTGGAGTTCGAGCTCAAGAGACTGTGCCGCGAGCACCGCGTCGACGGGCGCACCACGCAGGGCGATCGCATGGAGCTCGCGGCCAAGATCGCCCGTGATCTCGATGCCGCCGGCTACCACAAATTTTCCCGCCAGAAGGGGTGTGCACGGAAGCTCAAGGACAAGCACGTTCGCGGCCTCGTGCAGCACTGGAACGGCAAGGCACTGAGCCCCGGCACGATCAACAACCGGCTGGCTTTCCTGCGCCACGTTTGCGACTGGACAGGCCGCAGCGGGGTGATGTCGAAGCGCAACGCCGACTACCACGACGGCAAGCGCGTGCGAGAAGCCACGGTGAGCAAGGCGGCCTACGTCCAGCCGGAGGTCCTGGGCCGGGTTCAGAACCGCTACGCACAGGCCTCGCTGCGGCTCCAGGTGGCCTTCGGGTTGCGCCGCAAGGAGGCGCTGATGATCCAGCCGGCGCTGGCGGACCGGGGCAACCGGCTGGTGCTCAAGGGCACCTGGACGAAGGGCGGGCGGCGGCGCGAGATTCCGCTGACCACGGCGGCGCAGCGCGAGGCCCTGGACCATGCCAAGGCGGTGGCGGGCAAGGGTTCGCTGATCCCGCCGTCTCTGTCGTACAAGGATTATCGTGACGGCCTGTGGCAGGCAGCCTGCAAGAGCATCGGGCTCACTGGCACGCACGGCTTTCGCCATGCCTATGCCCAGGACCGCTACGAGGTGCTGGCGGGGTTCGCCTGTCCGGTGCGCGGCGGTCCGACGCGAGACGCGATGACGGCCGAGCAGTTGCAGGCCGACGAATGGGCGAGAAACCGGGTGTCGTCGGAGCTCGGGCACGGCCGGCTGCGGGTGACGAACTGGTACCTGGGCAAGGGGTGATAGATGGCCAAAGCAACGAGGGTGACGATCGATCTGCCGCCGGCGTCGTACGCCATTTTGCAGCAGGCGGCACAGGACAACGGCATCAACGCGGCGTCTGCGGGTTCTCTTATCTTGCAGGCGGCACTGGTGCGGCGCGTCAGCAGCCTGGTGCCGAAGCGTCCGAAGGCCGCTGAAACTGGGTCGAGCGGGCAAGGCGGCGGCTGAGGTATCGCCGCAGAACCTGACCATCCCCCTCGCGGGTCCGGAGACGCTGCCTCCCGGATCTCGCCTGATGAGAGCGTGTCATGCCAAGACGCCCGCCGCGCTACGACGTGTGCCGCCCCATCGGGGTCGATGGGGATAGCGCGCAACTCATTTTGCAGGAGTATCCGTTTCTCGAACCGGAGGACGTTCAGGCATGTCTGGTGTTTGCCCACCGTTCGCTGGCAGGCGAGCAGGTGCATGAGCGCATGCCCGTTCGGGTAACCGACGGAAGACAAGGACTTTGGCGAACTGGTTTTCGTGCGCAGGCTGCCTCATCCGTGCCACCGTCCGTTTTGTCGGGATGACGGTGGCAGAGAAGGTGATTTCTATGATCATCACACACCGTATCGCGTTGGATCCGAATGCCCGTCAGGAGACGTTGCTGCGCCAGCATGCGGGCTATGCCCGGTTTGCCTGGAACTGGGGTGTGGAAGCGTCTCGCCGGGCTCTGGCGGCACGTGAGAAGTCGCCGACGTCGCACTACCGGCTACGGCCGGCGTTCAACGCGGTAAAAGCAAGCATCGCGCCGTGGGCCTCGGGACTGAGCCAGAATGCGGCGAAGTACGCGTTGATTGATCTGCACCTGACCTGGGACAGGT
>JAJEGW010000215.1 GCA_022819605.1 Silicimonas sp. | reverse complement strand
CAGTGCCGCCGTCGGCTATTCCCATTTCGGCAGAGCCCGAGAGCGTCACGCCCTGGGCATAGGCCGCGCCCGACATCGTCACGAGTGCCGTGGTAGCAAGAAGTGCTTTCTTCATAATCGTTTCCTCTTTCTGATCTTTAGGCAGGCTTTCGGGTTCGCGAAGGATGGACCGCCCGGACGAACTGGACGGGCTGCGTCGCGTGCTTTCATGGTCCGGCGAAGGCCGTTGGCGGCCTGACTAAAGAGATGAGGTGCATGCGGCGATGAAGTGTCCTTGTGAAACACGCCCGCGCGGCGGTGACGGGCCCCGCAGGCTCCTCGAAGGCCGGATCTGGGAGCGGGTGCGACGCCACCTGCACCTGCACCGGGGCCTCCGACCCGGAACTGGTCGAACGCAGCCGGTGCGGGAGACCGCGACACCGTCAGAATGCGTGACAGGCACGATTGCGCGCTCAGAGCCGCCGGACATCATCCGCAGCGGCTCGCGGCACGCTCCGTTCGTCACAGGCGGCCGGGAAACGTGATCGCAGGCAAGGAACGCACCGCATCGTCACAGGCACGAATGAGGGAAATGGCGGCGTCCCGGAAACCCGCCCAGTCAGGTCAAGCCAAAGCGAGCAAATCCGTCCCGATCCGAACGAAAGAGCGCGGGAAATCCACGCCAGAGCAGTCCAAAAAACACCACCACCACCGTGAAGCTCTATCGCCAGATCCTGCTGGGCAAGCTCGGCGACTGGATGCGGCGACCGCTCGACAAGCAGTAGTCCGGGCTAGAACAGGTCGATGAAGCCGGAACTGTTGTCGAGCTTCGAGACGTGCTGCCCGTAGCTGGCAACATCACGGCAACGCTTCCCGAAGACCTCGAAGAACTCGTTGTAAAAGCTCTGCGTCTCGCCCTTCTCGTAGAACGCGTCCTTCCAGTCGTCGGCGAGTGTGGCCGCGCGGGCGTGAACCTCGTTCCAGGACAGGCGCATCAGGCGCACTGTCAGTCATATTTTCGTTGTCGGCCAGCGCGACGCTGTTCAGCGGCAAATAAGCGGCGACAAGCGGGACAGGCCCCTGTGAGGCCACGCTGGCGCGAGGCTCGATCATGCGTGCAGCGCGCCCGTGCGTCCTTCGACCGCAGTCCGGCCGCAGCGCACCTGAGCAAGCTCGTAGCTTGCCTGCATCCGCATCCAGTGCTCGGCCGTGCCCCAGCCGATGTCCTCCAGCGACAGCGCCATATTCGCCGACACGCCCGCCCTGCCGTTCAGCAGTCGCGACAGCGTTCCGCGCTCGCAGCCGAGACGCGCCGCCGTCTCGGTCACGTTCCAGCCTGCATCGTCCATGCTCTCGCGGACGAGTTCGCCTAGGTGTGGCGGGTTGAGCATCGGGCCGACGCGTTCGCTTGCAATCTCGCTCATGATCTGCACTCCCTTCCATTCAGTGGTAGTCGATCAGGTCCACGTCCACAGCCTCGCCGTCCTCGAAGCGGAACACCACACGCCAGATTCCGGAGACGCGAACGCTCCATTGGCCCGCGCGGTCGCCCTTCAGCGGATGCAGCCGGAAGCCCGGCGCATCGGCGTCGCCTGGATGCGTTGCCTCCTGCACCCGGAATAGGATTCGCCGGAGCCGCGGCACGACATCGGCCGACAGCCGGGCGGCAGACCGTGGAGCGGTAACCATGCACGCACCAAGCTTGGGCTGCAGGACTGAGCGCGCCGGAGGCTCGGCGCCGTGAGGGTGAACTCGCACCGCTGCGGAAACCTCGAGATACGTCCACCTGACGCAGGATTCCGTCCGCGTTACGGCGGTGAGGGTGTCCGAAAGCATTGCGGCGGACTTTCTCGGCGTAAGCTCCTTGGTGATCCGGGCAATCAGCGACCAACCGTCACATTGCGGCAGCGCACGTACCAGGCCTCGTGGGGCCGCCCTTGATTCCAATATTTTTTTTCCGCGCTGTAGCGCTCGTCCCACACCTTCGCCTGAGGCCACCCGATAGCTTTCCAGCGTCGTGTGATCGGGTTCACCGACACGAGCGCCTTGGCTAGCCACAGAGGATCGGTACCGCTTGGCGTCATCGCATGAACTGTTGGCTGGATTACCATAAGGGCATACGGATCAGGAACATCATAGCTGCCAAGATGTGCCGAAGAAGTGAAAAGTGGCTTCAAATCAGAATGCTGTGTCATTCTTCCGGTCGTTTGGGAATGGTTGTCCCGTCGGACGCTTTCCGGTCATCCAAGGCCCTCAATATGCCTCTTTGATCAACTCCATATTGTGGAACGACCCGAAGACTTCGGCGGCATATTGACGACAGGACATCGCTAGCCCGCTTTGAGTGATCCAGCGAGCAAATCATGCGATGCGGCAAGTTTGCGACCGCTCGGGTTCTGTGGTCTCGAACGAGCCTCCCCACTACACCACTTGAAGACCCGCGGCCCTTCGGGACGGTGTTCATGCGCCGTTTCCGGCATCCGTTCGACGGACAGGAGGTCAAGGTCATCGAGCGGCGGCGCGGCTCGAGCAGTGGTTTGCGTCCGTGCGATGGGTCTACACCGCCGCGCTCGACCAGCCTGTGGATACCTCGACCGGTGCCAGCAAGGCGTCTTTCGACATGGCTCAGTTTACAAAACGTATGCGTTCATGTTTTGTTCCTGAACGAAGCAGGAGACTACAGATGATGAATCACAAGCAGTTTCAGGCCTGGCTCTCGCAGGTTGACCAGCTCAGCACCGCGCAGCGCAAGGAAGCCGGGGCAGTGCTCTCCGGAGGCTCGCGGGCGTCGGCCTCGCTGGCCGTGATCGAGGCGGGCGTGGGCGAGGACCGCCGGTGCCCGCATTGCGGCACTCCCGGCGCCGTGTCGCGCGGCAAGGCGCGCGGCCTGCGCCGATATCAATGCAAAGGTTGCGGAAAGACGTTCAATGCAGCGACAGGCACGCCGTTGGCGGGCCTTCACCGCAAGGAGAGATGGCTGGCGTTCGGAACCTGTCTCGCGGACGGGGACACGGTGCGCGCGTCCGCCGTGCGTTGCGGGCTTGCCGTCAACACGGCCTTCCGCTGGCGGCACCGGTTCCTTGCCGCTGGAAGCCGGGATCCTCGAAAGCTTGCCGGCATTGTCGAGGCCGACGAAACCTACGTGCTGGAAAGCCGCAAGGGCGAGCGGAACCTTGATCGCAAGGCGCGTCGCCGCGGCGGGAAGGCAAGCAAGCGCGGCCTGTCGTCCGAGCAGGTTCCGGTTCTGGTTGCCGCCGACCGCAGCGGCATGACGGTCAGCGCGGTTCTTCCGGCGGTCAATGCCGACGCCCTGCGAGACGTCATCGAACCGGTCGTGGACGAGGACATCGTCCTGGTCAGTGACGGCCATCGCGCATATCCGCCATGCGCCGCAGCAATGGGCGTTCGCCACGAAGCGCTCAACCTGTCCAGAGGCGAGCGGGTTCAGAACGCATTTCACATCCAGACGGTCAACAGCCGCCATGGCCAGCTGAAAGGTTTCCTGGGGCGCTACCGCGGGGTCGCGACCAAGTATCTCGACAACTACCTGCGATGGTTCCAGCAGGTCGAGCTGGACAACGCCTCGCCCCGCACGTGCCTCGCCAACGCAATCGACAGGTCATGCATACGATTTGGAAACTGAGCCTTCGACATGCTTGGCGCCTTTGCTGAAATCGAAACAAACCTGCGCCGCGAGCGGCAGGCCGCCGGATTCGAGCCGTATTTCCTCTTGAGATTGCACGGACATCTACGACACTGCACCGCATGAACGAAGATGAGAAAAGTGATGCCCGGTGCGCCCACGAGCGAAACGCTGATTTTCTTGCGGATTTCAACAAGGCCGCCATTGAGACCGCCAACGTAGTGATCCGTTCTCCACTTCTAATCAACGGGTGGTGCTGCGGTCGCCCTTCTGGCCTTCGTGGGGCGGTTGAGAGCGGAGGCGCCAGCGTCAAATCCGAGCTTCCGGCAGATCCAATTTTGCGTTTTGTCATGGGCGTCGCAATGTCGGTTGTTACGGCATTCCTCGCTTACATCGTCAACTTCGCTGATGCTTGGGCGACTGGTTCAAGGAAGACGGTTTCGCATAATCCGTATATCCAGAAACGGCGGCGTCGGAGCGGATTTCTAAGGTCAGTTCTGTCTTCCACATCCTTGCCTTGCTGGCAGCGATCGTGTCGTTGTGGGCCTTCCTCGAAGTCGTTTGGATGGTCGCGGCGACCGTGCCTAAATTGGGAGTTTTCTGAATAACCTGAATGTCGTAGGTTCAAATCCTACCCCAGCAACCAAAAAAAGCCCTTGAACACATTGAGTTTTCCAGGGCTGTTTCACTTTGCGAGATTGGCGAATTGGCAAACTGGCAAACTATTGGCAAACATTTTGATTCGAACCGGAGGCGGCGCATGCGCCGCCATAGCCATGAATTGCGGGGGATGTGACGAGCAGTCGCGACGGCGGTGAGCGCGTCGGCGGCCGATGGCGGACGCCGACATGCAACCCGTTAGGTTCGTGAACTGAAGGTGGGCAGCTTGAGGCAATGGATCAACGACTGTTCGGGATGGCGTTACGGCGAGCGTCCTAACCTCATGGCTCGCTGCCGCGCTGACGAAGATGCACAGGGGCAGCATGATGCGCACGCCTCGCCGGTCACGTGAACCACCACGCACGGCGCGGCATCCTGTACTGGAGAGCACCGCCTATCCCGTGCACGAGATTGGCGGTGCTCTCCAATCAGGCTAGTCGTCGGTCAGGACACCGTGGCCGGGCTACTTCGGCATGCCTGCACGACGTCCGTCTGTGGAGAGGATGTGGATAGCCTGGATCTGGATCAACGAAATCCCACGAAAGCGGCTGAATCCGGGTTTGCCTGTCGATGGCTGCGTAAAAGGGCGGGAAATCAGAACGTTCTGATTTACCGACCTCGTAGACTGGCGTCAGGATCACGTCCACAACCGCTTTCTGGACGATCTTGTCCTCCAGCGCCGCGATCCCGAGCGGTCGTGTCCCGCCGTCCGGCTTGGGTATCTCCACCCGCCGGACAGCCGGCGCCCGGTACGCTCCCCCGCTGTGCAGGCGGCGGTGGAGGTCGAGCAGCCGCTCGTACAGACCTTCGCCGTACATCGCCCACGTCACGCCGTCGCCACCAACCGCCGCGTCCTGCCTCTACGCGAAGTAAGACGCAGCGAGCGCCTCCGGCGTGACATGGTGGAAGAGCGCCGTATGACGCTCCTTCGGGTTTCACTCTGCAGCTTGCAGTATCCGGTCGGCCGCCTGTGCCACGCTTGCCCGGCACTGCGTCCGGCGCGTGCTTTGGCCTCCCGGTTTCCCCTTGGTTGAGGCCCTTCTCCGGCGGCTCCGCAGGAGCGTGCGCTCCCTTGTTCGCCGCCGTCGCAGGTCGTACGGCCTCATCCGACTCCTTCAAACCGTTCATCATAGGCTTCGGCTTTCTCCTTTCCCTACACGGTCCCGCCACGACAGGCAGGACTGCCTGAAGACCTCCTAGGGTCCCGGCAGAAGGCGTGCGGACGTGCATGGGTTCTCTGACACCGCGTGGCTCGCCGACATCTCACCAAAACGACGCCTGCGATGTTGCCTTCGACCGATCTGATAGCCTCGGCAACCCGGTCCATCGCCTTTTCGATGCTCTATGGCCCTGCCCATCCGTACCGCTGCCAACGCTTCGCCTGCCCCCTCGCGGGAACCGACGCACGGCTCGCGGAGAAACGTGAATTGGTTACTCCTTCGTTCCAGAGGACTTTCACCTCCTACCTTCTGCCAGTTCGCCTGGCACACCAGATCCGGGCATGCATTCAGAACGGATGCCGAGAGATAGCCCATGTAAACGATCGCATGTCGGCGCCCCTGGAGCCGATCGATCAATTCGGCTTCCGACTTTGGCCTGGAACGGAAGACCTCGACCGCAGGAAAGATCTCGAGCATCCGGGGCGTCAACCGGCTGGCGGGCTCGCCGTAGCAGTCGACAAAGGCCGAGACCCTTGCGACGGGTTCCCCGGCTCCGATCAATTCCTGACCTGCTCGAGTCCGGGGGCCGTCATTCACGCCAGCGACTCTTCAGGTCATCCGGGATCTCGACACCCCGGTCTTCCATGGCGAACAGGATGTAATCCATGGGTGGCGGATAGACTCCCGTCTGGGAGAGCATGTTATGCACCTGCCCTCGATGGTGAACCTGGTGCTGGAAAAGATTGCTCAGGCAAGTTCCGAGGGTTTCGTTGACATGAACCGGATCATCGTCGAAAGTCGTGAATGGCCAGTCCGCATCGAGTTGTTCGCGGGTCAGGGCCTTGGTGAACTCTATATACCAGGCGTCAATTTCAGACTGTGCGGCCGTAAGCTCGTCGATCCCCGAGAAGATCTGTTGAATCGGCCATTCGAGGCTGAGCGGCCGTTTCAGGAGGCGATCGCGATAGATTCGATCGGCGGCGTGGATGTGTTCCAGAGTCAGGTATATCGACGACTGGAATGCACTTCGGTCCTCCATCAGGGCGCGGACCGTCATGCGCGCGCAGGTTTTGTGCATCCGACGGTTGGCCCATGCATTGTATCTGGCCAGACGGGTAAATGAAGCAAACATCGTGGTCTCCCTGTACGAGTTATCTGTTGAAGAGCGCATCCGGCAACCAGAGCGCAATTTCGGGGAAGGCGGTAATGATCACCGCGGCGACACAGAGCAGCAGGAAAAACGGAAAGGCAGCGCGGGAAATGAACCCCATCGTGTGGCCGGTCATGACCTGCAGGACAAAAAGGTTGAACCCGATAGGAGGCGTGACGAGACCGAGTTCGATCATGATGACGATGAAAACGCCGAACCAGACCGGATCGAAACCGACGGCGACAACCAGCGGCAAGGTGATCGGCAGAGTCATGACCATGATGGAAAGGCCGTCGAGAAACAGGCCAAGAACGACGTAGAATACGGCGACAAGCAGGATCAGGGCATATCGAGACAGGCCGAGGTCGACGATAAACTTGGCTATCTCCTGGGGAACATGCAGGTAGGCCATGGCGGACGACATGAAATTGGCGGCAACAAGGATCGTAATTCCCATGGTCGTGATCCGGATCGTGCCGGCGATGGACTCCACGAAGAGATTCCAGGTCATCTGCCCGGTCAGCAGGACCATAAGAAAGGCACCCAGGAAACCCACCGCCGCCGCCTCCGACGGTGTGGCGATTCCACTGTAAAGGCTGCCGAGTACGAAGATCACCAGAACTGATACCGGCAAGAGGTCCAGTAATCCCCTGAGACGATCGACGGCGGTATATGTGTCGGTTCCGCGGGGAGCCAGCGTCGGGTTCACGGCAGCGCGCAGGCCGATGTATCCGGAATAGAGCCCCGCGATCAGCAAGCCCGGAAATACGCCGGCTGCGAACAGGCGGGCAATGGATGTCTCTGACAGCACGCCGTAGATGATGAAGGAAATCGACGGCGGGATCATCAGCCCAAGGCTGCCGGCGCCGGCAAGCGATCCTACCGCAAGTCTCTGATCGTAATTTCTTTCGGCTAATGCTGCAGTCGTGATCTTGCCAACCGTCGCGGTGGTCGCGGTGGTCGATCCGCTCACCGCGGCGAAAATGGTGCATCCGGCAATGTTGGTATGCAGCAGACCGCCCGGAATGCGCGCGACCCAGGGCGACAATCCACGGAAGAGCCGCTCTGACATGTCGCTCCGATACATGAGCTCGCCCATCATGATGAAGATCGGAACGGCGGACAGCTCCCAGGTACTGGCCGAACGCCACATCGATCCGCGCATGATCGCGCCGATACGGTCAATGTCGAAACCGAGGAGCAGATGTAGCGCCGTCAGGCCAACCAGACCAACCGCCGCGAACACCCAGATCCCGAGCGTCAGATATGCAGCAAGCAGGCCCAGTGTCGCCAACGCGACTTCCAGCGGTCCCATGGCTCAGTCTTCCAAAAGTGAGGTGCCCGGCATCGCCTGTTTCGGATCAGGCATCATTCCCGCCCTCGCAATCCTGCCGAGAAGGAAACGTCTCCCGCGAGAACCCGCAACAGGTACGCCAGCAACTGGACGATGAACACCAGCATGCCGAGCAGCATGATCGACGGCGGCAGCCAGAGAGGCGTTTCCGAAAGGGTTTCGCTCACGTGGCCGCGCACGAAATCCCGCACCGCGTTAATGTAGAAGTACCAGGCGGCGGTGCCCGTGAATGCAGCCGCCGCGATGATGCAGATCACTTCCGCAATTCGCCGGATCTGTCCGTTTCCGAGTTTTTCGAGGACAAGGTTCATTCTGATCAGCGCCCCGCTATTGAGAGCGTATCCCAGTCCGAGAAAGGACATGGCGGCAACGCCGTAGCCGATCATTTCCTCGAGCACGAAGGTCGAGCGCAGGAACAGGGTCCGAAGGACGATTTCGGCAAGGATATGAAATGTCATCGCCAACAGGATGATCCCGGCAGCGACCGCCCCGACAACCGACAGGATTCGTGCAAATCGATCGAATGTACGAACGAAACGGGTGATTGACGAGTTCATTTCCGGGCTTCGGGGAAGGCAGAGGCCTTCCCCGTCGTCGCTCTGCGTCAGTTCATGGTGCCAAGGCGTTCCGCGAAGTCCGCCATGATCTCATCTGCTGCCCCTGCCGGCATCTTGTCGCGCCATTCATTGAACACGACGGTCGAGGCTTCACGCAGGGACGCGAGAAAGCCATCCCCCATGTCCGCCTCGGTCAGGATTGTTACCTCGGCATCCCGCATCCTGACATAGGACTTGTCGACCCGGTCCTTGATGGCTTCCCACGCCTCGTCTTCGGTCGCGCTGGCGACCTCGAGGATCGTGTTCTGAAGTTCGGGAGACAGGCTGTCGAATACATCGCGGTTCATATGGAACATCTGGGTTCCCGCAACATAGTTGATGGCGTTGAAATGATCCATGTGCTCATAGAAACTCGACAGGACGCCACCCTCACCCGCGGTGAGCACGGAGTCGATCGTACCGGTTGTGAGAGCCGGAATTATGTCGGCCCAGCTCAACTGGACCGCATTTGCACCGGCGGCATTCAGCGCAACGGTACTTGTCTTGTCGTAGGTCCGGATCCTGATTTGCGCCAGTTCCGCCAGGTTCGTCACCGGCTGCCTGGCCCAAATTCCCACGGGCGGGAAAGGCACGGCCAGCACCAGCATCTGGTTGCCTCTTTCGAAGGCCGCCGCATACCATGGACGCGCCGCCTCGTAGAGAGCCCGGGACTCGTCGATGTTGCGTGCCAGGAAAGGCATGGATACCAGAAGAAATATCGGATCGATTCCCGCAAACACGCCGGTATAGGTGCTCGCGATCTGTGCGGCACCATCCTCGACGACCTTCCAATGGTCCTTGGACTTGAAGCCAAGCGCACCGCCATAGTGATTGGTGATGTCGATGGCGCCGCCCGTGGCTTCACGCAGCTTGTTGGCGAAGATTTCGTCATAGTAATGGCCTGAGGCCTTGGCGTATTCGTTCGGCATGTCCCATCGATGCATCTGCGCTGCAACCGGTGTCATCGCCGCGAAGGCCGCCACCGCCGTCCACGCCAGTGTTGTCAGTGCTTTTTTCATGTGCCGGTTCCCCCTATCTGAATGGGTGGGGGCCTCTTCGCTCGCGTCATTATGCTGTTCTGCTAAGGCCATTCCACTCCGTTCACGTCCTTGTCGTGCCCATTCCCATCGATGCGCGGCTGGCACAGTGGATTCCGGTTTCTTGGCTGCAGGGCCTCGAAGCCGGCCGCGCCTGCCACAGGCATTCGCCCGGTCAGGACACCCATCCCGACCCTAACCCGCGCCAGATCGGCGAGTTGCACCCGTCCGACCGCTCGTTGAACTGAACCGACCGCAGACCAGCGCAATCCTGGCCCGGGGCCGGTGACCGCGGCCCGAGGTCCGCGCTCCGCGAAGACGCCGCCCGCGTCGCCGCCGGTTCTGACGCTGCCAGAGATCGTGTTGGTGCCGGACCCGGATCGATCATCTCCCGGCATCGCAGTCGGGGACCGAACCGTCGGTGCTTCGGGCTGCAGCTTTCTCCGGACTCGACGCACCGAATGTCAAAGGCAGGAGTTGCCGGGTGTGCAACGGAACACGGTTTCCAGTCGCACCTGCGAGGGGAAATGCAAGAGATCGTCACCGCAGGCGAGAACGACAAGGATCCCGCGGCGGCATGGTCATGCGGACATTTCTTCCTGCGTGAGGAGAGTCGCCGTGGTTCCGATAGCAAAAGGGCACTCCCCCGGCCCGGGATCAAGAGTGAGTCCGGAGGAGCAAGGTCACCCGGCTGGACGTTCGCTGCGCGCCGAGGAACATCCAGGAAGGATCGCTCCCAAACCGGGGCCGCTCTTCTTGGGAAAGTGAGCAATTTTACTTCGACAAAAGTGAGGAGCTTTAAGTCGACAGCCGCATACCGGGACCGCCGGACAGACATTGCATAGAGCATCGGATACGGATCCTGCTGAATTCCCGATCTAACGAACCGGTGCGGACAAGATCACAAGTTCGGAATTCGGCAATCCCGGCCGTTTGCAGTTTCGTATTGTCCAGACCGAGGCAGATCTCGAAATCGTCTGCTCCCGGAATCTCCGATGGGCTTGCGTTCGATCACGGTGCCAGCCGCACTATGGTGATCCGCATCAAGGCATTCTGTCCTTTTGGATCAAGTCGAAGGCCAAACATATCATATTGGAGTACCATGCCTGCTTCATCCTCTACCCAGCGGCGGCCCTTGCACCGGCTCAAGGCCGGTTGGATCCCTATCAACGGCGGGCGGCGGGCACGCGGAGATCACGGGCCCGGCAGTCGAGCCCGCGGATGATGAACGAAATCGCCAGAGGGACGGGATGCACTGGTCTGAAATACACTTGGCGCTTCAGGCACGTGGCTGCCACCGTCCACCGACGCACCCGAATGCGCACGATATCGGGAGCGTCCCACTGAAGCTGCCGGTCCGCGAAAGTTCCGCAGCCAGATATGGCGACAGGACATTCTGGAAAGCGAAAAAACGAAAATGTACATTCGGACATCTCACTGGCGCTGCAAGGCTCAGTTCGCGGAGGAATCCGTTGAACTTTTCGAGGACCTGGTCTTCAGGACAATGGAGAACGAACCGGAGTGCCTCGCCATGCAGTTGATGGGGGAAGGCGAATCACGCATTGCAGTGACCGTGTTTTCGTCCGAGAGTGCCTACCGCGAGTGGAAACAGCGCACGGCCCACATCCAGGGCATCACGGACGCCTTCGCGCACATGTATATCGACGGGGAACCCCCGCGTCCGTTCGACTATCCGATACTGGCGTCACGGATATTCCAGCGGCGCTGACATGACGACAGGAAAACAGTTCATTGCTGAAGCATGACGACAAGGACCAACCTGTCCGCGTAGGGTTCTTCCTCGGCGAACGCTTCTCGCTTGTACCCTTCGTGTCCTTTGTCGAGGTGATGCGCATCGCAAACCGCGTCGCGGACCGGAAACTGTTCGAATGGACGCTTCTCTCAATGGACGGCGAGCCGGCGACGTCGAACAGCGAGATGGAATTCAAGATTGATCTGTCGATTCAGGACTGCAGCACCCTGACCAATGTCATCCTCGTCACGGGAAACGACCCTCAATACGACGTACCCGATGCGCTGGCGAACTGGCTTCGCCGGCTCAGCAGAGGCGGCAGCGTCGTGACCGCGCTCGGGTCAGCGAGCCTGATCCTGGCCAAGCTCGGCATGCTCGACGGCCGGCGCGCCACCATTCACTGGGAATATCTCGACACGCTGCGCGAACTGTTCCCCAAGATCAACATCTGCAGCACGCTGTTTGAAATCGATCGCGAGATCATCACTTGTGCAGGTGGCGCCGCAGTCGTCGACCTCGCTCTGCATCTGGTATTTGCGCATTTCGGCGCGTCGACAGCCATTGCCGTTTCGGACCAGTACATTCTCGACAAGGTTCGTCCGTCCGTCAGCCCGCAACCCGTGGGTTCAAGGTATCCGCGTGTGGCGAATTCAGCGCTTGCCGAAGCGATCGACCTGATGGAATCCAACCTTGAAGAACCAGTGCCGCTAAGCGACCTGACCGATTCCATCGGTGTTTCCGGAAAGCAGATGCAGCGGCTGTTCAGAACGTATCTGAATACCTCGCCCACCCAATACTACGTCCGTGCACGCCTAGAGCTGGCCCGCAGGCTTCTCATCCAGTCGGACATGAGCATTACGGAGGTCGCAATCGCCTCGGGATTCGGATCGCTCGCCCATTTCTCGCGGTCCTACCGCAGCGAGTTTGGGATGCCGCCCACCCGACATCGACGTCAGTGCCGCCTGGAATGCGGCACGGTATCGCATACCCATGTCCACAAGATCGACGACGGCGAACGTCATGCAACAATGAACTAGCGGCCCCCCGGGCCCGCCGATTGCCGGAGCAAGCTCATGTATCGTTACTGGGAAGAGGCCGCCATCTACCCTGTTGATCCTCGCCGCATCGATCTTGCAAGGGAGTTTCGCGCCGGGATTCGGGGGCCACACAGCGAGGAACTCCGGAATCTCCTGCACCGGATGAGGGCGACCCCAATTCGCGGCAAGTATGTTCTCGTCGTGGTCGAACCGTTCCGGTCGTGGCGAATTGGCCGTATCGGTGAACGCAATCGGCCGATCGAAGCGATTGACGATCGCATATTCGATAGCCTCGACGCAGCGGAATGGGCCGTGTTCGAACTGCGGTGGCGGGACCTGACCGGAACGGAACTGGAATTGTAGCATGAATACCTTCGTGTCCGGAATTCGCATGCTCGGCTACTGTGACGACTGGCACGCTTCCCCGGGATCCACGATCGCGTTCAAGGTCAGCTGCGACGGCATCGACAGTTACAGGGCCCGGGTCGGACGGGTGATCTGCGCAGACCTCGATCCCCTCGGTCCCGGTTTCCGCGTTGACCCTGTCGCGCGCATTCGGCCTGACCCGATAACGGGCCGTTTCCAACCCGCATTTCCGGGTTCCTTTGCCAGGATCGATGATCCGGACCGCCTGGCCTCTCAAAAGCGATTCTCGGTTGCCGCACTTGTCTGGCCGACACGTCCCGGACGGGGAGAGCAGACGATCCTGAGCCACTGGGACGGCGCGGCCGAGCGAGGGTGGCAACTGGGGCTGGACGCGGACGGAACGCTGGCGCTCACGATCGGCGGATGCGGAAGGGTCAGCAGCAGCGTGCCATTGCTGTACAGGCATTGGTACCTGGTAATGGCGTCCATGGATTTTGATTTGGGAACCGCAATGGTTGGCCAGATTGCGACGCGGGCGATTCCGGGAATCCCCCGTGCCGCAACGGCATCAATGGAGCTGGGGGAAGGCGTGTCGGCACCCGGTTCCGGAATCCCCTTTCTCATCGCCGCAACCAGTACCGGGACGGCCAAACCCGCAGCAGCCAGCGCCTGCCGGTTCTTCGACGGGAAGATCGAGCGGCCGACTGTCTTTGGCACCGTCCTGGAGCTTGAAGAAGCCGATGCCTTTCTTCGATCATCCGGAGGTTCTCCGATCCGGTCAGGGATTCTGGCAAGCTGGGATTTCTCCAGACAGATGGCATCCGACCGGATCGAGGACGTTTCCGGCAATGCAGTCCATGGCCGCACGATAAACGTGCCGACACGGGCGATGACAGGGTGCAACTGGGATTCATCGGTCTTGAGCTGGAAGACCGCACCGGAACTGTACGCCGCAATTCACTTCCATTCGGACGACATCTACGATTGCGGCTGGGAGACCGACTTCACCTGGAAAGTGCCGGATGACTGCCGGAGCGGATACTACGCCGCCATCCTGGAGACGGATGACGGCGATCTGGACCATATCCCTTTCTTCGTGCGTCCGCCTGCCGGCGAACGGACCGCGGACGTGGCGGTGATCGCCAGCACTGCAACCTATCTCGCCTACGCAAATACCCATGTGAAGGTCGACATGGTCGGCTCCGAGGTGATGGCGGAAAGCGTCAACCAGCTCAGCCAGTACGAACTTCACCTCCATGAGCATCGCGAACTGGGTCATTCGACCTATGACCATCACATGGATGGAAGCGGTGTCTGCTACAGCAGCCGCCTGCGACCCATGCTGACCATGCGTCCGGGGCCCTATACGTTCAATTACATCAACGATACGCACTTGCTGGCCTGGCTCGAGCACATCGGCCAGCCATACGATGTCATCACGGATGAGGACATTCATGCACGAGGCGTCGACGCGATCTCGGGCTACAGGGCGATCATTACCCTGTCCCATCCCGAATACACGTCCACGAACATGTGGGACGCCTTCGACAGCTATCAGCAGAATGGCGGTCGACATCTCTATCTCGGCGGAAATGGCTTCTACTGGCGCGTCGCCTTCCATGACGGCTTCCCGGGAATCCTGGAATGCCGCAAGGGTGCTACGGGCGTGCGGGCCTGGGAGGGTGAACCCGGTGAGGATCACATGCTCTTTACAGGCGAGCCCGGAGGCCTCTGGCGCTCCAGCGGCCGGGCACCGCAAAGGCTGGTCGGTGTAGGGTATTCATCGACCATGTTCGCCCGGTCGACATACTATCGGCGGACAGCGGCGAGCCATGAACCGGAGTTCGCCTTCATTTTCGACGGAATCGAGCCGGAGGAGGTTATCGGAGATTTCGGCCGCCGGGGTGGCGGTGCGGCGGGAATCGAAATCGATCGCTGGGACCCCGATCTTGGCTCTCCGCCCAACAGCGTCGTCCTCGCAACATCCGAGAACGTCGGAATCGACGGCATCCTGAGCTGCGAGGAATACCCGATCGCAACCCGCGGAACCGACGGTTCCCAGCATGGATTCGTCCGCGCCGACATGGTGTATTTCGAGACACCCGGCGGTGGTGCCGTATTTTCAGCGGGATCGATCACATGGATCACGTCCCTCGCCCATGACGGCTTCGACAACAATGTCGCGCGGATCACCGGCAATGTCCTGCAGCGTTTCCTGAGGCCGCATGAGGAGGATGAATGATGGTTGCCCGTTACTTTTCGATCGAGGAATACCAGCTGAGATGGTCCCGCGTCGAAGACGAGATGAGGCGTCGCGGCATCGAGTGCGCGGTGGTCTGGGGCAAGACCAGCGCGTCCTTCGACCGTGCCGGAGACATCATCTACCTGACCAATTATTTCTCCCACACCACCGGGCAGGGCGTCGACATCAGCTCGCACCGGGCGCGGACGTTCTGCGCCGTGCTGCTGCAGCCCGGCGAGACGCCGGAACTGCATGTCGACGATCCCGAACTGCGCCCCGAGCTCGTGGCGACCGATCGCGTACGCAATCACCCCGACCCAGTTGCCAGCATCATCATGGCGCTGGAGGATCGCAAGGTCACAGACCCGATTGCCTTCTCGGGATCGGATTTCTTTCCGGTCGCGCAGTGGGAGCGTCTCGTGGTTGCAAACCCGCAATTCACCTGGCGGGTCGTGGACGATCTCGTGCGTTCCGTGCGATTCATCAAGACCGACCGGGAACTGGACTGCTTCCGGGAAGGTGCGGCCATCGTCAATCCCGCCATGGACATCCTCATGGAACGGCTGATTGCCGGGGTCAGCGAAGCCGAAGCCGCCGGGCTGGCGGCCGCCGAGCTTCTGCGCCGGGGCGGGACCTACCACAAGATCGTCTGTACCCACGGGAAACTGACCGCATACACCTGCAGCGATCCCTTCACCGGATATTCAACCCTGGTTCCGAGGCATGGCGACCTCGTACGCGCCTTCATCATCGGACCGATCCTGCAGGGATACTATTTCGACCCTGGCCGGACCGCGGTTGTCGGCAACCGGCCCGACCGCGAACAACGGACGCTGATCGAGGGCTGTGCAGCCGTTGTCGAATCGCTGTGCGAGGCCGTGCGCCCCGGGCGTTCGTACAAGGAGATCGCGGAACACGGCGACCGGCTCGTGGCTGAAATCGGATCGGACGGCGGCGGCGCTTCGGCACAATACCCGTTCTATGGTCACTCGAACGGACTTTATTTCGAGACGCCACCCTACCTGAGCACCGTCCATGATCATCTGGATGCCGTGATCGAAACGAATACCGTCCTTGGCGTCGAGGCATTCATCGCGAAAGATGGCATCGGGACTGCTGGCTTCGAACAGAACGTGATCGTCAACGAGGACGGGATCGAACTCCTGACCACAACGCCGATGATTCCGTTCTGACCGCCCCGGACGCACCGTCCGTTCCGATCGCGGCTCCCGCGGCGTTCCCGGATGCGTTCCGGTCGACCGTCACTGAAACCCGTAGTGTCGCTTCATGAAATTCGACGAGAACTTCTCGCTGTCAAGATCCTCCTGGCACCGGTGGGCACCGCGCTGCTCCGGTTCCCCGTAGCCACCGCCTCCGGCGGTCTGGGCGGAAATGGTCACGCCTGGCGGAACTTCGACCGACATGGGCTTTCCCGAAAGTCGGGACTCCCGACCGTCGCCGCGAATCAACGCAAAACGCCCGGTCATTCCGGGCGAACCTCCGAACAGCCCCCATGGCGCATGCCTGAATCTTTCGCCCTGCCCGCTGAAAGTGCAGGCATGGCCGATCGGCATCACGTCCCGTCGGATCGCCAAGCCGCCCCGATTAGTCCCTGCGCCGCCGGAATCCTGCACGAGTTCATAGCGGCTGACCCTGAGAGGGTATTCGGTTTCCATGACCTCTATCGGCAGGTTGGATGTGTTGGTTGAATGGACCTGGACGCCATCGGTTCCATCCTTCGCAGCACGGCCGCCGAACCCGCCGCCAATTGTCTCCAGATAGACGTAGGGTTCCCCAGACTCCGGACGGGTGCCGGAATAAACGGCGGCCGTATTCGCACCATTGGACGCCGCGACCACTGCTTCCGGCAGGGCATCTTTCAGCGCACCGATTACAACGTCGACAATGCGCTGGCAGGTGTTCGCGCGCGCCGCGCAGGGCGCAGGAGCGATGCAGTTCACGAGAGTCCCGGGTTCGGCGATCATTTCGCAGACGTTCAGCACACCTTCGTTATTCGGTACTTCGGGATCGACAAGCGCTTTCAACACGTAGCACAGCGTCGCATGGCTGGCGTTGAATGGAACGTTGATATTCCCTGCAGTTTGCGGCGCTGTCCCGGCAAAGTCGAACGAGATCCGGCTCCCCCGAATTCGGACCGTGACACGGACGACAACGTCATAGTTCTCGCAACCGTCGTCATCCATCATGTCTTCGCAACTGTAGGTTCCGTCAGGAATCTCGCTGACCGCACGACGCAACCTGTCTTCCGTTCGCCGGATGATCTCGTCAAACGCAGTTTCAAGAGTTTCGGGATCATGGCGGGCGGAAAGTTCTTGCATTCTCCGTTCGCCCAGCCAGCATGCCGCGATCTGGGCGTTGTAATCGCCCTTCCGTTCGTCGGGAACGCGGACATTCAGCAGCAGGATGTCGAACAAGTCCCGTACAAGCGCCCCCCGGTCAAAGAGCTTGACGGCAGGGATGCGCAGACCTTCCTGGAAGATCTCCGTCATCCCTCCCGCCACGGATCCCGGCACCATGCCGCCAACATCGGCGTGGTGTGCAATATTGCAAACGAAGGCAAGGCGTCGACCGTCCACAAAGACCGGCATCGCCAGGTTGATGTCGGGTAGGTGCGAACCTCCGGCGACATGGGGATCGTTCGAAACAAAAATGTCTCCTTCGCGAATCTCATCGGCAGGATACTTGGCGAGCAGGGCCCGCATGAGACCGGCCATGGATGACAGGTGTATGGGCAAGGAATTCTCAGCCTGCGCAACGAGTCGGCCATTGGCGTCCATGACCGCCGTAGAGTGATCTTTCCGTTCCTTGATATTCGTAGAATAGGCGCTGCGCGTCAGCGCATTGTATGTCTCGTCGGCAACGGATCGCAGGGCATTCGACATGATCTCGAGAGAAATCGGATCGATTGTCAGATCGGTCACGGTTGGCGACTCCCCTGCTGTGAAACATCAATGACCAAGTTGCGGCACTCGTCGACCAAAAGAGAATCGCCAGGCCCGAGAACCGTGGTCGAGTCCAGTTGCCGGATGACGGCCGGACCCGTGAACTCCTGCCCTGGTGCAAGCGCCCCGCGCTCGAAAACCGGCGTATCCGTTGGCGAACCCGACGCAATGTCAAAGAGAACCGGCCGCACTGTTGCCGGTCGAGGGACTTCCGCATCTCGCATTGACCGTTCCCCTTCACCGGAAAATTCCCGACGCCTTCGGCCGAGGCCGGTGAGCCGCACATTGATGATCTCGACATGGTCATCGGCGTTGGCGTATCCATAGCAGCGCCGGTGTTCTGCCAGGAACATGTCCGACAGGCGGGAGCCGGACGGAGCAGAATCGATGGTCGCATCGGGCAGCGGGACGCGAAGTTCGTGATTTTGACCGACAAATCTCATATCAAGGGCAATTCGCCTGTCCCTGTCGCATCCAGGAATTCTCTCGGCTTCAAACCAGGAATCGAGGTCTTTCGCCAATTCCTGCAAGACGGGACGCAGCTCTTCAAAATAACCGTCCGTGACGCGAAACCGGGTTGACCGGACAAGGTCTTCCTTCATGTCGGCCACGACAAGTCCCATCGCACACAGGATTCCAGGGGCTTGCGGGACGACAACCCGGCGAATTCCCAGCATGCGTGCAACCTCGACGGCATGGAGACCGCCAGCGCCCCCGAAGGACATCAGGGTATAGTCCCGCGGGTCGTAGCCCCTTTCAATGGAGATGCGGCGCACGGCGCGTACCATGTTCGCAACGACTATATCGGTTATGCCAAGGGCGGTGGCCTCGACACTGAGGCCGATCGGCTCCGCAACCTGCTGAATCGCTTCTCTTGCCGCCTTGATGTCGATTCTCATTTTTCCTCCCAGAAGACCCGCAGGGTCCAGGCGGCCCAGGACCGCGTTGGCATCAGTGACTGTCGGCTCAACCCCTCCCCGGCCGTAGCAGGCTGGACCGGGGTCGGTGCCAGCGCTTCTGGGGCCGACTTTCAGCAAACCATCGCGATCGATCCATGCCACCGAACCGCCACCGGCGCCGACGGTGTGGATGTCGATCATCGGCAGCCGTACGGGGAATCCGGCCACGTCCCGGCTGGTGCTGAGGTCGGCTTCGTATTCTCGAATCAGCCCAACGTCTGCGCTCGTACCTCCCATGTCGAGCGTGATGACATTTCTGTGGGATGATTCGCGGGCGACGTGAATCGATCCGAGAACCCCGGCTGCAGGGCCGGACAGTATTGTGCGGACCGGGTAGTCGCGACCGGTGCCAATCGACGTCAATCCGCCGTTTGACTGATTGATGCCGATTACCGCAGACGGAATGATCGTGCGAAGGTCAGCTTCAAGCGTCGTCAGGTATTCGTCGAATGCCGGTTGCAGGTAGGCGTTCAGCACCGTCGTCGAGAACCGCTCGAATTCGCGAATTTCGGGATAAATATCCGAGGACAGGGACAAATAGAGACCCTGAATCCCTTCTTTCAACGCGGCAGCAATCCGTCTTTCACTCGCGTCATCAGCGAATGAGAACAAGAAGCAGATCGCGCAGGCGTCGACTCCACTTTCGCGCACGCGGCCAACTGTCTCGATGATGCTGGCATCGGTTGGCGGCTTGATGATTTCGCCTCCCGGGCCGATCCGTTCGTCCAGTTCGAAGCGGAGTTTTCGTGGCACCAGCGGTGCCGGATGGTCGAGTTGAAGGCTGAAGATGCTCGGCCGAGTCTGCCGCCCGATTTCCAAAAGGTCGCGAAAGCCGTTCGTCGTGACCACTGCGACCCGCGCGCCCTTGCGTTGGATCAGGGCATTGGTTCCGACGGTAGTTCCGTGGGAGAAACGCGAAATCGCGTGGGGGGCAATCCCGTGATCATCGCACATTTCCCGAAGGCCCTGGTTGATGGCCAGGGCCGGGTTCTTCGGCGTCGACAATACCTTGTGGACGGCTGTTCTTCCGTCACGTTCATTGACGGCAAAGAAATCGGTGAAAGAACCCCCGACGTCAACGCCAACTGTCCACGTCAAGGCAACCGGCCTCTCTCAAGCAAGCCGGTCAGCGTCGCCATCATCGCTGCCGTCAGCATCAACGCCATTGTCAGTGCGATCCTTCGCGAATGTCCTTCCACCGGTAGAATCCGGAAAGGAATGGACGAAACCAGGGCCGACCCTTGTAGAATGGATGAATCTGCCGGAATTCTTGCCCATCATAGGCATTGTCGCCGCCTGCCCTGCCCAGGACCTTTTGGGCAGCCAGGTGACCCAGGTAGGGCATCAGGGCAACACCAGAGCCGTTGCAGGCGAGTGCGTAATGCCGGCCGTCGATTTCCCCGACATGGGGAAGAAAGTCCCGGGCAAAGGCGAGCCGTCCGGTCCAGCAATGGGAAACGGTTGCATCGGCCAAGTCCGGGAAGACCCCGACCATCAACCCGCGCAGGATCGAGGCCGCGCGATCAAGGCGAATGCGGCCCAGAGACGCTCTTGCACCGAAGAGAATTCGCTGACCATCCGGCGAAGGCCGATAATAGCAGTGCCTCCAGCGGGTTTCCACGATCATGCGTTGATTGGGAATCAGCTGGCGAACGCGGGCCTCACCCAGGGGACGCGTAGCGATCATGTAGGCATGAACCGGGATGAGGCGTTTGGCGAAGGGCCGAAGTTCGGGAAGCGTGTATCCATTGGTTGCAACGATAACGTCCCCGGCACGGACCGACCCCCGCACGGTGTCGATGCGGTGACCGGGGTTGTCTCGCTCCATGCCCATTACCCGGGCCCGCGACCGGACCTTCACTCCCCAGTACAAGGCGCGTTCCAACAGACCCGCATGAAACTTCGCGGGATGCAGGCCGCCATGCCGGTTGTAGATGCATCCACCCGCATAGCTCTCAGTCCGGACCTCATCTGCCATTTGCTCCTTCGAAATGACAGTTACGTCATAGCCGAGATGACGGATCACATTGTCGACATCCCGTTGAATCATGTCGAAATCCCGCGGTCTCCAGGCGGCGCGGAGCCTGCCGACAGTCCTGAAATCGCACTGTAGCCGTTCGGACCGGATCAGGCCCGTCGTGAACTCGAATGCGTTCAGCCCCTCCCGCAGAATCGCCGCGGCGAGGGGTTCGCCGTACCGTTTCGACAAGAGCTCGAACGGCATGACATGGCCGCCGCCAATCATCCCGCCGGCACGGCTGGAGGCGCCGTAACCCGGAACATCCGCCTCCAGCACGACAACCTCGCGACCGGCGCGGGCAAGAGTGATCGCCGCGGTCAGGCCGGCATAGCCGGAACCGACGACAGCGACGTCAACGGCGCGGGGCAGCGGTTCGCTCCCGGTATCCGGCCTCGGTGCATCCTCCCACCAGAACGGGCGGTCGTTGCCGTCGAATGATCGGGGTGCAGTCTCGGATTCTGCCGCGATTGCAGTTCGCAGATCCGGTCGAAGGGAGTTCGACAGAAACGCTTTCATCGTCAGAGTGATCCCAAATTCCGGCGCACATGATCAACGACATGACGCGCATCGTCCGGTGCACCGAGAATGATGCCGGACTTGCGGGTATGCAGCCAGTTGAGGCCGAGAAAGTAGAGCCCGTCCACTTCGGTCACGCCACGCCGGGTGTAAGGGTATCCGAATTCGTCGAAGATCGGAAAACCGACCCATGAGAAGTCGAACCCGAACCCGGTGGCCCAGATGACCGTCCTGATTCCCGCTTCCTGCAGGATGACCTTGCGAGGCGTCGCCGGGTAGTGACCGATTCCACCACCGAAATCCGAGTTGTCGTCGTCGGGCATCGGCGCCTCGATGTCGTTGTCCAGGATGTAGCTGTCAACTGACCGGCAAAAGGCGTCGGCAAAGGCGTCGGCGGCGCGCATGTTCGTTTCGAGATTGTCGGCAAGAAAGATCATGCCGTCGGACACACGTTCAAGGGAACCCAGGAGCCGAACCCCTTCGCGCAGGAATTGGTGGAGATTGAGGGTGTGCCCGCCGTTGAGCCCGCTTACATGGGGATCTCCCCGGAACCTGTGTGCCGGGGATTCCAATTGATCAGGCGTCCGATCGAGATAGCCCATGTCGACCTGCCAGCGCGACAGGTCCTTTCCGCGGTATCGGCGCGGTATGCGTCCAGCACGCCCCACGCACAACCAGACCTCGCGCCCGGCGTTTCGCACCTCCTCTGCAACCTGTGCGCCGGACTGTCCGCTACCCACAACCAGAACGGCGCCATCTGCCAGTTCGCCGGGGTTACGGTAGGAACTGACATCGATCTGGTCGACGTCCGCCGGCAGGTGGAGGGAAACGGCGGGTCGGCGAATAGACTGGTACATGCCGCAACAAATGATCAGGGCGTTACAATACCTGATCCCGCTTGTGGTCTCGACTTCGAAACACGCCCTCCTCGGGTCGCGTCGGATCGCGGTGACTTTCGTCGACGTTTCCACGGGCGCCGCGAATGAACCGGCAAACCTTTCCATGAACGCGACAAACTCCCCGCAGGGCATGAACCCCTCGGGTTCGGCATGCGGCGGCATCCCAGGCAAAGTCACGGTCCAGTTCGGCGTCACAAGGCAAAAGCTGTCCCATCGTTGGGACCGCCAGGATTCGCCAATACGGCCAGCCTCGAGAACAACATGCTCGATTCCGTGGCATGACAGAAAACAGCTCGCGCAGAGGCCGGCCTGGCCCGCACCGATGACGATGACGTCGTCTTTCGCAATCCTGCCCATTTCACGCACATCCGGAGACTGTTACGCCGCTGGTACCGGCCCGCCCCAACGCGCCCCGGGTTACGGGCCGTCATGGACATCGTCCCAATGTGACAGGGCCAGCGTTCAAGGTCCGGGAACGGAAACGAGGATAAGACAGGACACCGCTGTCATTTTGACTTGATCTGCCCGGTTCATGACGCCATCCGACAGGCGGACAACCGTTACCGAACGGAAGAGCCTTACGGAACGCCCCCGGCAAAAAACCGGTTGGGACAGCTAGACAATTCGGCACTGTTGGACCGGGGATCGTCGGCAAAACGCCGGTCCAGCCCCGCATGTCGGAACCGAATGCCTGGCCGGTGGATCCGACATGAACAGCAGCCGTTTCCAAGTGAGCGCGTGCGGTCTTGAACGGCACCGGAAATCGGAAGTCCCCGCTTTGCCCGAGTCGTTCGCAGGTCGCATCCGCGCATTTGCCGGTCCCCTCGAACCGGATTGTGTCGAAACCTCCGGTTCGCAGACAAGTTCGTGGTCCGGGCGCTTGCCTCGCCGGATCAGGTCGGACTCTGTCCAACCCGCGTTCCATCATCTTGGAATTCGTGAACAGGAAATGTGGCATGCGTGAATTACGCAAAACGCTGTCTCTTTGCCGCAACTTTGAATGCGACGCCGGACTAAAATGACGTTGCGCAAGAAGGATTTCGCATGGATCCCGTTGCATCGGACTCACCAGGCGAATTCACGGATCTGATCAGCCTGATTCATCTCCGCAAGAATTTCGGGGAAACTGTCGTTCTTGACGACATCAGCCTCTCGGTCGGTCAAGGCGAAGTCCTGGCACTCATCGGTCCGAGCGGATCGGGGAAAAGCACGCTTCTCCGCTGCATCAACCTCCTTGAAGTGCCAGACAGCGGAACGCTGATGCTGGAAGGAGAACGGGTCCGCTACGACTTCAAGGGTTCCTCATGGCGCGCCGCCCGGGAGCTGACCCGGCTGCGGGCATCGGTCGGCATGGTTTTCCAGAACTTCAACCTGTGGCCTCACAAGACCGTTCTTGAGAACATTACTGAAGCACCAATCCGGGTCCGCCGAACAAGACCCGCCGTCGCACGCGAACACGCGTCCGAATTGCTGGAGATGATCGGACTTCCCGAAAAGCGTGACTCATTTCCGCGCCAGCTTTCCGGCGGCCAGCAACAGCGTGTCGCGATCGCGCGTGCCTTGGCCATGGAACCAAAGCTGATGCTCTTCGATGAGGTTACCTCCGCGCTCGACCCGGAACTGGTCGGTGAGGTTCTCGACATCATGGGCGAACTTGCCAGGAGCGGGATGACGATGATTGTGGTCACGCACGAGATGGGATTTGCCCGACACGTGAGCCACCGTACGGCTTTTCTGTACAACGGCCGCATCGAGGAAATCGGTCCGTCGCCCGACGTTCTTGGTTCTCCAGAGAATGCACACACGCAGCAATTCCTGAACCGTGTTCTGCACCACCAATAGGCGATGGAAATCCGCAAATGATAAGCAGTATCATAGACTACGTTAACTGGTTCGCGCCCTACACCGTCGGGTTCTTCCACGCAGCCGTCATTGCGCTGGAAATCTCGTTTCTCGCAATCGTCATCAGTTGGGTGATCGGGCTCATCACCACACTGGGAAAGTCATCCCGCAGCCGGTGGTATCGCTGGCCGGCAGAATTCTACATCTGGTTCGTGCGGGGTACACCGAGTCTCATCCAGATTTTCATCATTTACTTCGGGATTCCCCATGTTTCGGGCTTCCGCCTGTCCCCATTTGTCGCCGGGGTCGCTGCGCTGGCGATCAGCAGCGGAGCCTATGTAGCTGAGGTATTTCGATCCGGATTCCTCGCAATCCCGCGCGGGCAGACCGAGTCGGCACTGGCGCTGGGCATGAGCCCGGCGATGATGATGCGGCACATAATCCTTCCCCAAGTGATCCGCATCGTGGTGCCGGCCATGACCAATGAAGCGATAAACACGCTGAAGAACACGTCACTCCTGTCGACGATCACGATCATCGAGGTGACCATGTTCGCCCAGCTTGCCCTTGCAGAGACTTTCCGACCGTTTGATTTCCTTATCGCTGCGGCCATCATCTATTTGATCATGAACACGGTACTCAGCCAATTCGCGTCGTGGTACGAAAGAAAATATTCCCTGGAAATTTGATAATCGACCGTGAAACCCCAAACGTGAATCACAGGAGGATACGACCATGAAAAGACGAGAATTCCTTGGCAAGGCAGGTGCCGCCATGGCAGCGACGGCTGTTGCCCCAGTTGCTGGCCGGGCTGCGTCCGACCTGGAACTGCTCACCCCCGGCGTTCTGACGTCCGCCACTGAAGGTACCTATCCGCCGTTCAGCATGCGAAAGCCAAGCGGTGAACTGGACGGGCTGGAAATGAGGATCATGGGCGAGATTTGCAATCGCCTTGAACTGGACTACCAGCCGGTCATCGTCAAATGGGACTCGATGCTCGTTGGCCTCCAGGCTGACCACTTCGATATCGTCGGCAATGCCATGGGCATTACTGCGGAACGGCAGAAAGCGGTTACATTCTGCGACGGATGGATCGAGACCGGTGCCCGCGTCGTTGTCCACAGAGACTCCGGCTATGCCTCGGCAGACGAACTTCGAGGAAAGGACATTGGCGCAATCGCCGCGTCGACATTCATTCCCATCGTCGAACAGCTCGGCGGCAACCTGAAGGCCTACAAGGCCGACGTCGACGGCATGCAGGATCTCGTAAACGGCAACATTGAGGCAATCATTCTGGAGAGCATTGCCGCAAATTACGCGATCACCAAGTCGAAACTGCCACTACGGTCGCTTCCGGGATTGATCGATCCTGCGCAACTCGGATGGGCGGTCAAGAAGGGCAAGCCGAACCTGGTGCGTGCCATCAATGCCACCAGGGCCGAAATGGTTGCCGAAGGCAAGGTTGCCGAACTCTTCGACGACATCCTCGGCTACGATCCATCACCGAGTGACCCGGTTCGCAGCATGCTCTGACCCGCTGGCCCCGCCTGCTCGTTGATCGGGCGGGCCGCCTCTAACAGGGCTGAACGCACTTTGCGTCCACGACATGACCCCGCTCTTCGGGTGGCCAGGGTCAATGGATGAGCAATGCCAGCCATGGACAGTTTTTGCAGCTGTCTTCAATCGCAGATGCTTGTCGCGTTTCCCTACACCTGCCACCCACAATAGCACATGTTGTGCGTGGCAGGGACAACGACACCAAACCGGCCACATTTCCACTTTCCGATCCGAACCGGCGCTGGTGCGAATCGCCGCCCCATTACGGCATCTCAAGCCAAAGTGGAGCACCGAAAATATAGACGGTGGGTCGCGAGATCTTCTTCTCCACGGCGCATTGACCCCCAGGATTTTGGTGCTTCCCTAACACTTCCGCAATCGAGTCCTTTCCGTAGTTTGGAAAGCTGGCCTTCCCGGGAAGCACGAAACTCTCGGAGAAGACAAATTTGTTCGGCGCTTTCTTCTCACACCTGCGATCAGGATGCGGCCACCGAGACGGCTTCGCCGTCATTGGACGCCGAGGCCTTGATGGCGTCCCAAAGCCTGGCCACCCGCAGCCCGTGCTCCACCGGCGAATGGTTCTGCATGCGGTCGTCGCGAATGGCCATGAATGTGAGTAGCGGGTTGTCGACGATCTCCATTTCCTCGCGCTCGACCGTCCCCTGCGGCGAGACGATCTCCCGCCACTGGCCCCAGGCATCGATGCGCACCGTGGCTTCGGTAAAAAAGAGACAGATGTGCGACGCGCATCGCGACGGCGCATCGCCGACGGCATTCAGCGTAACGAGTGGGCCGTCGCGCAACCGCGCCGCCACGACGCTTGCAATGTCCACCTGGCGGCCGCGATCGTTCATGTAGGCAGACACGCGGACAAAGTCGGATCCGGCCAGCGCACACACCGTGTTCATCATGTGGGCACCGGTGTCGAACATGAAACCGCCGCCTGAAATCTCCGGTTTCTGTTTCCACTGCCCGCTGTACTGCCTGGCCCAGTTCTCCCAGATGTTCCCGGAAATGGAGACGAGTTCCCCAAACTCGCCCGTCCCCGCGCGCCGGCCGGTGTCATGAACGAGCGGCGAAAGACCGCCCTGATAGGCGACAACGGCCGTCACGTCACTCTTGCGGCATGCAGCAACGAGCGCTTCGGCCTCCGCGACGGTTGTCACCATGGGTTTTTCCAGCAGCAGGTCGAGCCCGGCCTCGACCACCGCCATGGCGCCCTTGGCATGGAAGACGTGCGGTGTGGAAAGGTAGACAGCATCTATTTCATTGCGGCAGGTGCGCACGAGCGCATGGACATCGTCGAACAGGTCCGGCGCCGCGTGGCCGCACTCCTTGCACAGCCCGGCAAAGCGGTCCCGCGCTTCGGCACTGGTATCGGCGGCGGCGACAATTGAAACGCTGGGCATCTGCAGCCAGCTCTTTGCATATTCGACTGCTTTCCGACCGGTTCCGACGACGGCCAAGCGTAGTTTTCGCGACATGGCGGGTTCACCTCAAGAAAAAAAATTGTAGACGTTTACACACTCATAAATCTCATCTTACAATTTAACATGTTGGTTTTACCCATTCTTTTTTCGGCATTGGCAACAGAATCTTCCATATTGCAAATTTTATGAATACGTGTACAATAAATATCGCACTGAAGACATGACGTCAATTGCTCGATACCGAGCTTGGTTGGGAGGAGATAATGTTCCAAAGACTATCCCTGGTCGGCGCCTGCGTCGCTGGCCTCATGACATTCACGGGCCTCGCGTCGGCCGAAACCTTGCGGATCGCCGAACACCGGCAGGCGCGCATTGACGCCCTGATGGCGGTCGTGCCGGCCATCGAGGAGAAATACGGCGTTACGATCGAGGTGGTGGAGTATCCGGCGCCGGAAAAAGACTACCTGACCAAAATCCTGACAGAGCTTCGCGCCGGCAACGCACCCGATCTGTTTACCGCCCCGCGCGGCCAGGACGTGGCCGACATGGTCGCGGCCGG
Source organism: Silicimonas sp. (assembly GCA_022819605.1). Taxonomy (GTDB): domain Bacteria; phylum Pseudomonadota; class Alphaproteobacteria; order Rhodobacterales; family Rhodobacteraceae; genus JAJEFO01. Next base: position 31,744 of record JAJEGW010000215.1, on the reverse strand, counting down.
ATATCTCGCGCAGGTCGGCGAAGAGCTGAAGAACTGGGACGGCTATGAGCACCTGTTCGATGTCGCCAAGGCGCTGGTGACCGCCGGAGACGGCGAAATCTACGTATTGCCGGCGATGCTGAACGTGCAGCAGATCTATTTCCGCCGCGACATTCTCGAAGCGGCCGGCATTTCCACGGAACAGCCGAAAAACTGGCAGGAACTGATGGACCGTGCCAAGGAGATCAAGGAAAAGACCGGCGCCTACGGCCTGATGTTTCCGGCCGGCATAACCTGGGGCGGCGGTGCCTTCGGAGAAGGCTTTACCTATCTCATCATGGGCAGTTCCACACCGCAGATCGCCAATGACGACGGCACGCTCAACCTGACCGGGCCCGGCATCAAGGACGTCTTCGGCTTCTATGCCGAGCTGATCAACAACGACCTCATGCCCATCGACCCGCTGCTTGGTCCGGAGCCGTGGATTATCCCGAAATACGAAATGTTCCCTGCCGGCGAGCTTGTCGCCACCACCTGCGGCACGTGGTGCTACATCTATGACTGGGGCCCCGAATCCCGCAACCCGATCCCCGACGTTACCGACGCCGTCGGCACCTGGGCCGTGCCCGGCCAGCACGACGGCCAGTATGTGCTCGTCGACATCGACAGCCCCTGGGGCGTCAATTCCAAGGCCGCAAATCTGGAACTGGCAAAGAAGGTGCTGCTGGAACTCGGCTCGGTGGACGCGACCGTCGGCTATGCCGAGCGGTTGGGCAACATACCAGGCCGCAGGGATGCGGCGCAGGACCCCGACTTCCAGAAGCTGACGGCGCTCGTTCCCATTCACGCCAATGTGGATGACGGCGTGTTCCTGAAGACGGCGACGGGCTTCTCGGTCGTCTCCGAGGGCGTTGCCCGCGCCACGGAAGCGCTGCTGCGCAAGGAAACCGACGCTGCCGGAGCGCAAGAGATTCTCGTGGAATACAGCCGCAACCTGCTCGGCGAAGATGCTGTCAAATAGTTGATCTCGGTGCTATCCTCCATCTCAAGGCACCAATAAGGCGAAGCCGCCCCGCGCGGCTTCGCCACCTGCCGGGCAAACGACGGCCGGACCGACACCGCAGATGACCCTTGCAAGTTATGAGGAACACGCAGCCTGGCGTCTCAAGCTGCTCCTGCTGCCGTCCGTTCTGCTTCTCGGCGCCTTCGTGATCTACCCGGCCTTCTATGCGATCTACCTGAGCCTCACCAACGAGGCGCTGTCCGGCCCCAGCGCCCTCAACCCCCGTTTCGTGGGCACCCGCAACTATGTGCGCCTGTTCACCGACAGCGGATTCTGGAATTCGCTCTTCGTGACCTTCTGGTTCGTGCTCGGCTCCGCCGTCATCGGCCAGTTCGTCCTGGGGCTCATATCCGCGGTCCTCCTGCGGCGCCCGCTGAAGTTGCGGCCGGTGATCAACGCCATCATCCTGATGCCGAACGCCGTGCCGGAAGTGGTTGCCGGCTTCATGTGGGTCAGCATGCTCGCCGGCGGCGAACATGCGACGCTCAACCAGATCGTCGCCTGGTTCGGCGTGCCGCCGCAGAACTGGCTGTCGACCTTCCCGCTGACCATGATCATCGTCGTCAACACATGGCGCGGCATTGCGTTTGCCATGATCCTTCTGACATCCGGGATCAGCTCCATATCGAGCGAGCTATACGAGGCGGCCCGCATGGACGGCGCGACGCCACGCCAGGTCTTCTTCAGGCTGACGTTGCCGCTGCTGATGCCGACAATCTTCCTCTACATGCTGGTGTCCACCGTGACGACGATTGCGTTGTTCGGCCTCGTTTACGCGCTGACCCGCGGCGGTCCCGGCGGCGCTACGGAAATCATCGGAATCTATATCTTCAATCAGTCCTTTACAGCCTACCAGCTCGGCTTCGGCTCGGCCGTCGCCGTCGTCATGCTTGTCATCTCGGCGATCATCGGGATCGCCTATGTCCGCGTGCTGAAAGTGCAGGTGTAACCATGTCGAATGCCGCAACCCAAAACGACGCCCCCCTCAAACCGACGGACATGGCTGCCTACGGCATCCTGACGCTCATCAGCCTCTATTGCGCCATTCCCTTTGTATGGGTGTTCGTCGCCTCGCTCGACGCCGAGCCAGGACAATTCCTGGCCTGGCCGGACGAATGGACGCTGAACAACTACATCGACATCTTCACCGTACACGACGGACTGCTTTGGATCGTGAACTCGCTCATCATCGTTGGCACGGCAACGCTCGTCGTGGTCGTGCTCGGCGGGCTCGGCGGATACGCGCTTTCGCGCAGCACCGGATGGTGGCGCCGGCCTTTCCTCTATACGATCATTCTCATCCGCGTCGTGCCGCCGACCGCGCTGATCGTGCCTCTATACAAGGTTCTTCTGACGGCCAACGCCGCTGTCGGCACAGTTGTGCGCGCCATCGTGCCGTCGGATCTCGTTCGCCCGACAATGCACATATTCGGTTTCATCGACGGCTATCTTGGCATCATCCTGGTCCTGGCGGCAACGCAGTTGCCGCTAGCCCTTTGGATCATGAAGACCTTTTTCGACACCATCCCGCGCGACTACGAGGAAGCAGCTGTGATGGATGGCGCCACGCTGATGCAGCGCATTCGCCGGGTGCTCATTCCGCTGGCGCTTCCCGGCCTCGGCGCGGCCGGCCTCTTTGCCTTCATAATTGCCTGGGGCGACTTCCTCATGCCGCTGATTTTCCTCTCATCGTCGGAACTTCAGACGCTGCCGCTCGGCCTCTTCCGCGCCTACATGCGGGTCAACCAGCTCGACTACGGATTCATGACCGCGCTTGCCGTCATCTATACCCTGCCAGCCGTCATCGCATTCGGATTTGCAAGACGTTTTCTCGTCCAGACCTTCAGTGGCGGGGTCAAGGGCTGATGGACATGGAAGGACTTCCCAATGGCAACCATTGAACTCAAGAACATTCGAAAATCCTTCGGCACCGTCGACGTCATCAAGGGTGTCGACATTCATATCGACGACGGGGAATTCGCCGTGTTCGTGGGACCAAGCGGTTGCGGAAAATCGACGCTGCTGCGCCTCATCGCCGGGCTTGAATCGATCAACGAGGGTGAATTTCTCCTTGACGGCAAACGCATGAACGAGATTGCGCCCGACAAGCGCGGCATCGCAATGGTCTTCCAGTCCTATGCGCTCTATCCGCACATGACGGTGGCGCAGAACATCGGCTTTTCACTCGATCTGAAGAAGGTCCCAAAGGAATCGATCCGCCGCGAGGTCGATGAGGTCGCCGAGAAACTGCAGCTTTCCGAGCTGCTGGGGCGCCGGCCCGCGGCTCTTTCCGGCGGCCAGCGCCAGCGTGTCGCCATCGGACGGGCGATCATCAAGAAGCCCTCCGTCATCCTATTCGACGAGCCGCTCAGCAATCTCGACGCCTCGCTGCGCGTGCAGATGCGCGCCGAGCTGCAGCGGCTCCACCAAGAGCTGTCGGCAACGGTGATTTACGTTACCCACGACCAGGTCGAGGCAATGACCATGGCCGACAAGATCGTCGTTCTCAAGGACGGCGAGGTGGCGCAGTCCGCAGCCCCCATCGATCTCTACAAGTACCCGGCCAACACCTTCGTCGGCACCTTCATCGGTTCCCCGCGCATGAACCTCCTGCCGGCCACGGTCAGCCGCTCCAACGGCGCGCAGGTCCGGGCGCATGCCGACAACGGATGGGTGCTTTCCCTGCCCGACAATCTGTCCGCCGCCGACGGCGACCGGATCCAGATCGGCATAAGGCCCGAACATCTCAGGCTCAGCGAGCAGGCGGACGCCATCGCCGCCGAGGTCTCGGTTGTTGAGCGGCTCGGCGTCGAAACCTATCTGACGCTCGGTCAGCCGTCCGAGCCGATCATAGCCCGCCTCGACGGCGACATCTCCGCGCGGGTCGGCGAGAAGGTGCACCTCGGCGTCGCGGAAAGCGCCTGTCACCTGTTTGACGACACCGGTTCGGCCATCCAACACAGCTAGGAAGTCGCACATGACCATTCGCGTAACCATATGGAACGAAGGCCGCATCGAGAAGCTCCAGCCGAAGGCGACCGCCATCTATCCGGGCGGCATCGACGGCGCTGTCGCGGAAGGGCTGGAAGGAGAAGGCTTCGAGTTGCGCCGGGTTGGCCTCGACGATGCCGACCAAGGCCTTCCCGCCGAGGTGCTCGATGCCACGGACGTGCTCTTGTGGTGGGGCCACGTCGCCCATGACGAAGTCGGTGACGGTCTGGTCGACCGCATGCATCAGCGCGTTCTCGCCGGCATGGGGCTGGTCGTGCTCCATTCGGGCCACCATTCCAAGCTATTCAAGCGCCTGATGGGAACCAATTGCAACCTGTCCTGGCGCGAGCGTCCCGACGGCGATCTGGAGCGTGTCTGGGTCGTCACGCCGTCGCACCCAATCGCCGAAGGCCTGCCGCCCTATTTTGAAGTGCCGCAGTCGGAAATGTATGGCGAGCCGTTCGACATTCCAGAGCCCGACGAATTGCTGTTCCTGTCATGGTTCAGCGGCGGCGAGGTGTTCCGCAGCGGCTGCACGTTCAGGCGCGGCCGTGGCCGCATCTTCTATTTCGGTCCCGGCCACGAGACCTTCCCTATCTACTACAACGAGCACGTCCGCCGCGTCATCGCCAACGGCATACGCTGGGCAAGGCAACGGCATAGCGGCGGACGCATCCTCGAGAACTGGCACCGACCCGAACCACTCGGCACGTAAGCGCGTGGCAGCGCTCGTCCACAAAAGAAAATTGGATTGGCCAGAGCATACGGGCTAGTCTTCTGCCGCCCAAGAGAGCAAGTTGCACAGGTCAGCGATCAGATGAGCAAGAAACGCATAACATCCAAGGAACTTGCCAAACTCGCGGACGTTTCGTCGGCGACCGTGTCGCGCGCCTTCTCGCCGACGGCGCGCATCAACAAGGCGACCCGCGAGATGATCCTGTCCATTGCGCGCGAACACAACTACCAGCCGAATGCCATCGCGCGCACGCTGCTTGGCCAGCGCTCCCGCCTGATCGCCATCGTCGTCAACACGATCGCCAATCCTTGCGAGGCCGAAGAGCTGGACGTGCTGGTGCATCGGCTGCAGGACCGGCAGCTCATGCCGATCATCCTGTGCTGTGCCGCGATCGAGGACCGGTTGCCGCTGATGCGGCTCGCCTCCACCTATCAGGTCGATCACGTGGTGGTCTTTTCCGACATGATTTCGGCCAACGACGCGCTGGAGATCTTCGCCGGGTTGCGGCCGATCATGGTGACGCTGGAGCCCCATCACCACCCGGAAGTCTCTGCCATCGAGATCGACGGCGCGTCGGCAGCCGAAGAGCTCGTCAACAAGATCGTCGACGACGGCCGCAAGCATTTCGCCTATATCGCCGGGAGGGAATCGAGCTGGATCGACCAGAAGCGCAAGGGCTGGTTCGAAACGGCCCTTGAGGCGCGTGGCCTGCAGTTCGAAGCCTTCGGCCGCGGCGACTACACCTATGACGCCGGCTTCAAGGAAGCGGTCATGCTGTTGCGCCGGCACAAGATTGACGCACTGATCTGCGGCAATGACGTCATGGCGATCGGCGCGCGCGATGCGGCGGTGCAGGTTCTCGCCCGCAGGGTCCCGGAAGACCTCGCGATCATCGGTCAGGACGGCATCGCCATGGCGTCCTGGGAATGCCATGATCTGACGACGCTGGCGCAGGACCACGTCAAGTTCATCGACGCCGTCATCGAGCTGATCGAGCAGGATACCAGCGAGTCGGACGCCGCCCGGAAAGTCCGCCTGACATGCTCCGCCCGCTGGGGTTCGACCGCGTAGTTGGAGAGCACCGCCTATCTCGTGCACGACATTAGCTGTGCTCTCCTTTTCGTCATCATACGCGCCCGCCTGTCATGTGCCGTGGCAGGGGCGAGCGACCGTGCGGCGGGCTGCCCCCCGGGGTACCTGCACTGAGCGCTGCTACTTGGCCACGTCACTATTCTGCCTTGAAGCCTGCATCAATGAGGCCCAGTCATCGGGCGGAATTCCCCGCTCGAGCATCCTGGCGAACGCCGTCCCCGGCCATCGACGACGGCACCTGCCGCGATCGTGGCATTTCTGCACTCGCCGGGCGGCCATGGCGCGGGAGGTTGCGCCGGCCTGCATGGCCGCGACGACGCCCGTGCGCAGATCGCTGGAACAGGCTTTGGGCATTGCGGGGGTCTCCTGATGGCGATGCGCGCATCGAATCCGACTTCCGCCTCAATGGGAATCCGCAATGATTCCAACTAGGTCTGACACGCCCTAGCCCGTCGTGACGCCCTCTCTTGTCCGAGCGCCAAGCTATCCAAAGCGCAAACCGTTGACAAAAAAATTACTTTTCCTATATTAACCTGTGTGAAAATATATCTTCATATCGGTAATCATGGAAACCGTGCCCAAATGATTCGGGCTGAAGACAACACCAGGAGGAGAAAATGAAACGACCCATGGTGAAGAAGCTCGCCGATCTGTGCCAGCCCTTCGCAAAGCCAGTCGCAATCGCAATCCTGTCGCTGGGAATCTGCGGACAGGCATATGCCGGCGGGACGCTGCGGATTGCAATGACGGCATCGGACATCCCGCTGCCGAACGGTCAAACCGACCAGGGCGCGGAAGGAATGCGCTTCTTGGGGTATCAGGTGTTCGAGGCACTTGTCGCCTACGATCTGTCGACCGCGGAAAAGCCGGTCACGCTGATTCCCGGTCTGGCAACCAGCTGGTCGACTGATCCGGCAGACCGGAAGAAATGGACGTTCGAACTGCGTGACGACGTGAGCTTCCACGACGGGTCGGCCTTCAATGCCGATGCGGTGGTCTGGAACCTGGACAAGATCCTGAATCCTGAATCTCCGCAGTATGACGAGCGCCAGTCGGCCCAGGGCCGTGGGCGCGTGCCGACGATCGAAAGTTACCGAGCGGTCGATGACAACACGGTTGAAATCGTGACGAGCATCCCTGACGCACTGTTCCCGTTCCAGATCGCATGGATCGTCATGTCTTCGCCAACGGCTTACGAGTCCGCGGGCAACTGGGACAACTTCCTGAACGCTCCGGCCGGCACTGGCCCGTTCAAGGTCGAAAGCTACACGCCGCGTGAATCGGCCGTGATGGTCCGCAACGACGACTACTGGAACGATGACCGCAAGCCCGAGATTGACAAGCTGGTGATCTTGCCGGTCCCGGACGCCTCTGCGCGCGTCGCCGCCCTGCGTTCGGGGCAGGTTGACTGGATCGAAGCTCCGCCAGCCGATTCCATCGAAAGCCTGCGCGGTGCCGGATTCAACATCTCAACCAACGTCTATCCGCATGTGTGGCCCTGGCATTTCTCGATGCTGGAAGATTCGCCGTGGTCAGATATCCGCATTCGCATGGCCGCCAACCTGGCCATCGACCGCGAAGGCATGAAGGTACTTCTGGGAGGGATGATGCTGCCGGCAGAAGGCATGGTTCCACCAACCAGCGATTGGTTCGGAAACCCGGAGTTCAAGGTCAGGTTCGACCCCGACGCGGCGCGCGCGTTAATGGCCGAAGCCGGGCACTCGACTGACAACCCCTTGAATGTGACGGCGATCATCTCGCCTGGCGGTTCTGGTCAGATGCAGCCGATGCTCATGAATGAACTGATCCAGCAGAACCTGGCGGCGATCGGCATCAATGTCGACTTCGACGTGCGTGACTGGAACGCCCTGCTGGCCAATTGGAGAGCGGGTGCGAAGGATGCGACCACGAACGACGCGCAATCCACGAACAGCTCGTATTTCAGCCAGGACCCCTTCACTGCGCTCATGCGGCACATCGACAGCCGTCTCGTCGCTCCGAAGGGCACGAACTGGGGTTACTACGAGAGCGCCGAGGCCGACGGCTTGATCGATCAGATCCGGTCCGAGTTCGATACGGCAAAGCAGCTGGAAGCGATTCAGAAGCTGCATGAACACTACGTGGACAATGCCCTGTTCCTGTTTGTAGCACACGATGTGGGGCCACGCGCACTGGCGCCGAACGTCAAGGGATTCGTCCAGGCTCAGAACTGGTTCCAGGACTTGACTTCCGTTAGTGTTGAGTAAGGATCCTGCGGCCGGGCACGCTCGAACTCCCGGAGCGTGCCCGGCCTGAATTCCTGACCGCCGGAGCAAGATGATGACGCGATACATCATCAAACGACTGATGTATGCCATTCCTGTAGCGCTTGCGGTTAGCCTCATCTGCTTTTCCCTGATCCAGATCGCGCCTGGCGATCCGCTCGCCGTGGTCCTGCCCGCAGACGCGAGCCAGGAGATCATCGATCAGACCAAGGCCCGCTATGGACTGGACAAGCCGCTGGTCACGCAGTACTTCCTCTGGCTCGGCAAGGCCGTGCAGGGCGATTTTGGAATATCCATCGCGACAGGCCGATCGGTTTCGGTCGAAATCCTGACGGCCATCCAATACTCGCTGGTCCTTGCTCTGTTCGCGACGCTGATGGCGCTAATCGTTGGGCTGACCTGCGGACTGGTAGCCGGCTACAACGTCGGCACTGCAATGGACAAGGTGGCATCCGCGGTTGCAATCTCGGGCGTATCAGTGCCCAGCTACTGGCTGGGCGTCGTCCTCGTGGTCGTGTTTTCGGTCAACTTGGACTGGCTGCCCGCCATGGGAGCCGGCATCAACGACGAGGCCGGCATTCTTGAGAAGATGTCGTTCATGATACTGCCCTCGATCGCGCTTGCCGCAATGCCTGCCGGTATCGTGACCCGGTCGGTGCGAGCACTGGTCGCCGATGTGCTGACTCGGGAGTTCGTGACCGCACTGCGAGCCAAGGGCCTGAGCGAAGTCCAGATCTTCTTCCACGTCACGCGCAATGCCGCACCCACGGCGCTGACCGTCATCGGTGTCCAGCTTGGCTATCTCATGGCCGGTTCCATCCTGGTTGAGACGGTGTTCTCCTGGCCCGGAACAGGGCTTCTGCTGAACAATGCAATCCTGACCCGTGACATTCCGGTTCTTCAGGGAACAACGCTGGTCCTGGCGCTGGTCTTCGTCTTGCTGAATCTGCTCGTCGACATCACTCAACCTCTGCTCGACCCGAGAATCAAACGAACATGACGACGCTTGTCGAATCCCGCAAAAAATCGATGAGGGGCATCCCCATCCACGTTTCGCGCGGCTACTGGTCGACCGTTTGGCGCAACTTGCGGCGGGATCCGGCGTCGGTCGTTTGCATGATCGTGCTGGCACTGATCTTCGCCGGGGCCATCTTCGCACCCTGGCTGACGGCCTATGATCCGGCCATCGGAAGCATTGGCACCCGCTTGAAACCCTTGGGAACCGAGGGGCACATCCTCGGCACCGACGAGCAGGGCCGAGACATGCTGACACGACTGCTCTACGGCGGCCGCATGTCACTGCTGATGGGCACGGCGCCGGTGCTCATGGCGCTTCTGATCGGTGGCTCTCTGGGCACAATCGCGGGATATTATGGCGGAAGGCTGAATACGGTCATCATGCGTACGGCCGATGTGCTGTTTGCCTTCCCCTCGGTCCTTCTGGCCGTAGCCATCGCGGGAGCCCTGGGCGCAGGCGTCGGCAACGCCCTGGTCGCCCTGACGATTGTGCTCATACCGCCGCTGCTGCGGGTGACCGAGAGTGCGGCGACTCAAGTGCGCGCGCTTGCCTATGTCGAGGCGGCGCAGGCCAGCGGAGCCGGCAGCCTGACCATAATCCGCGTTCAGGTGCTTGGAAACATGCTGGGGCCTGTACTGGTCTATTCGACAAGTCTCCTCTCGGTCGCAATTATCATGGCGGCCGGGCTTTCCTTCATCGGCCTTGGCGCCAAGCCGCCGACGGCGGAGTGGGGCCTTATGCTGAACACGCTGCGGACCGCGATCTACTCGCAGCCAGTCGTGACCATCCTTCCTGGCCTCTGCATCTTCATGGTCTCCCTTTCCTTCAACATGCTGTCCGACGGACTGCGGACCGCGATGGACGTCTCATGAACGACATGACGGCAAGACCAGAGTCACCCACGAAAGTGCCCAAGCTTTCCGTCAAGGAGCTGTCCAAGCGGTTCCACGTCTCGGGCGGCGGCTTGCTGGGCGGCGAAGCCCGTTATGTTCACGCCGTCTCGGATGTCAGTTTCGACCTGGAAAGGCACACTACTGTCGGCATCGTGGGCGAAAGCGGGTGCGGAAAGTCGACGACGGCCAGGCTGGTCATGCACTTGATCAATCCCGACTCGGGCAGGATAGCGCTCGACGGAGAATTGGTTGCTACGGATTCAGCGAGCCTCAAGCGATTCCGGCGCAACGTGCAGATGGTCTTCCAGGACAGTTCGGCGTCGCTGAACCCACGGCTGACGATTGAGCAATCGATCATGTTTGGCGTGGTTGTTCACGGGGCGTCGAAGGCCGAAGCGCGGGAGCGCAGCCACTACTTGCTTGGCCGTGTCGGCCTGGACCCCGCGCTCTTCGCGGGACGCTACCCGCATGAGCTTTCGGGCGGGCAGAGGCAGCGGGTGAACATCGCGCGGGCGCTTGCCGTTCAGCCGAAGGTCGTCATTTTCGACGAAGCGGTTTCCGCACTCGACAAGTCCATCGAGGCGCAGGTCCTGAACCTGCTGAACGAACTGCGCGAGGAATTCGAGCTTAGCTACATTTTCATCTCGCACGACCTGCAAGTGGTCCGTTATGTCTCGGACACCGTGATGGTGATGTACTTGGGGCAGATGGTCGAATACGGACAGGTCGAAGACGTCTACAACGACCCGCAGCATCCATACACGCAGGCGCTCCTGTCTTCGATGTTGAGCGTTGATCCTGACGAACGGACCGATGCCGCGCCCATTCAGGGCGATCCGCCCAGCCCGTTGGATTTGCCGTCCGGGTGCTGCTTCTCGCCCAGATGCCCGCACGCAGCGGACATCTGCCGCAGCCTTTCCCCCAAGATCAACAGCACTCGAAGTTCGCGCGTGGCTTGTCACCTCGTCGACCCCGCGGCAGGACATCCCGGGCGCGCGCGATGACCGATCGAATCTTGAACGTACGGGACCTCGAGGTTCGGTTTTTCACCGAAGAAGGATCGGTGGCTGCCGTCAACAAGGTCGACATACAGCTTGACCGGGGAGAAGTCCTGGGCCTGATCGGCGAGTCGGGTTCGGGCAAGAGCGTCACTCTGCGTGCGCTGTTGCGACTCTTGCCGGCGCACAGTTCCAGCGTTTCGGGCACAATCGAGCTGGACGGCAAAGACGTCCTCAAGCTGTCAGGTGCCGAGTTGCGAAAGTACCGCGGCGGCGAGACCTCGATGATATTCCAGGAACCGGCCACGGCATTCGACCCGGTCTACACAGTAGGCTTTCAGATCTCGGAGGCGATCCGAAACCACCTGAGCGCCAGCAGGTCCGAGGCGCGGGCCCAGGCGCTGAAGCTGCTGAAACTGGTGGGCATCCCTTCACCGGAAGCGCGACTCGACAATTTTCCGCACGAGATGTCGGGCGGCATGTGTCAGCGGGCGATGATCGCTCTGGCGCTGGCCTCGTCCCCGAAACTTCTCCTGGCCGACGAACCAACGACCGCTCTGGACGCGACCGTGCAAATCCAGGTCATCCTGCTGTTGCGCCAGCTTCAGCGTGACCTGCGGATGGCAGTGATTTTCGTGACCCACGACATCGGCGTGGCGACGGAAATCTCGGATCAGGTGGCGGTCATGTACGGAGGGCGCATCGTCGAGAACGGAAAGGCACGCGATGTCCTGAAGTCGCCGCGTCACCCTTATACAGAGGGACTGCTGTCTTCAACCGTGCATGGCGCAAGGAAAGGCGAAAAGATCGACGCCATTCCTGGCATGCCTCCCAATTTGGCCGACCTGCCGCATGGCTGCGCCTTTGCTCCCAGATGCCGCTACGCGACGGACGCCTGTCGGGAAGGCGTTCCGCCGCTGGAAACAGGTTCGGACGGGCGCCGGGTTGCATGCTTTCACGCCATCGAGGCTGCCTGATGGCAAAGCGACTCCATCTGGCCCTGATCAACCCCAATTCCAATGCTGATGCGACCCGGTTCATGGCGGAAATTGCACGTGGAGCGCTGCCGGCGGAATTTGCCGTTTCCGAACATACGATGGAGGATGGGCCAGCTGTTGTCTCAAATGAAGCGGAGCTGGCCGCGGCATCCGAGCGGGTGATCGACCGGGCCCGGCTTCTCGAGAGAAACGGAGCCGAGGCGATCCTGGTGTCGGGTTTTGGCGATCCGGGTGTGCGGACGCTCAAAGACGAACTGTCAGTTCCGGTGACGGGAATTGCCGAGGCCGGGATTGCCGCCGCCGGTACACTGGGCAGGAGATTCTCGATAATCACGACAACCGACCAGCTGGAGGCATCGATCGCACATTCAGTCGAAAGCTACGGCTACAAGGACCAGTTCGCCTCCATAAGGATAACCTCCGGAGACATGCACACTACCATGGCGAACCTGGAGTTGCTCAAGAGCGCATTGATGGACACTGCGCGCCTGTGTCTCGAAAACGATGGCGCAGAGGTCCTCCTGATCGGAGGAGGACCTCTGGCGCCGGCTGCGCGTGAACTGGCGGAAAGACTGAGCTATCCCGTCATAGAGCCGGTCCGCGCCGGAGCGCTTTTGGCCGGGTTTCGCGCGAAAGAGTCGACGAACCCGGGGCTGGGTTGAAGGAGGAGGCGTTCGAGTTCGCGACGGCGATTGATTGGACCCCATCGGGAGAGCCCGGCTTTCTGGACATTCCGGCGGGCTGTTGCCGGTGCCAGGTCAATTCTCCCCGAGAGCGCCAAAGCAATTATCCCGACTCTGGGGCGCTGACACCCGGTCCCTGGGGCGTCAGGCAGAAGATGGGCGGTTTCCCCCTCGGCAAGCACGGCCCCGGCGTCGCGCCGGACGCGCAACCGGACACCCGAAATCGTCCCGAACCGCGCTTAAGGCAACAATATTGAGTTCAAGAGAAATTCCGCAGGTTCTCGCGGTCTTGACCGGCAACCGAGGTCAGTTCTCCAATTCACCCAGGACGCGGTGCATTGTCTCAATCTGCGAAAGGCGCCTTCGGCCTTCTCGACCAGATAGTTCAACGACCCGCGTGACCAACAAATGTATCAATGCCATAACCGAGACATGGTTGAAGATCGGGCCTGGTGCGAAAGTACTGCACCGGAAGTGCCAGTCCACGTCAGTTCTTCGTTCAACGGAGTCTTCCGAGATGTAGGCAACGCGTGCACCTAGATTGTTGACCTGGTCAATGATCACCTGAGTGTCGGCGACGCGGCGCGGCAAGGCGAAGTACACGACTACATCGTCTTTCTGCAGCGCCGCCAGTGGTTCGGCAAGCGTATGGCCCGGCAACGGCAGTTCTATCGCGTTTTTTATGACCTGGCCGATCTGAAAACTCGCGTATGTTGCAAGCCCACGATTGGCGCGAAACCCGACAAACGCGACGCGCCCGGCCGCCAGAATGGCCTTCGCCAGTTCGTCGATCTCTCCTATTGCAATGAACTTTCCAGTATCTCCAATGTTACGGATCGCCTGCTCGAAATGAAGATCGACAGGATTTTCGCCCTGATCGCTGTGAGACGAGATCTGGAAGAGAGCAGCGCCGGACTGCCGCTCTGCCCGCACGTGCCGACGGGCCTCGTCATAGGTCGCGTAGCCCAGTTTCTTTATTGTGCGCGTAACTGTGGCATTGGAAACGTTAGCCAGTCGACCGAGTTCGGATGCTTGGTAACTTGCAAGGTCGCCCGGGAAGTTCAGCAGGAACTCCGCCAGGCGCCGCTCTGCGGGATGCAGCGTGGCAAGGGCATTTCGCAACCGCTCCACGAATGGTTCCCGACCATTGTTTCTCATGCGCTCGATCGCCAGCAATCGGCGCCGTGATGTCTGGTCGGAACTGCCTGGAGTGATGGAATACTGGAGAGACAATTCCCTACGCCGCCCGACTTCGGGCCTCCCGCTCTCCTTCGCGGTTCCAAGTTTCGTTTGGCAGTGGCATTTGCTGGCATTGCACCTTAAATTGCGGAACTGCACCAGAGCAGCCCCCCGATTTCAGCGTTGTGGTCACCCGGATCGAAGCGACCCGATCATGCTGTATTCGGCAAGCATTTCTCCCTTTCCATGTCCGATCTTGATCTATCCCCCCGAAGACCCTGTCGCAAGGCCCGGCAACAAGGTGCACATTCGACTGGTCGACTCCAATTTTTCCGAGTTGGCGTAATCGTTGCCGCAATGCCGATACCGGCATCGCGGCAATCGAATTGGGCCGCGTTCCGCAGTGGGCCGGCGTAATTGGGATCGATTCCGGAAGAGGAGTGCGCCAGGCTAACTGATGAATGTGCAGTGGGTGAAAGTCCCGCAGGAAGGAAAGGGTAACCGCCAACTTTCACCGCGAGCCGTGCACCGGACATCGTGAGGTGTCAGGTGAAGCGCCGGCAGCGGCATGCATGGGCCGGGCGATTGAGCCTCGAAATCGGAAAAGTCGGATGCGCCGAGATTGTCCCCTTGGTCGAAGGCAACACTTCCAAGCCGCATTGGTGAGGCGAAGGAAGGCATCCCGGGGTCGAAGAACCACGGCACATGCAGAAGCACTTCATCGGGACCTGGGAGGTCTTCAGATCGCCCCGCAGTCGTGCGGGGTCGCAACGTAAAGCGAGAGCACCGAGGGCTACGCCGCCGACTGGACCATGGCCCAACTGCGCGGCGTCGCCCAGCGCATCGCCGACAGGATCGACGAGCTGATTTGCGGGACGGCGTCCGGCGCATGAAGCCGCATCGCAGGCCGCGTTTCGCTCGTTTGCGGGCTCCGCCTCATCCTGGTAGCGGAGCTGCTTTGGCAGCCGGGGCAGCATGCGTTCGCCGACCGGCATGGATCCGGCACGCGATATGGCGAATCATCGCTTCGGACGCCGCGATCCGCTCCTGTGGCTGGCGAGTGGGCCGCGCCGCCGCCGCGCCATGTTTTCCATGCCGAAACAGGCCCGCGCTTCGTCGAACCCGACCGGATCGAACAGCCCGCCGTACCAGTCGAGCATCGCCCGGTGCTCTTCATGCGCCGGATCGAGGACCGCCTCCAGAAAATCCATGAAACCGTCCGGCCCGCCGACGTCCTCCGGCGGACAGCGCCGGGCTCCACCCACGAAAGCCGGATACTCCAGGTCTGGTTCGCCGTCCCGAACCTCCTCGACGATCACGTCATGGTGCCAGTTGTCGCCGTAGTCGTAGACATAGACGAACCGGTCCGCACCCCGCGCGATCGCCGTATCCAGCCGCAGCCCCTTCGCCTTGTAGATCACCGGCTCGTCGTCGAACACCTGAAACGACGGATCGCCGTAGCTCCGGCCGTCGACCTCGAATTCCCACAGGTGCGAGAAGGTCCAGCCCATGGTCATCTGGATGGCCTCGTGCAACGCCTCCAACGTCGCTGAAAGAGGCATGTCCAAACGCCGCCAGATCGTCGGTTCGAGTTCCTGAAGCTCGATGCGCAGTCGCGCGACTCGCTCGCTCACCATCCCATTCCGTTGGTCTGCCCTTGACCTTTCAGGGCATAGGACCGCAGCATCGCAGCGTCAACTGGCGCTTCCCGTGGCGGCACGCGCAAACCGGCGGGATTCCTTGCTTCTTCGCCCCTTCCGCAGGATCAGGAGAGCCATCTGTCATCGTGCCGTAATCGTATCGATTCAATCCCCAGACCACGACAGGCACTCCACGTCCTCGATATCGAATTTGGCCGTTGCGGCGAGTTACCTTTCTCGCTCCCACACCACCTAATTGGGGGAGCATGAAAAAGCTGGGGTTTTCATGCTCCCCAAAATGGTCAAAAGACGCGCTGAGTTTCTGAAGTCGGGCTAACATCGGGTGAGCATACCCCCAACTTCTTTAGGCTCTCCAGATCCGAGTGCAAAATTTCGACACTTGCTTGCGGCGCGTGGCGCGACGCGATACAGTAAATCATGAGGATAAGGCACAAGGGTCTGCGGGCGCTGCACGAGCGCGACGATGCTTCGCGGCTGTCGGTCGAATTCGTGCCAAGGCTCCGGCGAATCCTGTTCCGGCTGCAGGAGGCAACGCGTCCAGGCGACGCCGATGCGCCGGGTTTCCGGCTGCATCCTTTGAAGGGCGACCGGGCGGGCCAATGGAGCGTTCGCGTGTCCGGAAACTGGCGCGTCGTGTTCCGTTTCGAGGACGGCGAAGCCGTGGACGTGGACCTGATCGACTACCACTGACGGGAAGGGAGCGCAGATCATGAGGGAAATTGGAAGCGAGCGTGTCGGCCCGATGCTCAACCCGCCGCACTTGGGTGAACTCGTCCGCGAGAGCATGGACGATGCAGGCTGGAACGTGACCGAGACAGCGGCGCGTCTCGGCTGCGAGCGCGGGACGCTCTCGCGACTGCTGAACGGCAGGGCGGGTGTGTCGGCGAACATGGCGCTGTCGCTGGAGGACATCGGTTGGGGTACTGCCGAGCACTGGATGCGGATGCAGGCAAGCTACGAGCTTGCGCGGGCACGGTGCGACCGGACGTCTGATGGACGACGCGCAGGCGTACTGCACGCATGATCGAGTGTCGCACCAGCGTTTCTGGGCAAGTGGGCCGCTGGCAACGACCGTGAACTGCAGGAGACGAATGTCCAGTGCGGAGAGCACAGCCTATCTCGTGCACGAGATAGGCGGTGCTCTCAAATGTGTCGAATGCTGCGTGATGGATGAACGACAGCTATTGACCTCAGCTCCTCAATCTCTTGGCCAGCAAGCCCGTCAACAACACGGCGATTATGAGGAAACCAGCGCCTCCTATCCAAGCGATAGGCAGCGAGTAGCTTTCCGCAAGGCCACCAACGGCCATCAGACCAATTGCTGCGCCTAGCTGCTGCACGAGAGAGCGTAGTGACAGCATTGTAGAACGCTGATGGTTCTCGACACACGAATGAAGAATGCTACTGGCTGGCGTTTCCGTAGAGCCAAGGACAACAGAAAAAAGAATAAACATCCCAACAAAGCCGATAATGTCGCCCTGAAACGCCAATGCGATTTGGAGGGCTGCGAGACACGCAGACGCCACGCAAAGCGAGACAGCATTTTGGCGTTTCCACATCCGATTGATGCGGGGAGACAGCGCCGCACCAAACGCGATTAAGAAAAAATATGCCGCCGTCAGAACACCAATTGCAGTGTTGGCGTAGCCTTCGTCCAGCATACCCTTAACGTGGGTAGGCCAGAACACTTCGACCGGGTTCGTTGCCATTAGAACCAGCGCCAAGGCAAGCAGAAGCATCGACAGGGTAGGATGTTTCAGGGCAAGGAGACCGGCTTCCTTTATCACGGCAGGTACGCTCGTGAAGCCTTGCCTGAGCGCCTTGGGGTTCAACGGGCGTGGCTCTTCCGTGATGGCGACAAGAGTAAAGAAAAACAACACAGTCATCATGATCAGGCTTGCGGCGAAGGAAATATCATAAATGCTGAACCCACGGTGGACCGCGGCATCACCGAAGGCGTCAGGCAACAGACCCCCGCAAATTGCGCCGAAAGCCAGTCCCATGGCGTTCGCCCATTGGGCTTTGGCGAGCGCAGGTTGAACATCGACGTTCGGGGCCATGATCTTGAAGTTCTCAACGAACCATGCGTCGAGCGTTCCCGAGCGCAAAGCGCGTCCGAAACCAATGAACGCGAACGAAAGAATCATAACATAAAAGTCGCTGGACGACAGAAAGATGACCAGCGAGATCAGGCTGGCCACGACCGCTGACAAGAAGACGGGCTTGCGCCCGATGTTATCGGCCAGCCCGCCGAATGGCAGTTCCATCGCCATGGTTGTGACTGAATAAACGCCAAACAGTAGCGAAATCTGGAAAAGGTCCATATCACGGTCGATCAAAGCCAGTGCCACGACGGGCACCGTCAAGCCCATCGCAAAGCGGTCCAGAAACTGTTGTATCTGAAAAACTCGAATGTGCCGTTGAGCGATGCGGGTCAGTTGATGGAAGGAAAATTCGATGTCAGCAGGCATGGTCACAATCATGGCAATTGAGGCCTCGAAAACAAAGAGTGATCAGCCCCACTTGAGTGGTCCAATTTGATTGTTAGTGCATGATTGGCCTAGACCCAAAATAGGGTGCGCTCGGCTAACTGGTGCGTTGCTCAGCCCAGCGCCTTGCGCATGATCGGTCGGGTTTCGGAGCGACGGGCGACCTCTGCAAATCTCGCATCGCGAAATGCCTGGGCGAACCCGGTCCAGGCATAGACTGCCGGGTAACGCTCCCGGGGCGTGTCGATCGGATACCCCTCCAGCACCGCGCCGCCGCGGGCCTTCACGTGAGCGCAGGCGGCGTGGAGCAACTCGACCGAGATGCCCTGCCGCCTGAAGCCCTTCTTGATGAAAAAGCAGGCAACCGACCAGACAGGCGCATCGTCGATCGGTTTGAGCACACGGGATGTGGCAAGCCTGGGGAAAGCGGCACGTTCGTCGACCTGCAGCCAGCCGACGGGCTCCTCTCCCAGCCAGCCGATGAGTCCTGGCGGCGAGCCGGTCTCGAACACGGCCTTCATCGCCTCGCGATTGCCCGTACCTGCCCCGGCACTCCAGTCCTTGCGGCTCAGGCGCCACAGCATGCACCAGCAGCCGCCGCAGCCGCCCTTCTCCCCCATCACCTTGACAAAACCTGTCCAATCAGCAGGCCGTACCTCAATGGCCATCGAATATTCCCGTCTCGTAGCCATCGATGCTGCGGGTGTTTTTCTTCTTCCAATAGGCGGCGACACCCTCCGGGCCCATCTCTTCGAAATAAGGGACCAGTTCGCCGGGGCCGCGCTGAGCCTCGAAATTCATGAACGGCACGCCGCTGCCGCAGGAGGTCTGGACCATGTCGATCTTCATGTCGATCACCTGCCGCGAACCGGCATGATTGGGGAATGCGGCGGCTTTCTCAGCCCAGTCGGCATCCTGGGGATGGGTCGCGCTGGCCGTGCCGTAAACGCGAAGGATGAGAGCATCGCCTTCGAAAGCGCAGAACATCAGCGTCATCCTGTCAGACTGGCGAAGGTGGGCGGCCGTCTCGTTGCCGCTGCCGGAGAGGTTGAGCCAGCGAATATGGGTGTCGCTGAGAATTTCCAGAGTGCCCATGCCCTTCGGCGAGAGGTTCACTCGGCCCTCGGGCGCCGCGGTCGCCACGAAGAAAACCGGCTGTTTCTCGATGAAGGCCCGAAAGCTCCGGTTCAGCCTGGTCCCGATCGCCATCGTCCTTGCTCCCTGCATGTCACGAGATCGTACCGGCGATTTCTGCACCGGGCAAAACCTTCCAGTCAAGCGCTGCCCGACCCGCAGGACGCTGTCATTGTGGCGCTTTACAGGGAAGCACCAAAAACCTGGGGGTCAATCGACGACACCGCGAAGCAGGAGTTTCCTCAAGCCACGTCGAAGTACCACTAAATTTGACGGTGGATCACGAGACCTTCATCTCCACTGCGCATTGGCCCCCAGGTTCTTTGTGCTTCTGGATTCGCACTCCGGCGCGTCCCACTGCAGTTCCGCGACGATCGCCGTCCGCTCCTTCCGCATCCCGTCCGCCGTGGCCAGCGCCAGCGCGTGGCCGTCCGTGCCGCGGGTCGCGACCGCGACGGCCTCGATCCTCGCTGGCACCGTCTCCCTGCGTTGCAGCCGACGCATCCCCCAGCCGCACTAGGTGCGGCGTCGCGCCAACTCGCGGTACAGTGCCTCGCGGCTGACCGACAGCTCAGCCGCAAGCACATGCCATTGGCCCTTCTCCAGGATATCACCATGCTCGGCGATCCAGGCATCCAGCCGTTCCGCAACTGTCTTCAAGCTGCGGATTTCGGCGCGCATCCTGGCTCGTTGAACACTCCGGGCAAGATGGGCAGCCCACGCTTCCGACAGCTCCGAATCGGACCGCAGGGCCTCCATGAAAGAGCCTCGCGCCATCGAGGCAAGTATGGTCGGTTCCAAAGCCACGCAGTCGCAATGATAGCGCCGTGCATAAACGGAAGCCTCGGCGACAACGTCGCCATGAGAAGCCCGCTGCAAGATCGCTTGGTCCCCTGACGGAAGAAACCGGACGAGGGCTGTCAGGCCGCTCCGAACCAGAAACACCTCTGTCACCGCTCTGCCCGAGCGAAAGATGGCCTCACCCCGCTCAAAGTGTCGCTCCTTCCGCCCATCAAAAATGGAAATTCCCGACCACATGACAATGATCATATGTCTCTCCGTCGGTTTGGGCCAGAAGCGAGAAAAACAAAGGGAATGCACATGACACGCTTGTTCGTTCTGATAGCCGCACTGGTCACATTCGCGACCTGTGCGACTGCCGAAGAGAGCCACCAGCCATACAAGGGGTTTGAAGCACGCGACGTCGCCAGCCTTTCGAAAGATGACATACGGCAACTGCAAGCCGGGTCAGGCTGGGGCCTTGCCTTGCCCGCTGAACTCAATGGATATCCCGGCCCGGCCCATGTTCTGGAACTCGCCGACGAACTGGACCTTTCTGACAACCAGAAACAACGTATGGAAGCGACTTTCGAGGTGATGCGCGAAGACGCAATTGCCAAGGGTGAGCTGCTGATCGCAGCGGAGCGAAAGCTCGATCATGGCTTCAAGTCCGGCAGTTTGGATGCAACTTCACTGGAACGATTGATCGCTGCCGCCGAAGCAGCACGAGCTGATCTGCGATACGTCCACTTGTCTCGACACTTGGTGACATTGGACGTTCTGGACGCTGAACAAGTCAGGAAGTACTCGGAGTTGCGAGGCTATGCCGCTGACCCATGCGCCACAGTCCCAGACGGACATGATGCGGCCATGTGGCGTCGTCACAACAGGTGCTTCGACAAGTGAAGCGGTCATTCGCAGCGATGCCTAAAGAAGACGAACCATCGGAGGCATAGTCGTGGCGGTGTGTCCCGGCGGTTCGGGCCGTGCTATGGAATCGCTTGCAACAGCCCGGCAACCCCGCAGGGTGCAACACGAAAGGAAACTCCTGTGACTCTTCGTACTCTGGCGGCGCTCCCCCTCGAAGGCGGCTGCCTCTGCGGCAGGGTGCGTTACCGCATCGGCACTGCGCCGATTTGGACCGGCTATTGCCACTGCGCGACCTGCCGGCGCAACACCGGTGCCCCGGTCACCATGTTCGTCGGCGCCTCCACGGAGTCGGTCACATTCACCAGGGGCGAGCAGGCCATGTTCGCCTCTTCGCCCGGCGTGGAGCGCGGCTTCTGCGCGGCCTGCGGCACCCCGCTCACCTACGAGTCGGACCGCTTCCCCGGTGAAACCCACTTCTACATCAGCACCTTTGACGATCCGCAATCCCTGCCGCCCGCCTTCCACGTCTTCTACGAAGAACGCATCCGCTGGCTCGAAATCGCCGACGACCTGCCCCGTCACGATGCAACGTCAACCGGGGGAGCGGCGGGGGATTAGCGGGCGCGGCGCGCCAGGGACCCCCGGCATGTCATGAAATGTCACTTTAGTCATGGTCCCCATGCGCGAGGGCCGCGTTCTGCGGCCTGGCCGGCCACAACACCCCGTTTCGCGCCTCGGGCATTCTGCCTGAGTCTTCCGTCCCTGCGTCCCGGACATGGTTCTCTCCTTCCCGCTCACGCCTCGATCCACTGGTACGATCTGCGAACGGCTTGTCAGCTCTGGCTACTGTCCGGGCATCGGTGCCCCCTGAGGCGCAAGCCCCAGTCGTTCCGCTCGATCCAGGAGCGCCTTGACAGAGGGGAGCATGAAAAAGCTGGGGGTTTCATGCTCCCCAAAATGGTCAAAAATACGCGCTGAGTTTCTGAAGTCGGGCTAACATCGGGTGTGCATACCCCCAACTTTTTATGCTCTCCGGTTGGGTTTCGGCCGCGTGCTTTCCTTCCCGACAGCCGGACAGCCTGTGTGGCAACGATTCGGGAGTGTCGTGCGCCCTCGCGGATGATGCGCACCGGCGTCGAGCGGGTAATCGTGCCTGTCGCGGATTCCGGCGATGTGTCGGTTTTCCCTGCCGGCTGTCGGCGACGACCCTCGCATGCCGCGCAACGAACCTGCCCTCGTTTTGTTTATTCGTACCAACGACGGATTCCGTCGCTGTCGCGTGCGGCTACGTGGGTTCGGGACCGGATCCGCCCTTTCGCTCCTGGAGGATCCCGTTCCAGTCGCTCGCGCCTTCTGGCCGGAGGCGCCAGACCCTCATGTTGCTGCGCACGAGGACGTCTGCGGCCCGGTCCCCGGCGCAGTCGGCGTCGAAGCCGCAATCGATTCGCGTGAGGCCGAACGCCTCCAGCCATTGCGGGACGCAGGTGCAGACGCCTGCGGTCGAGTCGACCAGGGCGTGTTCGGAACCGGGCGGCGGCCGCGGCGAGCTTCCGGTGCGGGTCGTCGCCTACCGGATCGAGGGCGGCGACAAGGCCGGGGAGGATCCCGACCGAATATCCTTCGTGCACGCCGTCCTCGTCATGCGCCGCTGGATCATCAATCCCGGCGCCCTTCCCCCCCAGAGGATCGGCCGGCCGGCGCAATTGACGAGATCCTCGAGGAACTCGTCGTCTCCGGCCGCGGCCAAGCCACGCCCCGGGGCGTCAGGCAGAAGATGAGCGGATTTCCCCTCCGCAAGCGCGGTCCGGTGTCGCGCCGGACGCACATCTGGGCGCCCGAAGTCGTCTCAAAATTTGCCTAAAGCAACAGCATTGGGTTTAGAAGTCCTTGATCCCTGCGATGAAATCCCGGTCAAACCCTTTGCTTGCCGCGAGAAGTTGCCGGGTATAATCATCCTCGGCCTGATCGTTACGGATGCACTCATCCGTCAGCGTTTCCACGTGCCGGCCATGATGCATCACCAGAATTTCGGAACACAAATGGGCGGTGACGGCAAGGTCATGCGACACGATCAGATAGGAAAGGTGTCTTTCCCGCTGCAACGCGCGGAACAGATTGAGGATTTCCGCCTGAACCGAAAGGTCCAGCGCCGAAGTCGGTTCATCCAACAGGACGATGCGTGGTTCCAGAATAAGCGCGCGTGCAATCGCGATACGCTGACGTTGCCCGCCGGACATCTGGTGCGGGAACTTGAACCGGAAATGCACCGGCAATCCGACCTGAGCCAGCGTTTCGCAGATACGGGATTCCTTCGAGTCCATACGATGAATGTCCAGCGGCTCTTGCAGCGCGTCATTCACCGTGCGCCGCGGATGCAGTGAAGCATAGGGGTCCTGAAAGACCATCTGCACAAGACGCCGCTGATCCATGGTTCGTTTCATGCCGACCTGCCGGCCTGCAAGCGTCACGTTCCCGGCGAAGGATTTCAAACCGCCCAGAACCCGAAGAACCGTTGACTTTCCTGATCCGCTTTCGCCCACGATTCCCAGAGTTCCGCCTTTAGCCAGATCAAAGGACAAATCCTTGACCGCGTGAAATCCGCCTTCTCCACCAAAGTGGACGTCAAGTTCCTTGACCGTGACTATCATTTTGTTTTCACTTGTTCTTCCAGCCATGCCGGATCCCTCGAAAGAACCGGGATATCTTCATGACTTGAAGCCGGGTCCGGCCTGCAGGCCTGCAGGCCACGTGTATAAGGGTGTTTGGCCTCGGACAGGTTCCTGGCGTCCAGCACCTCCATGATTTGCCCGGCATACATGACCAGAATTCGGTCGCAAAAGGTCGCGACCAGTTCCAGATCATGGCTGATGAAGATCAGGCCCGTCTTGCGCTCGGAAACCAGATTGTCGAGCAGCAGCAAGATCTGAAGCTGAACGGCGACATCCAGCGCCGACGTCGGTTCATCCGCGATCAATATCCTTGGGTTGCAGGACAGCATCATTGCGATCATGACCCGCTGCCCCATCCCGCCCGAGAGTTCGTGGGGATACTGATTGAAGACCTGCTCGGCGTTGCGGATCTTTGTCTTTTCCAACCACTCAAGCGCATTCGTCCGAGCATGGGACTTGCTGAGGCCAAGCCGTGCGATGAACACTTCGGCGATCTGGTCGCCCACCCTGATGACAGGGTTCAGCGAATACTTGGGATCCTGCATGATCATGGTGATGCTCTTTCCGCGGATCTGGTTCATTTCCTTGCGGTTCAGGTCCAGCAAGTCGCGCCCTTCAAACTGCATGCGATCCGCCGTCACGGTGGCGTTTTCCGGCAACAACCGGAGTATCGAGCGGCCGGTCTGGGACTTCCCGGATCCGCTTTCCCCCACGATTCCCAGGCGCTCATGCCCCAGATCGAAGCTGATGCCGCGAACAGCATCCAGTTTGCCGGTCGGGGTGTCGAAGGAAATCCTCAGATTCCTGACGCTCAGGATAGGCTCCGTCATCTGCCCGTACCTTGTGTACGCGGGTCAAGAACGTCACGCAGACCATCGCCGAGAAGATTGAAACCAAGGGAGACAATGACGATCGCAGCCCCTGGAATTGCAGCCAGCCACCATTGATCCAGAATGTACTCGGCGCCCGTCGAGATCATGGCCCCCCATTCCGGCGTGGGCGGCTGTGCGCCCAGCCCCAAGAAACCAAGTCCGGCTGCGGACAGGATGACGCCAGACATGTCAAGGGTCAGGCGGATGATTGCCGAGGACAGGCACATCGGTGCGATATGTTTGAACAGGATCCTCCAGCGCGACCCACCCTGCATAAGGATGACCTCCACGAATTCCGCCCTGCGCAGGCTCAGGGTTTCGGCGCGGGCCATGCGCGCGTAAGGCGCCCATGAGGTGATGGCGATTGCAAGGATGGCGTTTTCCAGCCCCGGCCCCAGAATGGCGACAAGCGCCAGGGCGAGCACCAGACGGGGAAAGGCCAGGAAGACATCCGTCATCCGCATGAGAAATGAATCGACCCAACCGCCTGCATAGCCGGCAAAGATGCCAACCAACAGTCCGACCGGCATGACGATGATCGACACGAGAAACACGATGTAGAGCGTGTAGCGCGAGCCCCAGACAATCCTCTGATACACGCTCCGGCCCAGTTCATCGGTCCCGAGACCGTATTTCCACGACGGGGCTTGCAGGCGATCCGCCAGGTTCTGCTCCAACCCGTTGCCGCTGGTGATCACGGGTGCAAGGATCGCCGCGGCAACCAGCAACAGGATGATGCAAAGCCCCATCATCGCACTGAAATTTGACCGGAAGGACAGCCATCCGATGTAGACCTTCTGCGCTCGGGCTTGCGTCGACGAGGTCGGCGTCGGAGAAAGTAGCCACGATTTTGCGCTCATGCTCTTCCTTGTACTTGCCGGCGTTGGAAGGTCAGTCATGGGCGGCCTCACCATGAGCCCGAGGATCGGCCATCCTGTACAGCACGTCCGACAACAGGTTCAGAAGCAGATAGCAGCTTCCGACCACGGTGATGCCGCCGACCACCGCATTCATGTCCGCGTTGAAAAGCGAGTTCGTGATGTACAGGCCCAACCCTGGCCATGCGAATATCGTCTCAATCAGGATTGACCCCTCAAGCAGGGACGCGAAGGTCAGCGCAATCACGGTTATCAGTTGAACCATGACATTTCTCATCACGTGTTTTCCGATCACCACATGCTCTGGCAGGCCCTTGACCCGGGCGGTCAGCACATATTCCTGGCTTAGCTGATCCAGCATGAAGCTGCGTGTCATCCGCCCGATGAACGCCAACGAGAACAAGGTCAGCATCGAGACCGGCAGGACCAGGTGGTAGATGGCGTCGCGCATGACATCAAGGCGGCCCTGCAACAGCCAGTCGATCATCAGGATCCCAGTAATTTTGTCGGTTTGCCCAATGAAAAGAAAATGCTGACGTCCTGGCCCGGGCAGCCAGTCCAGCTTGACGTAAAACAGCACCAGCGCCATCAAGGCCAGCCAGAAGATCGGGACCGAGTAACCGATCAGCATCACGATCCGTAGGATGTGGTCGATGGGTTTGCCTCGCCAAATTGCACTGGCGACGCCCATCGGAACGCCAATCGCCACGCCCAATATGGTTGCAAGCACGGCGAGTTCGACCGTGGCAGGGAACCGGCGCTTGACATCCTCCCAAACGGGCTCGCCGCTTACGATGCTTGTGCCGAAATCACCCGAGAGAATTCCTTTTAGGTACAGCAGGTACTGAACCGGGACCGGGCGGTCCAGCCCCATCTCCTGATAGACCTGATCGTAAACCTCCTGAGACGCCCGATCCCCAACCGCCGCAAGCACCGGATCGTTGGGCATCACCCTGCCGATGGTGAAGGTCACGCAGGACAATGCCAGGAAAGTGGACAAGTAGATTAGCAAGAAGCGTATCGTCTGGCGCACAAAAGGGTCACCCCAGAATGGTGTCGGCGGGGACGAGTATCCCCGCCGACGATCAGTGGACCGTACCTACTCTTTGGTTACAGTCCAGTAGAAGGTCTGATCTGCCGTAACGCCGTTGACGAAGCCAGTTACGTCATCGCCGTGCGCGACATGCCCCAGTTGCTGGAACATGAACGTAAACGGGCTGTCCTCCTGAAGGCTTTTCTGTAGCTCAACATAAAGCTCCAACCGCTTTTCAGGATCGGTTTCGGCAGCGGCCTGGTTGGTTGTGGCTGTCGCTTCTTCGGCAGGCCAATCGTTCCTCCAGGTCAGCTTACCCGTGAGCTGCGCTTCAAACCTGTTGTCAGGATTATGCGCGAATGCGTCGGCATTCGAGTGCGGGTCCGCAAAGTCCGGCGCCCATCCTGCCAGCAGAATCTGGTGACGGCGCGAGCGATAGTAGGGCCAGAACGTATCGCCATCCTTGACGGCAATCTCAACATCAAGGCCGGCGGCCTCCATGTTCCCCTGAATGCTCTCTGCAATCTCGCGGAACGGGCTTTCGTTCAGGGTGTCCAGACGAAGCTTTGTACCGGTCAAGCCAGCGCTCTCGATAAGCGTCTTGGCGCCTTCCGGATCAAACTCATGGCCGCGCTCGGTATAGGACCCCCAGGGACCCGACGGCCAGAATGTCTGATGAACTATCCAGGTGCCGCTGAGAAGGCTTTCAGCCAGACCGTCATAATCGATCAAAGACTGAATCGCTTTGCGAAGGCCATGGTTTTGGACGGTTTCGTCACCCATGTTGAAGGCAAGGTACATTTGCTGGCCTGTACCAAAGTTGCTGATCTCGACACCGTCAACGCCTTTCAGGCCATCCAACTGGTCTGAGGTCAGGTCCATCGCCGCATCGACATCGCCTTTTTCCAGCAGAAGCCGCTGAACGGAAGATTCCGGGACATGGCGCAGAACAATGCGCTTCATCGCGGGTTCGGGGCGCCGGTTGTTGGGATTCACTTCCAACGAAATCAGCTCACCCTCGATCCAGCTTTCCAGCTTGTACGGCCCCGAGCCCGCAGTTTCACGGCTCGCATAGGCATGGCCCAGATCGCCATCCACTTCGTTTTCCATAAGGGTCTTGCTGTCGACAATGGCCGCCACATTGGTGGTCAGAGCGTTCAAGGCCAGAGGTGCCGCCAGATGGGACAGGATCCGAACCTCGACGGTTTGGTCATCACGCACGACGATGGCGTCATCGACATTGTCCTCGTTCCAGCCGAACTGCGTCAGCAGAAACGAGGGTGTCAGGTTCAGTTTTACAGCCCGGGACAGAGAGTACTTGACATCATCGGCAGTCAGGGGATTGCCGGATGCGAACACCTGGTCAGGACGCAATTTGAACGTGATGCTGTCGCCCCCATCGGAGATCGTGTAGGATTCCGCAGCGCCGCCGACGATGGTCTCCAGGTCATCCGGCTCGAACACGACCAGACGCTCATAGACATTGGCCAGCAGACCATTGCCGACCGCATTGAACACTTCTGCCGGATCAAAGGATGTGACTTCCGACGTGTTTCGCGCGACAACGAACATGTCCGCGGGCGTCTCGGCATAGGTCACCGCTGGCGCTGCCGAAACGAGGCCCGCCGCAACAATGGCTGCCGCCCTTGCCAGTCTGGCTCCGTTAAACATCTTCATTTCTTCCTCCTTTGGTTGAGACACCTTGCCTTCATGTCAAAGGCTTGGTGTCCTCGAGTGCTGCCCGGATCATTTGCCCCATGTGCTCTATCTCTTCTTCCCCCGCGACCAGCGAAGGCGCGATGCCAAGCGTGGTGGTGATGCAGGGTTTGCCTTTGTGCCAGCCGTCCGTGTTGAAGACATGGCCCGTAAGGAAGCCCTCGGCGTTCAGACGCTGCTGGAAATGCTTCGCGATTTCCTTTGCTTTGTCCGGTGCGAACGGCTCGGCGGTTTCAGGGTTCTTGACCAGTTCGATCGCCTGGAAAAATCCCATCCCGCGGATGTCTCCGACGATCTCCAGATCGGCGAAACTCTCTAGCATTGCCCGCATCGTGCCTTCGTGTTCACGCACGTGCCGGAAAACTTTCTCGTTTTCGAGAACATCAAGCGCAGCATTGCCAACGGCACAGCAATACGGGTGCCCGCCACCGGAACTGCCATGCATGAAGGGGTGCCCTTCCTGCAGGAACGGTTCGGCAATTCGGTCTGAAATGACTACGGCGCCCAGCGGCGAATACCCGCTTGTCAGCCCCTTTGCCAACAGGATCATGTCCGGCTCAAGCTCCTCCAGCCGGCCACAGGAATACATCGTGCCCAAACGCCCCATGGCGGTGATGATCTCGTCGCTGACCAGCAGAACATCATGCTCAACGCAGATTTTTTTCAGGCGCTTCAGGTACCCTTTCGGCGGAACCAGGCAGCCACACCAGTTCTGAACCGGCTCGATGAATGCGGCGGCGACCGTATCCGCACCTTCTCGCAGGATCACCCGTTCAAACTCATCGGCGCAGGCTTTGCCGAACGCCTCTTCATCCTCCGCAGTGTCTTCGGGAAAATGCGTGCGGTAGCGATACGTATTGGTGACGTGATGACCGCCCGGAGCAACCGGGTTAAACGCCTCTCGCATCATGGGCAGTGCGGTAATGGCCAGCGCGCCGATGCTGGCGCCGTGATAGGCGTAATGGCGCGAGATGGTCTTGTATTTTCCCGGTTTTCCACATTCCGCGAAATACTGCCGCGCAAGCTTCCACGCGGCCTCGACCGCATCGGTTCCACCGGTGGTGAAGAACACCCGGTTCAGATCGCCGGGCGCGCCCTGTGCCAGGCGGGCTGCGAATTCAACGGCCTCGGAATGGGTCGCGTTGGACCATACCGACTGATACCCCAGCCCTTTGCTGCGATCGGCCGCGTTCTGGATCACATCGTCCCGGCCATATCCGATCTGAACCGAAAAATGGCCCGCGGTTCCATCCAGGAGACGTCGGCCGTTCTGATCGAAGACATAGCAGCCTTCTCCGCGGTCCACGATGCGCATTCCCACCCGCCGCGCGACACCAAGATCCGAGACATGCGTCCAAAGGTGGCGCTGACCCAAAGCTTGCGTTCTTGCAGTGTCTGCCGAAAGCGATTTGGAAATCTGATCCATGAAGGCCTTATCCGTATGCAGCTACGATATCCGCTCACTAAATTCCAAATAACAGAATAGTATTCTGATATTTGGAATGCATGGACTCTAATAGATGCAAGGATGTACTCTGTCAACGACTTTGGCGCTGAATTGACCAACGCAATGAAAAGTGATTTCAGGAGGGGGACGATGTCTTCAGACCATCAAACGAAAACAATATGGTATACGCGCTGCCCTGTGCCGGCTGCCTCGGGCGTTTCAATCGCAAAGGGTTGGATGGCGGACGCTTTTGCCAGACACGGGGTGGCTGTGCAGTCGCTCAGGCACTCACCCGAACGCGCAATTCGCAACGCCCATTATACGCACGGCTTGGATGACGCTTTCCGGCAGGGCGGGAATGTCCCTGCGCTGCATGCCAGGTCGGTTGGCGCCGACACCAAGTTGATCGGGCTGAGTTGGGCACCACAATATGCGGCACTTGTGTGCAAGAGTGAATCAGGGATCGAATCACCCGCGGGACTGGAAGGCAGACGCCTTGCCTTGCCCGTGCGGCTCAATGATACCGTCGATTTCTGGCAAAGCATGTCACTGAGAGCATATGACGTTGCCCTGCGGAGCGCGGGCCTGAGCCGGGATGACGTCGATCTGGTCCGGCTCGAGATCCAGCAAAGCTATGTTGACACGAACTCATCGACGAACGTTGATCCGCATGACCACGTGCCGCGCCTGGAACGCCAGCACCTGACCGAACTCACGGCTTTGATCCGAGACGAAGTGGACGTCATTTTCGCGCACAGTCTTTGGGGCGTGCAGATGCGCGAACAGTTCAACCTGCATGAAATACTGAACATCAACACCCTTGGAGACCAGGACTCGCGTATTGGGAACGAGCAACCCGTTACGCTGACCGTCAGCGGCGGCCTGCTTCGCGAACATCCTGACCTTGTCGACATATACGTTGCGGAAACACAGCAAGCAGCCATTTGGGCATCGAGAAACCCCGACGAAGCCAGAAGGGTCCTGGCAAGCGAGATCGGCTGCGCGGAATACTGGCTGGACGAAGGTACAAGCCCTGACATCTCCAGCCAATTGACACTCTCCTTCGATCAGATTCTTGTCGATTCCCTGGAGAGACGCCAAGAATACCTGATCGCAAATGGGTTCTTGGCCTCACGGGTAGATTTCGTCGACTGGATCGACACCGGCCCGCTGAAACGCGCAATGGCAAGACTGAAGGACCGATGACTTGGACAAGACCGTTGTCAAGGCGTTCTCGCTGCTGGAAATCGTCGCGCATGCCAATTCGCCCGTACGGATCGTGGACGTCGCCGAGCAGACAGGCTGGACCCCGTCCAACGTGCACCGGCTGCTCAAGACCCTGGTCGAGCTGGGCTATGTAGAGTACTTTCCCGAATCAAAACGGTATGGGCCGACCCTGAAAATCTGGGAGGTCTCCCAGACCATTCTGAAGAAGATCGACATGAACGGCATTGTGCGGGAAACGCTCAGCCAGCTTGCGCAGGACACGGGCGAGACGATATATCTGGGTGTTTACCAGAACGGCTATATCTCTTATGTCGATATCGTGCATTCCGAAAAACCCTTGCGTATAACGATGAATATCGGTGACCGATCGCCCGCGTACTGCGTTGCCACGGGGAAAGCCATACTGGCCCAGATGGGCGCGGAAGAGATCGAACGGGTCACCAGCAAATTGCGGCCTCTAACGCCAAGCACGGTGACATCAAAAGAAAAATTTCTTGAAGAGCTGAACATTATCAAAGCCTCGGGGTTTGCAGTAAACCGCGGTGAGTTCTCCAGCGAAGTCTTTGGCGTTGCGGCACCCGTGTTTGGTGCACGTGAGAACGTTGTCGGCGCGATCGGGCTTTCAAGCCCCTCTGCGACTGTCACCGAGAAGCAAAGCGGCGTGCCGCTGCTGGTGCGCGATGCGGCAATCAATCTTTCCGCGCGGCTTGGAAGTCGCCGAGAATCGGCCCTAACCCAACATAAGTACGTAAAGTAACATTGCCTTTTCCGTATCCCGCTGGTGTGCCTTCCATTTCATCTGGCTGGCGGCTCCCAATTCTCGGGGACGATCCGGGGGGCTGATTTGGGGGGCAGTACGCCGGTATTGTCCTGAAGCTTCTCGTTGGAAAAGTCATACTCCCCGAGCAGGTTGAAATGCCCCCATGACTGGGGTGAATGAACTGCGATCATGCTGAGAAGCCTGTCCCGTTCTTCTGGAGATCCGGCGGCCTCAAGCCGACGGGTCATGTAGAGATAATTCCAGCAGATGATGCTGTTCTTGATAAGCCGGTTGCAGCTTTCGGCAATCTCCTG
>JAJEGW010000079.1 GCA_022819605.1 Silicimonas sp. | reverse complement strand
CATCCGAATGTCTCGGCGCCCTGCGTGAGGGCCTCCTTCAGGAAGGCCGAGGTCAGCGGCCCCTGCTTGGCGCCAATTTTTGCGCCGACCCCGCCGTTTCCGGGAGCGTTCACCTCTCGGATTGCCACGCGATCGAGTCCCAGCTCCTTTGCGGCCTTGTCGATCAGCGGTTCGAACATGTTGGCCGTCTGGTTTTCGCCTGGTCCGCGCTGCGGCCCCTTCGGAACCGTGTTGGTCAGCACGGGTACCGCACGGAACCGCATGTTGGGTGGCTGGAAGACGATGCTGAACGCATTTCCGACGTTGTTGAAGTCCGGAAAGCCAGTCGTCGGGCCAAGGTCCTGGACCACGAAGATGTCGGCAGCGGTGATCCGGCCGTCAGACGCGAATCCGAGCTTGGTCCAGCCCTGGAACCCGGAACGCGCCATCCCGTTGGCGTACTCCTCGGCGCGCGACACGCGCATGTGACAGGGCCTTCCGCCAAGCTTCTTCGACATCAGTGCGGGCAGCGCCATCAGCGGATACGACGCCCCCTTGCCGCCGAACCCGCCACCGCAGTACTCGGCGACGAACACGAGGTCCTTCAGTTCGATGCCGATCAGGCGGGCGAGCCCCGGTTGGGCGAAAGACGTTGACTGGGTGGATCCCCAGACATGGCACTTGCCGTTTTCCCAGAATGCGGCCGCGGAGCGGGGCTCCATGGCATGGTGGGAATTTGTGGCATGAACGAAGGAGTCTTCGATGACCACCGCAGCCTCGGCGAAACCTGCTTCGACATCGCCAAAGCCCCACTCGATGGGCGTCTCCCCCCTGGGCAGCTCGTTCTCGGCTGCGGCAGCAAAGACCTTCCCGGTCCACTTCAGTTCCCCGAAGTCCACGCCGCGACCTGAGACGTTTCCGCCTTCAAGTGCGTTGATCCCGCCCGGCCTCAGGCTGTCGAGCGGGTCGACGACGAACGGAAGCATTTCCAAGTCGACCTTGAGGGCGGCAACGGCATCGGCGGCCGCCTGCTCGGTCTCCGCTGCAACGGCGACTATCGGCTGGCCGTGGTACTTCGGTTCGGACGTCAGGATCGGGAAACCGGTGACGTCCGGCTGCTTGACTTCGTCGGGCAGCAGCACCGCGACGAACCCAGGGATCTTCATTGCCTCGCCCGCGTCGATTGACGTAACTTTCGCGTGGGGCATGGGGGATGCATAGAACTTGACATGGACCATGCCGTCAGCCCGGAAATCCTCCGCGTACTTCGCCGAACCGGTGACCTTCGCCTCGACATCCGGGGGCGTGAAGTCATTTCCAATCAGTCTGTAAGCCATGGTCTATATCTCCCTCGCTGCCTTCATGACGCCGCGCAGGTAGTGTTCGTATGCGCCGCATCGGCATAGGTTTCCGGACATCGCCACCCGGGCTTCCTCTTCCGTCGGGTTCGGGTTGGAGTTCAGCAGCGCGACCCCGGCCACCACCTGGCCCGGAGTGCAGAATCCGCACTGGGGCGCGAGTTCTTCGATGAACGCTTGCTGCACGGGGTGCAGCGTTCCGTCCGGAGCAGCAATTCCCTCAACGGTGATGATATCTTTGCCACGCATCCGGTGCGTGAGCGTCGAGCACGAGTAGATCGTCTTTCCATCAGCCATTACGGTGCACGCACCGCATTCCGCCTGGTTGCAGCCAATCTTGGTGCCGGTGAGTCCCAACCGATAGCGAACCGTGTAGCCGAGCGTCTCATTCGGCGCCACGTCGACATGGTGCGTCCTGCCGTTCACCGTGAGCGACATCATGCGCTCTACGCCACGCGTGTCCGCACGGGCAGGCGTTGCCGTCGAGAACAAATAAGACGATCCGCCGATCACAATGCCCGAGCAAACAACCCCCCGCAGGAAATTGCGGCGCGACACGTGCAAGGGGCGCCAGGGCTTGATGCCGCCGCCCCCCGCAATCTCCGCGATTGCCGGTCCTTCCGGATAGTCAATTGTCGGATCGTACGGGCCTGTTGAATCCATAACGAAATCCCTCCCGAAATCGGGTCCAACGCCCGACCTCTATGGACCGGCATGGACCAAGAAAGCCTAATTCACGCTGCATCTATTCAGCGAAAATGTCAACGATGAATTTGGCTGCACCACGACATCACTTTTGGCGAAACTTCGCTTCCTGGCTTCTGGGTTCTGCGTCATTCCCTGTTGATTAGCAACGATCTGGGGAAAGGCAAGAGCCGGGAAAACGCAGGGTGTCGCAAGTGTCTTCGAGGGGTGTATGGCCATCATGCCAGCATTGGGATCTGTCACGATGTCCAAGAATCGCTGACGGTCGCGTTTCCTTGCATGATTTGCGACCGCCGGACATGCTCAGGCCAGGAGCCCTTCGGGCGTTCGAAGGGACGCTTCTTCTGCGCTCCTTGAAGCGCGTGCAAGGCGTCCCAAGTCACAAGGCATTCCTGCCGCTGTTCAGGATTCCGGCCTGGACCGTTCTCGGCGGGAGGCGAGGACCGAGATTCGTCATCACGACGGCGGGCGCATTTTGCCCCGGTGCCAGGCCGGTTACTGCGCGCGGTCGTCGAGCCAGGACATTCTCGGCGAACTCCGCTCTGTGGACACGTAGTTGGCCGTCCGGAAATCGATGCCGACATTCAGCCAATTCAGGTGATGCATTTTCCTTTGGCCTGCGTTTGCAACTGCCTGGTTTTGGAACTTGTTGCACGGGCACGACGCGCTCGAGATGCCACGGGATGCTGCGCAGCCGACAAACGGTCAGGCACAACCATGGACGATTGCCGAACCGTGCCACCGAATCGATTATGGATGGATCGGTTCCTGGATGAAGTGCGCGTGAGCGGACGAAGAGCCGGATTCACTTGGGATTGCTCCAGAGATGCCGGAGGCAGCGCGGCGGACTGTGATCGCTGCCAAGCCTTTAACGGATTGATTTCAAAGAAAGCTTGAACCGCAACAGCTGTGGTTCGTCTGTTGGTCTCCCGCGGTTTTCGGAGTTGGCAAGCCCGGGATGCGTATAGGGTAGAGATGGATCGGGAAGGCTTCAAATGCCGTGGTCTTTGACGTATGGACGGCAAGAGGCTGGCAAGGACGACCATTATGCAAATTGTCAAAATCCTCCCTGTAGTGGCAGTGGCCTTGTCCATTTCTGGCTGCGGAAACAGCGGGTGGTTCGGCGGTTTCTTCGGTGACGACGGTTCGAATGCAGGTCTGCCGTATCGTGCAAGCCTCTCGCGAGCGGACGAACCTCGCAGTTTCACAGTCAGCGTAACTGCCAGCGAGGCATCTGTGGATGCGGTGCGGGAGTCTGCGCGCATGCCGGCAACGCGGCATTGCCTTGAGACTTACGGCGGTTCGGACGTGGACTGGGTGACGGATCCTGCCTCAGGAGACTGGGCATTTGCCCGTGACGGCGACTTCATGGTGTTTTCCGGGCGCTGCACGGTCCGCTGAACTGCGAGGTCGGGAGATCTCGTCGCGGCCGGTGCCCCAGGGGCGATGTTGCCCGGCTGCGCGGCTGCCCCGGGCGAGATTTTCCGCCGCCCCCTCGCAGAATCGAACAGCGATGACTATCTTTCCGCGGGTCAGGCCGCGTGCCCGCCTGTCGTATTGCTAAAACGAAGTGGCAGATGCTGAGAGTCCTGGGAATCTTCCTGCTGATGTGCGCCGCAAACCCGTCCTCGGCGCGTCAGCCTCTGCATGAGAATCCGCCCGTCGTAAGCGCGTTCTATTCGCTTGGCTTGGCGGACGAAGTGCGCAGGAACTGTGCGGTGATCGATGCACGGATGTTCCGGGCGTGGAGATTCCTGAACTCAATAGAACGTTATGCCCGGAAGTCGGGATACTCGGATGCGGAAATCGATGAATTCGTCGACAACAAGGCGGAAAAAGAGAAGCTGAGGGCACGAATCCGCGCCGATCTGGCAAAGCGGGGTGCCACGCCAAGAACGCCGGAAGGCTATTGCACTGTGGGCCACGAAGAAATAGCCAAGGGTAGCGTCGCGGGACGGCTTCTGCGCGCCAAGTAGCGTCTGCCATTCATGGGCGGCGGAACCCTGAGGAACCGGAGCTCATGTCCGAACCCAGAAGGCTCATCATCGACGACAGGGAGATCGAGGTCGATTCAGACCTGACGATCATCCAGGCCTGCGAACAGGCGGGGATCGAGATCCCGCGGTTCTGCTACCATGAGCGGCTGTCGATCGCCGGAAATTGCCGGATGTGCCTCGTCGAGGTCGTGGGCGGGCCGCCGAAACCGGCGGCATCCTGCGCAATGCAGGTTCGTGACCTGCGACCAGGGCCCGAAGGGCAGCCGCCGATCGTGCGGACAAACAGCCCGATGGTCAAGGAGGCCCGCGAGGGCGTCATGGAGTTCCTGCTGATCAACCATCCGCTTGACTGCCCGATCTGCGACCAGGGCGGCGAGTGTGACCTGCAGGACCAGGCAATGGCCTACGGGGTCGAATTCTCGCGTTTTCGCGAACCAAAGCGCGCGGTTCAGGATCTGGATCTGGGGCCGCTTGTCGGCACGGCCATGACCCGCTGCATTTCCTGCACGCGCTGCGTCCGTTTCATCACGGAAGTTGCGGGAGTTCCCGAGCTTGGTCAGACCGGGCGTGGCGAAGACGCGGAGATCACGAGCTACCTCGGCCGGATGCTCGACAGCGAGTTGCAGGGCAACATCGTTGATCTTTGTCCCGTTGGTGCGCTGACCAGCAAGCCATACGCCTTCACTGCACGGCCTTGGGAACTGACCAGGACGGAGTCCGTGGACGTGATGGATGCGCTGGGATCGAACATCCGCGTGGATGCCAAGGGGCGCGAGGTCATGCGGATCCTGCCCCGGAACCATGACGGCGTGAACGAGGAATGGCTGTCCGACAGGTCGCGACATGCCTGGGACGGCCTGCGGCGACAAAGGCTCGACAAGCCGTATCTGCGTCGCGAGGGCAAGCTCGTGCCGGTGGAATGGGCTGAAGCGCTGTCCGTTGCGGCGAGAGCCCTTGAGGAGAAGGGCAAGGTGGCCGGGCTCGTGGGCGACCTGACCCCGGTGGAAGCCGTTTTCGCGCTGAAGGAACTGCTTGAGGGGCAGGGTGGAGTCGTTGAGTGCCGGACCGACGGAGCGGATTTGCCGGCGAACAATCGTTCGGCCTACGCGGGCACGGCGCGGATTGAGGATATCGAGAGTGCTGAAGCCATCATGCTGATCGGCACCAATCCACGCGCCGAGGCACCGGTGCTGAACGCGCGCATTCGCAAGGCGTGGATGCGCGGTGCGCGCATCGGCCTCGTGGGCGAGGCAGCGGACCTGACTTACGACTACGCCCATCTCGGCACGGGCCACGACGCGCTCAGCGAGCTCTTTGACATGGATCCCGGACACGCGCACGGAAAGGAAACGGTTGTCATCATCGGCATGGGTGCGCTGGTCGGTTCCGGTGGGGCGCATGCGCTCCGTGACGCGATGCGATATGCCGAAGCCACCGAGTCGAAATTCCTGGTGCTGCATACGGCGGCATCCCGGGTCGGCGCCTTGGATGTCGGTGCCGCCGTTGATGGCGGAGTGAACGCTGCTCTCGAAGGCGCGTCGGTCGTCTTCAGCCTTGGTGCGGACGAGGTCGACGTCCCGGAAGGACCGACGGTCATCTATCAAGGCAGTCACGGAGACCGGGGCGCGCACAGGGCCGACATCATTCTACCTGCGGCAGCCTGGACGGAGGAGAACGGGCTATTCGTCAACACGGAGGGCCGTCCGCAACTTGCAATGCAGGCCGGATTTCCGCCGGGCGACGCAAAGGAAAACTGGGCGATCCTGCGCGCGCTGTCGGCAGAACTCGGCGCGCCTCTGCCATATGACACCCTTGCAGGTCTGCGGCAGCGGCTGATCCAGAAAGTGCCGGAATTGGAACGCATCGACCAGGTGCCCGAGAACGCGTGGCAGGTTGTCCAGGCGGGCGACAACGAGGGCGGAATGCAGAAGGAATTCGGGTCCGCGGTTGTGGATCACTTCCTGGTCAATCCGGTATTGCGCGCCTCTCCCCTAATGGGTGATCTGCAGGCGCGCGCACGTGCCAGGACGACAGGGAAGCTGGCGGCCGAGTAGGGTGTTCGGCCGTGTCTGGCGGGTGCCGCTCGGGGCTGGCGCCTGCCGCCGAACTGGGATTAGAACGGCCCGGAGCAAGGGCTCGAGACTGAGAGACAAGAAGGCGAATGGCTGAGTTCCTGACTACACCGCTGGGCACGCTTGTCATCGTGATCGTGCAGGTGCTGCTGATCGTGGCCTTCGTGATGATCAGCCTTCTGTTCCTGGTCTACGGCGACAGGAAGATCTGGGCTGCCGTCCAGATGCGGCGCGGTCCGAACGTGGTCGGACCGTGGGGCATTTTGCAGTCGGTGGCGGATGCGTTCAAATATGTCGTCAAGGAAGTCGTGATACCCGCCGGCGCGGACCGGACTCTCTTCGTGCTGGCGCCGTTGATCTCGTTTGTCCTGGCCATCATGGCCTGGGCCGTGATCCCGTTCGACGACACGTGGGTCGTAGCGGACCTGAACATCGCTCTCCTGTACATCTTCGCGGTGTCGTCCCTGGAAGTGTACGGCGTGATCATGGGCGGATGGGCGTCGAACTCGAAATACCCGTTTCTCGGCTCCCTGCGCTCGGCGGCGCAGATGATCTCCTACGAAGTCTCGATTGGCCTGATCATCATCGGGGTGATCCTCACCACAGGGTCCATGAACCTGGGCGACATCGTTCGTGCCCAGGACGGAAGCTACGGGATCTTCAGCTGGTACTGGCTGGCGCACTTCCCGATGCTGGTCCTGTTTTTCGTCAGCGCTCTCGCGGAGACCAATCGCCCGCCCTTCGACCTGCCGGAGGCGGAATCCGAACTCGTGGCGGGCTACCAGGTCGAATACTCGTCGACGCCATTTCTCCTGTTCATGGCCGGCGAGTACATAACGATCTTCCTGATGTGCGCCTTGACGTCACTGCTCTTTTTTGGCGGCTGGTTGAGCCCCGTGCCGTTCCTTCCGGACGGACCGCCGTGGATGGTCGCCAAGATGGCGTTCTTCTTCTTCATGTTCGCGATGGTGAAGGCCATCGTTCCACGCTACCGCTACGACCAGTTGATGCGGCTTGGATGGAAGGTCTTCCTGCCTCTGTCGCTGGCCTGGGTGGTGATTGTCGCCTTCCTGGCGAAGTTCGAACTGCTCGGCGGTGCGTATGCCCGCTGGGCGATGGGGGGCTGATGGAAAGGATCCGAAACATCATGTCCGAACAGGACTTGGTCAGATCGGAGGTGTCCTGATGGCGCAGATCGACTGGAACCGTGCGGGAAAGTATTTCCTGCTTTGGGACTTCATCAAGGGTTTCGGCCTGGGCATGAAGTACTTCGTCTCGCGCAAGGCCACGGTAAACTACCCCCACGAGAAAGGCCCGCTTTCGCCGCGCTTTCGTGGCGAGCACGCGTTGCGGCGCTATCCGAACGGGGAAGAGCGATGCATCGCTTGCAAACTTTGCGAGGCCATCTGTCCGGCGCAGGCCATCACGATAGATGCCGAGCCCCGGGAAGACGGCAGCCGCCGCACCACGCGCTACGACATAGACATGACGAAGTGCATCTATTGCGGTTTTTGCGAGGAGGCCTGTCCCGTGGATGCCATCGTCGAGGGTCCGAATTTCGAGTTCGCTACGGAGACCCGAGAGGAACTGTTCTACACCAAGGAGAAGCTACTGGAAAACGGCGAGCGGTGGGAGGCGGAGATTGCCCGCAACCTGGAAATGGATGCGCCCTACAGATGAGTGACCAGAGCAATCCTTTCGAGGCGATGCTCTCGATGAGTCGGGACTGGGCAAAGTCGATCAATCCCGCGCTCGAGTCATTCTCTCCCTCAGCCTTCGAGGCATTGTGGCCCACGATGCCCAGGGAGGTGATGGAAGCGGTGATGGGAAAGACCTTCAATCCCGGCGGGCTGGATTCCAAGACGAAGCTGCTCTTGACCCTGGGTGCGCTGACAATGCTCGGTGCCCAGGCAGAACCCCAGATCCGGCTGACCGTGCGCCACGCCATCGAGGCAGGGGCCACGAAGCAGGAAATTGCCGAGACAATTGCGGTGATGGGCATCTTTTGCGGCGTTCCCGCCATGTCGAGGGCGATGGAACTGGCGAACTCGGCAATGAAGCCCGACGCGGAGGAAGGCGAATGACGGCCCAGGTCCTTGCCTTCTACCTCTTTGCCATTGCCTGCATAGCCGGCGGCGTATTCACCGTCGTCGCCCGGAACCCGGTTCATTCGGTGCTCTGGCTGATCCTGTCCTTTCTGTCGGCGGCCGGGCTGTTCGTGCTCCTGGGCGCGGAATTCGTCGCCATGCTGCTGGTCATCGTCTATGTCGGCGCCGTCGCGGTGCTGTTCCTGTTCGTGGTCATGATGCTGGACGTGGACTTTGCCGAATTGAAGGCGGAACTTGCGCGGTACATGCCACTGGCACTCCTGATCGGCGTCGTGATCCTGATGCAGCTCGGTATGGCGCTGGGGGTTTGGACCACTGCCGAGGGCGTGGTACTTGCCGAGCGCCCGGATTCAGTCGCGGGCGGGGGCGAGCACAACACGGACGCGCTCGGACGCATTCTCTATGACAAGTATTTCCTGCTTTTCCAGCTTGCAGGGCTGATCCTTCTGGTGGCCATGGTAGGCGCAATCGTGCTGACGCTGCGCCACCGCGAATACGTCAAGCGGCAGGACGTGGTTCAGCAAATGCATCGTGATCCTTCGGCGACGATCGAACTGAAGGACGTAAAGCCGGGGCAGGGACTGTGACGCGCGCCCCGGCCGACACCGGCACCCTTCGGGCCGGACTGCATTTTGCGAGGGACGAATGATCGGACTGGAACACTACCTTATCGTCGCAGCGGTGCTGTTCGTCACGGGAATCTTCGGCATTTTCCTGAACCGGAAGAACGTGATCATCCTCCTGATGTCCATCGAGCTCATGCTGCTTTCGGTCAACATCAACCTGGTCGCGTTTTCGGCCTATCAGGGCAATCTCACTGGGCAGGTTTTCAC
Source organism: Silicimonas sp. (assembly GCA_022819605.1). Lineage (GTDB taxonomy): Bacteria > Pseudomonadota > Alphaproteobacteria > Rhodobacterales > Rhodobacteraceae > JAJEFO01. The sequence goes on along the minus strand of JAJEGW010000079.1, from coordinate 7,233 downwards.
GCTCTTCGTCCTGACCGTTGCCGCGGCCGAAGCCGCCATCGGGCTCGCGATTCTCGTGTGCTTTTTCAGGAATCGCGGCACCATTGATGTCGAAGACGTCAACGTGATGAAGGGGTAGGCGCGTGATGGAATCGATCATCCTCTTCGCCCCGTTGATTGGCGCCCTGCTTTGCGGCTTCGGCTGGCGCATCATGGGGGAAACTGCCGCGCAATCGGTGTCGACCGCGCTTCTGTTCGTCGCTTGCGTGCTGAGCTGGATTGTGTTCCTCGGGTTTGACGGCGAGACCCGCTTCACCCACATCCTGCCATGGATCGAAAGCGGATCCCTCGCGACGGACTGGTCGATCAGGCTCGATCGGCTGACCGCGATCATGCTCGTGGTGATCACGACAGTCTCCGCCTTGGTGCACCTCTACAGCTTTGGCTACATGGCGCATGACGAGAACTTCGACGAGGCGACGGAAACATATCGCCCGCGCTTCTTCGCCTATCTTTCGTTCTTCACATTCGCGATGCTGACCCTGGTGACTGCGGACAACCTGGTCCAGATGTTCTTCGGATGGGAGGGCGTGGGTCTCGCCTCCTACCTGCTGATCGGGTTCTATTTCCGGAAACCCAGCGCCAACGCGGCGGCGATCAAAGCGTTCATCGTCAATCGTGTCGGCGACTTCGGATTTGCGCTGGGCATCTTTGCGCTCTTTTTCATGGTCGACTCGATCAGCTTCACGGACATCTTTGCGGCTGCCCCGGATCTCGCGGAAAGGGAGGTGACCTTCCTCTGGACGACCTGGCCCGCGATCGAGCTTGTCTGCCTCCTTCTCTTCGTGGGAGCCATGGGCAAGTCTGCGCAGTTCATTCTCCACACGTGGCTTCCGGACGCCATGGAGGGCCCAACCCCGGTCTCCGCGTTGATCCACGCCGCGACGATGGTTACGGCGGGCGTTTTCCTTGTCTGCCGCATGTCTCCGCTGATGGAATTCGCCGATTGGACGCAGAGCTTCATCGTCTATATCGGCGCGATCACGGCGTTCTTCGCAGCGACCGTGGGCCTCGTGCAGAACGACATCAAGCGCGTGATTGCCTATTCGACCTGCTCGCAACTCGGCTACATGTTCGTCGCGGCCGGGGTCGGCGTATACAGCGTCGCGATGTTCCACCTGTTCACGCACGCATTCTTCAAGGGGATGCTCTTTCTCGGTGCGGGCTCCGTAATTACCGGGATGCATCACGAGCAGGACATGCGGAATTACGGCGGTCTCAGGACAAGGATGCCCTACACGTTCTGGTCCATGATGATCGGGACGCTGGCGATTACCGGAGTCGGCATTCCGCTGACCGGAATCGGATTCGCGGGATTCCTCTCGAAGGACGCGGTGATCGAGAGCGCCTTTGCTGGCGGAACGGACGCCGCCACGTTCGCATTCTGGGCGCTGGTGGTCGCCGCGGCGTTTACCAGTTTCTACAGCTGGCGGCTCCTTTTCATGACGTTTTTCGGTGAACCGAGGGGCGACAAGCATGCACATGAGCATGTGCACGAAAGCCCTGCGAGCATGGTCGTGCCGCTGGCCGCCCTCGCGCTGGGGGCAGTCTTCGCCGGGATGGTCTGGTACAAGCCGTTCTTCGGCAGCGAGCAAAGGGTCCAGGAGTGGTTTGGCATCGCCAGTGGCGAGAAACATGCCCAGGTCCTGTTGATCGGCGCGGCACGCGCGGCCGAGGAGCAGGACGATGCCGGTGGAGAAGATCAAGGGTCCGGCACCGCTGCGACGCCGGGACAGGGCGCGATCTACATGGCGCCCGACAACAGCGTGCTGCACGATGCGCATTATGTTCCGGCCTGGGTGAAGCTCTCGCCCTTCTTCGCGATGCTGATCGGGTTCGCCCTGGCATTCTTGTTCTATGTCCGCAGGACCGACCTGCCCGCGAAACTCGCCGCGAACCAGGATCCGCTTTACCGGTTCCTCCTGAACAAGTGGTATTTCGACGAGCTGTATGAGCATGCCCTTGTCCGACCCGCCAAGGCCATCGGCCGCTTTCTGTGGCAGCGGGGGGACCTTGGCGCGATCGATGGCTTCCTGAACGGCGTTGCGATGGGCGTTGTACCCTTCTTCACACGGCTCGCTGGTCGGGCGCAGTCGGGATACATCTTCACCTACGCATTCTGGATGGTGCTTGGCATCCTCGTGTTCGTCACCTGGATGACCATTGCGGGAGGGCAATAGACGATGCTCCTCGACAGCCTGCTTTCGATCATCACTTTCGTCCCGCTCATTGGTGCGGGGATACTGGCGTTGTTCCTGCGCGGTGATGACGCGCCCGCGAGACGGAACGCGAAATACGTCGCGCTGGCGGCGACCTGCACCTCGCTCCTGGCGTCGCTCATCCTCCTCGTCGCGTTCGATCCCGCGGAAACCGGGTTCCAGTTCGTGGAAGAGGGCAAGTGGATCCTGGGCCTGACCTACAAGATGGGCGTTGACGGCCTTTCCGTGCTGTTCGTCATGCTGACGACGTTCCTGATGCCGATCACCATCCTGGCGTGCTGGGACGTGACGCATCGGGTCAAGGAATACATGATCGCGTTCCTCGTGCTCGAAACGCTCATGCTGGGAGTCTTCTGCGCGCTGGATCTCGTGCTCTTCTACCTGTTCTTCGAGGGCGGCCTGATCCCGATGTTCCTGATCATCGGCATCTGGGGCGGCAGGGACCGCATCTATGCGGCGTTCAAGTTCTTTCTGTACACGTTCCTTGGCTCGGTTCTGATGCTGGTCGCGATGATCGCGATGTACGTCGACGCGGGCACGACGGACATCGTGACGCTGCTCGGCCACAATTTCGGCTCTGAGACCATGGAGATCCTGGGATTCCACATCCTTGGCGGTTTCCAGACATTGCTCTGGCTTGCCTTCTTCGCGTCCTTTGCGGTGAAGATGCCGATGTGGCCTGTACACACCTGGCTGCCGGATGCGCATGTGCAGGCCCCGACGGCGGGCTCGGTCATCCTGGCCGCGATCCTGCTGAAGATGGGCGGCTACGGATTCCTGCGCTTCAGCCTTCCGATGTTTCCGATCGCTTCCAGCCTTCTGGCGGACTTCGTGCTGTGGCTGAGCGCGATCGCGATCGTCTATACCTCGCTCGTCGCGCTGATGCAGGAAGACATGAAGAAGCTGATCGCGTATTCGTCCGTGGCCCATATGGGATTCGTAACGGCGGGAATATTTTCCGCGAACCAGCAAGGGGTCGACGGGGCGATCTTCCAGATGCTGAGCCACGGGTTCATTTCGGGCGCTCTCTTCCTGTGCGTGGGCGTCGTCTATGACCGGATGCATACGCGCGAAATCGACGCCTACGGCGGCCTCGTGAACCGGATGCCGATGTATGCGGCGGTCTTCATGCTCTTCACGATGGCCAATGTCGGCCTGCCGGGCACGTCCGGATTCGTGGGCGAATTCCTGACGCTCGTGGGCATGTTCCAGGCCAATACATGGGTCTGCGCCGTCGCGGCGACCGGTGTGATCCTGAGCGCGGCTTATGCTCTCTGGCTTTACCGGCGGGTGGTCATGGGGGAGCTTGTCAAGGAAAGTCTAAGGTCGATCACTGACATGAACCGGCGGGAGCAGGCGATCTTTGCGCCGCTTGTCGTGATGACGATACTGCTCGGCGTCTATCCCAGCCTTGCGACGGACATTGTCGGCCCGTCGGTCGGGGCGCTTCTGGACGGCTATGGCGAGGCCGTTGCCCAATACAACGGAACGACCCAGGTCGCTCAGCTCGGAGGCCACTGATGCAGGCGGGAGATCTCTTCATCATCTTGCCGGAGATCGTGCTCTCCGTCTTCGCAATGGCCGGCCTGCTTGCGGGGGCCTATGGCGGCCGTGACCGTCTGGGACCGGCGATGATCTGGACGACCTCGGCGCTGTTCGCCGCACTTGCGGCCTGGATCGGGCTGCAAGGGACGGGCACGGCAACAGCCTTTGGCGAAATGTTCACTGATGACGCGTTTGCCCGGTTCGCGAAGGTGACGATCCTTCTGTCAGCCGCGGCTGTCCTCCTGATGGGCAAGGGGTACATGGCGCGGTGCGACCTGATCCGCTTCGAGTACCCGCTGCTTATCGCGCTGGCCGCGGTCGGCATGATGGTGATGGTTTCGGCGAGCGACTTGATGGCGCTCTACATGGGGCTCGAGCTGCAATCCCTGTCGCTGTACGTGATTGCGGCGCTGCGACGCGACAGCGTTCGGTCGACCGAGGCCGGCCTCAAGTATTTCGTTCTCGGGGCGCTGTCGTCGGGTCTCCTGCTCTTCGGCGCGTCGCTGGTCTACGGGTTCGCGGGCACCACGGGCTTTGCCGGGATATTTGAGGCTGTCCAGGGCCGGGCGCCTGTAGGGCTCCTGATCGGGCTGTCGCTTGTCATCGCGGGGCTGGCGTTCAAGATCTCTGCGGCACCGTTCCACATGTGGACGCCGGACGTGTACGAAGGCGCGCCGACATCGGTCACGGCGTTCTTTGCAACGGCTCCCAAGATCGCGGCAATGGCGCTTCTTGCACGCGTCGTCTACGGAGCGTTCGGCGGCATCGTCGGCGACTGGCAGCAGATTCTTGCGGCGCTTTCCGTTGCATCCATGTTCCTTGGCGCCGTTGCAGCGATCGGGCAGCGCAACATCAAGCGGCTGATGGCCTATTCGTCGATCGCGCATATGGGGTTTGCGCTGATGGGACTGGCGGCCGGCACGGTGGCCGGCGTCGAGGCGATGCTGATCTACCTGGTGATCTACGTTACCATGAATGTCGGAGCGTTTGCCTTCATACTGTCGATGGCAAGGGACGGTGCACCGGTGGTCGAGATTTCGGCGCTGTCGCTCTATTCGCGGCGCAGCCCGACAAGGGCGCTGGCGATGCTCGTGCTCCTGTTCAGCCTCGCGGGCGTTCCGCCGCTTGTCGGCTTCTTCGCCAAGTACTCCGTTCTGCTTGCGGCCGTGGAGGCCGGCCTCGTCTGGCTGGCCGTGCTGGGTGTCATCGCGAGCGTGATCGGGGCCTTCTATTACATTCGCATCGTGTACATCATGTATTTCGGCGACGAAGAGAGCGAACTCGACGCTGGTGGTTCGACCGTGCTTGCGAGCTTTTTGGTCGTGTCTGCAGCGTTGATGCTCTTTGGGCTCTGGAACCTCGCCGGCATCGAGGGGCCGGCAGCGGCGGCCGCGTCGACGCTCGTTCGCTAGAGGCTTCACGTGCCCTTGGGCGCCCTTCCACATAGCCATTTGATTCCGGCGTGCATGCCGTGACAGGTCAAAGGACATCGACCGACGTCCCAATCTGGCCCGATGGAACTGATCGCATCGTTCTGGACAAAGTCGACAGCACCATGGCCGAAGCGGCGCGGCGAGCCGGGGATCTTGAGCGACCGACCTGGATCATGGCGCGGCAACAGACGGCCGCGCGAGGTCGTCGGGGACGAGAATGGAAGAACCCGGCGGGCAACTTCGCGGCAACGCTGGTCTGGCAGCCAGACGCGACGCCGGCAGAGGCGTCATTGAGGACTTTCACGGCATCGAACGCGCTGTACGAAGCGCTGGCCTGCGAAGTTCCGGAGGCGCGGCTTTCGCTCAAGTGGCCAAATGACGTTCTGCTTTCGGGCGGCAAGGTGGCAGGCATCCTGCTCGAGAGTTCAGGATTTGCCGAGCGACTCGACTGGCTGGCGGTCGGATTCGGAGTCAACCTTGCAGAAGCCCCAAAGGGTGTTCACGACGCGCAAGTGCCTCCGGTTTGCCTCAGGGATGCCGGTTTCGAGTTCGCGACCGATGACCTGCTGGCGCGCCTTGCAGATGCCATGGAGGAAGGCGAGGCACTCCTTGAGCGAAAGGGCTTCGGGCCTGTTCGGGATGCCTGGCTGTCTCGGGCGGCAAGACTTGGTGAGATCGTGACTGCACGAACGGCGACGGTGGAGATCACGGGCATTTTCGAGACGTTGAACGAGGCTGGCCAGCTTGTGCTTCAAACCTCCACCGGTCAAGTTGCGATACCGGCGGGCGACGTTTTCTTCTGAGCAGACGCTGCTGTAACGGCGGACTCTTTCCTGCCTCGGTCTTTATGCCTTCGACGAGCAAGAGCTTTGGCGTCCCGAGGTCCGGCGCTACTTGCGGGTATTTTCGCAGCCGCATGTCCTGGAGCAGGACCCCGGCAACGCCGGGGGGATCTGGTATCCGGACGTTGCGGGATGCAGGTCCGCCGCAGACGAGTTCGAAGATCCTTTCCCAAACGTTTGCACCGCCCTCGATTTGCATCTGGAGGACATGGAAGCGTACCTTCATCGCCCCGCGAAGGAGATCCTGAAGAGGCCGGAATGTCGCTTGATAACTACCTAGTGGTGCGCAGATAGTCGACGAAGGCCGGTCGACACCCGGTCAGAGTTGGGATGGAAGCCTGCGACGCCCTCGCAGGGGCAGTGTGATTGGCGTTGGATAGTTTGCAGCCACGGCTTTGAGGCAGCGACACTGTCTGTTACGTTCGAACACACAATTGATCGGGCAGGCAAAGAGCAGGAATGGAAAGCGACCTTCTCAAGAGATTTCGCTCAATTCGCATCTTCGCGAAGGGTGGAAAGCTGGCACCACACAAGCCGCTGCTACTCCTCTACGCGCTTGCACAGTTCAAGAACGAGAAGATTGAGCGTATCGCCTTCAACGATGCCGAATCTATAGTCGGTCCTCTAATCCAGACCTATGGTCCATTCAATTCCACGACGAGTGTGACCTATCCCTTTGCCCGGCTTGCCAACGACAAGAGTGAGATTTGGTGGATCGAGGAGCATGAAAAGAACGCGTCCGACGATCTGAGCCTCACCGAAGCACGCAACCGCAATCTCAAGGCCGGATTTTCGGATGATGTGCTGAGGCACCTCCGTGACAACCCAAAGCTCATCGATCTTGTCGCTATCAATCTCCTGGAGCGCCACTTCCCGCCGAGCCTGCACCCCGACATCCTGGATGCGGTCGGTCTCTATCTCGGTCAGGACGAGATTGAAAACGTCATCCGCAAGAAGCGAGATCCCAGATTCCGCTCCATCGTTCTCGCCGCATATTTCGAACAGTGCGCGGTCTGCAAATACGACATCAAGATGAACGGTGCGGCTGTGGCCCTCGAAGCCGCCCACATCCAAATGCACTCGTAACCGTTCGGTCCTAGAGTGATGGCGGGACAGCTGCCCGCTTGTCAAGTTGTCGGCGCGGAACTCGCTCTG
>JAJEGW010000119.1 GCA_022819605.1 Silicimonas sp. | reverse complement strand
TCTCGCGGTTCGCCGGCAATCCCCTGTCCAGCCGCCAGGCCCCCGCCAATGTCAGCCAGTCGGCGGCATCGATTTCGGTGATCATGTCGGCGATCTGGAAGCTCACGCCTTGGAATTTCGCGATTTGCTGACCGAACTGCCTGCGCTCGGCAGCGTAGTGCACGGCATAGTCGAGACAGCGCCGCGCCCGCCCGACCGAAGACGCCGCGACCGTCAGCCGGGTCGCGTAGAGCCATTCGTTCATCACGGCAAACCCGTTGTCGACCTCGCCCAGAACCTGAGACTCGGGCAGTCGGCAATCTTCGAAAGTCAGGATGCAGTTCTTGTAGCCCCTGTGGCTGACCGAGTTGTATCCGTCCCGCACTTCGAAGCCCGGATGGCCTCGGTCGACAAGGAACCCGGTGATCCGCTTCTTCGCGCCCTTCGGGGTCTCGTCGACTCCGGTCGCCACGAAGACGATGAAGAAGTCCGCATGTTCCGCGCCGGAAATGAAGTGCTTGGATCCGTTCACGACCCAGTCGCTGCCGTCGCGAACCGCCGAGCACTTCATGCTGCGAATGTCGGAGCCCGCATCCGGCTCGGTCATTGCCAGCGCGTCCATTCTTTCGCCGCGGACAGCAGGCAGGAGGTAGCGCTCACGCTGCTCCCCCTTGCACGCCATCAGGATCTTTTGAGGTCGCCCGAAAAAATGCGTGAGCGCCATGGAACCGCGCCCCAGCTCCCGCTCCACGAGCGTGAAGTCGACATGGCAAAGCCCGGCACCACCCACCTCCTCCGGGAAATTGCAGGCATAGAAGCCGAGATCGATGACCTTGTTCCTGATCTCATCGCCAAGTTCGCGCGGGACATGCCCGGTGCGCTCGATCTCGGCCTCGTGCGGGTAGATCTCGTTCTCGACGAAGCTCCGGACGGTGGAGACGATCATCTCCTGCTCTTCATCCAACCCGAATTCCATGGCTTCGCCCCCCTTGCGCGCCCGGTGGTGGTAGCGCTACTTCCATTTCGGAACCAAGCAAAATCCGACCATTCCATGCCGAATGCGAAGAAAATACAGCGCCTGTCTGCCGACGCAGGCAGAAATTGCGAGGCAAGCCATGGGCAATGACATGCTCCCGGCCTTCACCGGACCAGAACTCTGCGCTTTGGAGGCACACGAGGTGGTGGACCTCCTCAAGAGGCGGGAAGTCTCCTCAGACGAACTCCTCGACGCATCCTTGGCCAGGATCGAGACGGTCGAGCCGGCGGTCAACGCCATGCCCACCGTATGTTCCGATCGCGCCCGCGCGGCCATCCGTGCGCTCTCGAATGAACAAGCGGACCACCCGGGCTGGCTCGGCGGCCTGCCCCTCGGCATCAAGGATCTGGATCGGGTCAAGGGCGTCCGGACAACGTTCGGAACCTTGGGCTTTGCGGATCACGTCCCCGATTTCTCGGACCATTTCGTCGAAAGGCTGGAACGGCGCGGCGGGCTTGTCGTCGGCAAGACAAACACGCCCGAGATGGGAGCAGGCGGCAACACATTCAACGCCGTCTTCGGCGCGACAAGGAATCCATGGAACACTGCCCTCAACCCCGGCGGATCTTCGGGAGGGGCGGCAGCGTCGCTGGCCACGGGAGAATCGTGGCTCAGCCAAGGCTCCGATCACGGCGGCTCACTGCGCACGCCAGCGGCCTATTGCGGCGTTGTCGGGCTTCGCACCACGCCGGGAAGGGTTCCAACAACCCTCGTGTCAGGTGTCAGCGCAGGCCACATCGCCGATGGCGTGATCGGCCCCATGGCGCGCTCGGTTCGGGATTGTGCGCTGTTTCTAGACTCGCTTTCGGGGTTCGAACCGCGATTTCCGCTGTCCCTGCCTTCACCAGAGACGTCCTTTCAGGATTCCGTTGCGAAAGCGACGCCAAGAGTGCGGATCGCCTTCGCTCCCGACCTTGACGGCCTCTGCCCGGTGGAACCTCCGATCCGCGATGCTCTCGTATCGGCTCTAAAAAATGTCGAGGCCGCAGGCGGAACGGTCATGGAGGATTGTCCGGACCTGACCGGACTGGAAGACACCTACCGCAAGCTGCGGGCACTCGGCTTCGTGGCATCATTCTCGCGCCTGCCGGAAGACGTCCATCGCCACTTCAAGCCTGCGCTGCGCGACAACTGGGCATTTGCACGGACCCTGAAGATCGAGGATTTTGCGGACGCCAACATCGACCGAACGAGGCTCTTTCTGGCGATGCAGGGCTTTCTTGAGAACTTCGACGTGCTCGCCTGCCCGACCGTCGGCTGCATGCCGAGAAATTCGGACATCGAATGGATAGACGAGATCGAGGGTGAAGCCTTCGACGATTACCTTGGATGGATGAAGTTCGCGTTTCTTGCCACGACCACCGGGCTGCCTGCGGCTTCGGTTCCGGTTGCGGTCTCGACCGACGGCCTGCCCATCGGCATCCAGCTTGTTGGACCGCCCAGAGGAGAGGCGACGGTGCTGGCAGTCGCGCGGGCCGTCGAGATGGCGGTCGGAGGCCCGTTCGGACCTGTCGATCCGGTTGTCACCGGGTAGAGAGGGGTCTGCCGTACGAGAATTCCGCCGTGCCACGCCCTGCGGTGTGCAATTGCCGGCCATGCGCAACTGCCGTCTCCGTTCCGCACTCCATTAACCTTGCATCATTGAGGCGAGAGATGCAGTGACTTCACCTCGAAGCGCGTGACCTCGGCCGGGAGCCGCCAGTCGGCGGACTTCGCGGCCGCGCTGCGGCGGTCCGGACATGCCTGATCTTCGCCGATCATCAAGAAACCGTGCGTTCTCCGCGCTGCGACAACCACCGTCGGCACGGCTCGTGCCAGCCGGCAGCGGAATGCGCCCGGTGGCGGCGCTTCTTCGAACCCGTGCCGTCGTCCAGTGTCGCCGAGAATGGGAGAGGTCCTTGTGCGCCATTCGAATCGCCGCGATAAGTGAATTGGCGATTGGAAGCGGAAATGTCCGAAAACAAGACAAAGCCCAACGATGCGAACGTCTTGGCGTTTCTGGGCGCCGTCGAGCCAGAGAGGCGCAGAGTAGACGCTTTGCGGCTCAACGAGATCTTCCGGGAGGTTACCGGCTTTGAGCCGGTCATGTGGGGAGCCAGCATCGTCGGCTACGGTTCCTATCACTACGTCTACAAGTCAGGTCGAGAGGGTGATTTCCTGGCCACGGGATTCAGTCCGCGCAAGACCAGCCTGACGATCTACATCATGCCCGGCTACGCCGACTTCGGAGACATTCTGAAACGACTTGGAAAGCACAGGACCGGACGGTCATGCCTGTACATCAACAGGCTCGACGCTGTGGATGAGCACGCCTTGCGTGAACTGATCGCAGCGGGCCTGCGTGACCTTGGCACCCGCTGGCCGGTCGTACCAAGCTGAAGCAGGAGCTCCGCCTCCGAAAGCACCACGTTCATGGCGATCAGGTCATCACGGGCGGGCGCGTGCGCGCGCCTCGGCAGAAGGTGCAACCTGCATCAATCCCGATCAAGCGCCGCGATCACGAGATCGGCTCTCCTGTTGGCGTCCGGCTCACCCGGATCAAGCTCCATTGCACCAACAAGTGCCTGCCACCGGGCAGCGGATTCAGACATCGCGGCAGGCAAACCAAGGCCTGCCACCATCTTCGCCGCCTCCTCCATCTCGGCTGCCCGCCTTTCGCCGTGGACCATCATGCGATCTAGGCCATAGGCGCCTCGCTCCGCCCAGCCAAATCCGGGATAGGTGGAATCCAGGGATGCAAGGACTTCATTCGAAACGCCGAGCTTTCGTCCGGCAGCAAGCATTTCGGCGGACAGCGCCTCCATCCCCTTCACGGCAATAGAGCGGACGAGCTTCATCGCCGATGCTCTGCCCACGGGGCCATCGACAACGGAAACGTTCATGTCTAGCCCCTTCATGACCCGCTCGGCTTCCTCGGCATGGGGTCCGCAGGCCAGCACTGGCGTTCTGTGCAATGCGGGATGCACCGGAGTCATGACCGCGACGTCCACGTATTTTCCGCCGACCGCCTCGATGACGTCGCTGGATGCCTGCTTGGTCTGGGGCGCGGACGAGTTGCAATCGAGGAACAGGTGGTCTTCGATGCCGGACCTTGCCGCGGCTTTAGCGGCAGCATGAGATTGATCCGCCGTGACCATGGAAAAAACGACGTCGCCGCTCGAGATGGCTTCGCGCAGATCTTCGCATCCCTGAATGCCATCGGCTCTGTAATCGGCGCACTTTCCGTCGCGCACGGATCCCGCACTCTCGGTCTTTATGTCATAGGCCGAAGCATGAGGCTTTCCGGTCGCCGACCAACCCTGCACGAACGCCCGTGCAGCTTCGCCATAGCCCAGGAAAGTCACCCGCAGGCGATTGTCCATGTCATCTTGCTTCATGTCCGACAACTCCGCGGTTTCCACCGTTTGGTTATCAGATTGTGGCAACATGCGAAATTCCAGACTGGGCTGGCACCGCCTCCACTATGAATGGCGCAGGAAGGGATCCGTTGGCCATTGCGCCGGGGCGTGCCACTACGACGACGCCGAAATGTGCAAGACAATCTCGCGTGACGTCTGCGGAGTCCTCGACCGCAGCCCTCGCCCGGTCGCGTCCTCACGCAGGATCACTTGCGAGTTCTTCGCCAAGAAGCCGTGACGCCCGGGCGCCCGAACACGCTGCGGTGCGTCGAGCTGTCATGCAAGCATTTTCGTTCAGGGGTGCGGTCAACGTCGCCGCCGATCTGATCCCGGGATTGCCCGCGACGGAACGGGCCGATGTTTCCGAAGGGCAATCAAGGACGCTTGCAATCGAGCATCCGTCCGGCCGGACAACGATCATTGCCGAGATGGCGAACGACGGCCTGCACGCATCCGCGGTCAACCTGCGAACAGCGTGGAAACTGATGGATGGCGACGTGATTGCCGGAGGCAACTCAGTCGGCCGCAGACGGCAGTCCCAGCGCCTCGGCATGCAAGTCCATCCGGTACGGACGCGCGGTTTCGGGAAGCGCCTTTCTGACACGATATTCCTTGTCCGTGAGCTGCCGCTTCAAGGCATGGATGACTTCACCAAATCCCTCGATGATCGATTGGTTCGGCTCCGGAAGGTCGTGTCTTATCTTCTCGTGAAGTGCCGGAAGCGCGTAATAGGGCACCATGGGGAACATGTGATGCTCAATGTGATAATTCATGTTCCAGTATATGAACCGGCTGACCGGGTTCATGTAGACTGTCCGCGTGTTCAGGCGATAGTCGATCACGTTGTCCGCAAGACCGGTGTGCTGAAGCAGCCCCGTCATAACGTAGTGCCACGATCCGTAGACGACCGGCCCTCCGACCAGGAGAAGAGGCAGCACCGACCCCGTGTAGACAGCCAAAAGGACAACAACCGCATAAATCGCGATCCATGTTCGCGCCGCAACGGCGACCTTCCAGTGCTCGTGCTCGGGCACGAAGCTCCTTTCAGCCGCATTCGGACCGAAAACAGCGTAGCGAAACATCTTGAAGAACGACCGGATCGAATCAAGGCCCACGAAGAGAAGCATCGCTCGAACCATGTCCGGAGGTCGCATGGTAATGATCTCTGGGTCGCGGCCAACGACGATCGTGTCGGTATGATGACGTGCGTGGCTCCAGCGCCAGATCGCGGGGTTGCGCACGAGCATGAAGCTCGCGACGTGATACACGACGTCATTCATCCAGGGCGTGCGGAACGCGGTGCCATGGCCCGCTTCATGCCAGCGACTGTCCGCACCGCTTGCATAGAGCACCCCATAGGCCAGCAGGAAAGGAACCGACCACCAGTCCGGCCAGAGAAAGACTCCGGTTGCCGCGAGAATGACCATCGCCCCGTAATAGAGAATGCTGTCTCGGATCGCCGGTCCGTCCCTGCGCTTCATCAGCGCGACCATTTCCTTGCGCGGCACGTCGGTATGGTACCACTCGGCAGCAGCCAGGCCGATTTTCACGGCCCGCCTTCCGCTCTCTCCCAGCAAGTCGTAGTCGCGTTCAAGCATTGACAGTTCCTCGCGGTCAGCACCGTTTCACCCTGCACGCCCCCTTCCGCCCGGCAAATTCCCGTCTGGCAAAGCCCCGTTGCGGGCAGCAAGTTTCCGTCGTAACGCATGACGGAAGGAGGGACATCAATGAATGAAGGCGTGTCTGCGCGTGTTGTCAATGAGCCGCGATCCGTGTGCGCCCCGGAAACAGGTGCCGACGCGTCGCTTCCGCAGCGCAGGGTCGGTGGCATAGGACGCCGTCGCGCGGCCCACGCAGTCAAGGTCAGGGGCTCCACGACCAAATTCTGGGAATTGCGCGAGGACGTCGACCCAAACCTGATGACCTGGAATACCCCTGAGACGACCGCCTTTCCCTCGCGCCACGTCCCGCCTGAGGGGCACGATGTCATCCTCACCGGCACGCCGTCCGGCATCAATGGCGACACGACCGGTGGGATGGCTGTCGCGATTGGCGGGATCGGCCAATGGGCGGTCAGGGTCGACCAGCCCCGGCCGATTTGATAGGACGACACATGGCCCTGAGGACAGCGCTCGTCGGAATCGGCAAGATCGCCCGGGACCAGCACATCCCGGCCATCGAAGCCAGTGCCGACTTCGAGCTTGCCGCGACGGCCAGTCGAAACGCCCAAGTGGACGGCATTCCCGCCTTTCGGAACCTGGCGGCCCTTCTCGACAATATGCCTGACATCGCTTGCGTTTCGTTGTGCACGCCACCGGCAGCACGCTATCCGGACGCAAGGCTGGCAATCGAGGCCGGATGCCACGTGATGCTGGAAAAACCGCCCGGAAAAACGCTGGCGGAAGTGCGGGATCTTGCTTCGCTCGCCGAACGGGCGAGCGTCACGCTGTTTGCATCATGGCACTCGCGCGAAGCCGCCGCCGTGCGGACGACCAGGGACTGGCTGAAAGGCAAGCGAATCAGGGACGTGAGAATCGACTGGAGGGAGGATGTCCGGTTCTGGCATCCCGGCCAGGACTGGATATGGCAGGCAAACGGCTTCGGCGTTCTCGATCCCGGAATCAATGCGCTTTCCATCCTGACGGCAATCCATCCGAGCGACCTTGTCGTGTCCGAGGCCAGCCTTTCGATTCCCGAGAATCGCGACACTCCGGTCTCCGCGCGGATGTCCCTGCGTGACCCGGAAGGATTAGAGGTGTCCGTGGAATTCGACTGGCTGGAAAAAGGGCCGCCCAAATGGGACATCAGGATTCTTGTGGACGAGCAAGAGGCACTGCTGTGCGAAGGCGGGGCGCAGCTCTTGGTCGATGGCGTGGAAGCAATGTCGGGTCCGGATCGGGAATACCAAGCGCTCTACGAACGCCTTGCCGGGTTGATCGAGTCGGGGTCGAGCGACGTGGACTTGTCACCAATGCGCATCGTGTCTGATGCAATGGCAGTGGCGCACCGCCAGGTGGCCCCTCCATTCGAGTGGTGACGTAATGACTGCGACTGCCTTCCTGATCGTCGCTGCCGGGCGCGGCGTGCGCATCGGCGGCGATGTGCCGAAGCAATACGCCGATCTAGGTGGCAAGGCGCTGCTGAGGCACACCATCGAATGCGTCCTCGCTCTCCGGGAGACTTCCAGCGTCCTGACCGTCATCGGCAATGGAGATGACGAGCTGTATGACGCGGCGATGGAAGGGATGGATCGAGATCGCCTGCTGGATCCGGTCGTTGGCGGCGAAACCCGCGCGCAATCGGTTCGCGCCGGCCTTGAGGCGCTGGTCCCCATAGCGCCGGGAAACGTCCTGATCCACGATGCGGCCCGACCCTTCGTGACCCCTCGCATCATCCGCGGGGTCATCACTGCACTCGACAGGCACGACGGCGCCTTTCCAGCCCTGCCCGTCGTCGACGCGCTCTGGTTTGTGAAGGACGGCATCGCGCTGGAAGCGCGGACCCGGAACTAACTCTGGCGCGCACAGACGCCGCAGGGGTTCAATTTCAAGCGCATCCTGGACGCGCACCGAAACTTCCCGGGCGACGCCGCCGACGATGTCGAAGTGGCCCGTGCCGCCGGGCTCGATGTGCGGGTCGTCGAGGGCTCCGAGGCCAATTTCAAGGTCACGACGCCGGACGATCTTGCCCGCGCACGGGACCTGCTCGACCGAGTCACAAGCCTTGATTGACAGGAAGCGCACTCTCCCTACCTTCATAAAATTTGGCAACTGCCGCAAAAATGGCCCGAGCAGTTACGTTTGGACTCATTTGCTTGACACAAAATCACAAGATTTCGACCCAATCAGGCTTGCTGAGCTGAACACTTTCAAGGCGAAGTGAGAATTGATCAGAAAGGCATGCTTTAAAGGGTCAGGGCACGGAAGGGAACGCGCCCACGCATCGTGCGGGACTACCGCTACGGATACGCCTACCTGTTCTCCGCGGGCTGGCACCAATCCAGAGAACTGGAAATCCGCGCCAACGTCTCCCTGCTCAAGCTGCAATCCTGCAGTCCGGAGTTGAACCCCGTCGAGGCGCCGCTTTCGGTCCTGAAACATCGCCACTTCGCCAACCGCGTGTTCGAAAGCGCCGAGCATGTCAGGGAGACTGTCGAAGAGGCGTCGAACGGGTTCACCCGCAAGACAGGAGAGATCATGCAGATCACCGCAAGGGAGTGGGCCGCGCTGTTAAGTGCTGGCTCGCTTCCATCCGTGTTTTTTTGGTTTTGTATTATATGTCAGCATCTTATATGTTTTTTTGCATACGCATGCAAAAATGGCTTGCCGAATCGCCAGCCCTGAGTTTACCGTAATAGTGTCTGCTGCGGTTCTGCCTGCAACCGCCGTGGGAGGGAGAGCATGGCCGAAATCGTCTTGAGCAACATCACCAAACGGTGGGGCAGCTTCGTTGGCGTACATGATTTTGATCTGACAATTGCAGATCGCGAGTTTCTCGTCCTTCTCGGCCCCTCGGGCTGCGGCAAGACGACAACGATGCGAATGGTCGCGGGGCTTGAAGATCCTTCGTCGGGAGAAATCTCAATTGACGGCCGTGTCGTCAATGACCTTGAGCCAAAAGACCGCGACGTCGCCATGGTGTTCCAGTCCTACGCGCTCTACCCCAACATGAACGTCTACGAGAACATCCGCTTTCCTCTGAAGGTTCGCGGTGTCGATCCCTCTACACATGACGAAAGGGTGCGCCGCGCCTCTACCATGGTGGAGCTGGATGAGTTCCTGCACCGAAAGCCGGCGGAACTGTCGGGTGGCCAGCGGCAGCGTGTCGCGCTCGCCCGGGCGATCGTGCGCGAACCTAACGTCTTCCTGAT
>JAJEGW010000075.1 GCA_022819605.1 Silicimonas sp. | reverse complement strand
CAACGCCTGCGGTCAGCGTGTGGACCAAGGACAGCGACTTCGTCTTGCGCTGTCCACGGCCTACTGGCCGGTGATCTGGCCAGCCAATGAGAAGGCGGCTCTCACGATCAAACCCGGCACCGCCAAGCTCGATCTTCCGGTCCGCCCAAGTCAAGACACCGACGACGAACTGGCCCCCTTTCCCCCGCCGGAAGGCGCCAGCCCAGCCTCGATCAAGCAGCATTCCCAAAGCTATTACGATCGGCGGCGCCATCTCGACCTGAGCACGGGCACCGAGGTGAATTCGCGTCGCAGCAGCATCGGGACAGAAACTCACGTGCACACCGGTCTTGAGATCAAGCGCTTCAGCGACGAGCGATTTGAAATCCATCCCGACGATCCGAATTCCGCGATCGGCGCCTGCCACTGGTGCCAATCCTATTCGCGCGGCGAATGGAAAGCCGAAACAAGGACCGATGTCAGCGTGCACGCGTTGCGCGACTGCTGGCGAATCGAAGCCAGCCTTGTTGCACGCGATGCCGACGGAATAGTCGTCAAACGGCTATGGAACGAGGATGTACCTCGAGATCTGGTTTGAGGAGAGAAGAGTTGGGCGCGTTTCCCGAATTCGGCTCGAATGCGAAGTTCCATCACTTTGCGAATGACGAGGTCGCCATGCGCGTGGTCTCCGACGGACACGGACCGGATGTCGTCTTCATTCCCGGAGGTGACGCGACGGCCGAGTGCTATTCCCAGCAATTCGCGCTACTCTCGGACGCCTTCCGCTGCATTTCCTACGATCCGCGCGGCGCCGGAAGCACGACATCGCCACCGGCCCCGTGGACGATTGCGGACTTCGCGCGTGACTGCGCTGCCGTGATTGATGCGTATTGCGACGGATGCGCGGTCGTCTGCGGCCTTTCCCTTGGCGGCCTTGTGACTCAACAGGTGGCAATAGATTTTCCCAAGAAAGTCCGCCTGTCCATTCCCATGGGAACCGCCGCCTTCATCGACGGCTTCACCAGGGACTGGATGCAGGCGGAGATCGACCTCCGCAAGGACGGCATTTCCCTTCCGGAATATTTCCTCGCGCCGCACTATGCCCCCTACGCGTTCCCGGCAAAGGCGCTTCACGACCCGGAGATTTGGGAGCAAGTCAAGGAAGCCTACACGACCCGCTTTGCGGATCGGGATCCGCAGGACCTGATCGATCAATGGCAAGCCTGCCTAGACTTCGACTGCCGAGAGTCCCTGAAGACCTGTCCCGTCCCGATGCATGTCATCAGCTTCTCCGAGGACGTCCAGACCGCGCCATCCATGTGCAAGGTGGTCGCCGATCTCTCACCGAACGCGGTGTTTCATGAGTTGGAGGGGCTTGGGCACGTATCCATGACCCGTCACAAGCCGAATGTCGTCGCGGACAAGCTGCGCGGCATAGTTCTCGAGGCGCTTGGAAACTGACGCCAAAGCGACATGCAGCTAGGCGGGCTCCACGCCGCAACGCATCTGCAACTGTCCGCAGGCAACCTGTACGCGTCGCACACTCGGCCTTGATCAAATCCGGGCATTGCTCCTATGCGTGCTTGCTCTGCAAGTTGCCACAGTAGGGAGGAAGTTTACGCTTGCAGAAGCCAATCGATGTCAATATCTCCAATCCACCCACCGGAATGCGGGCGTAGCTCAGGGGTAGAGCATTACCTTGCCAAGGTAAGGGTCGTGAGTTCGAATCTCATCGCCCGCTCCAAAAGACTCGATAGAGGGCGCATCCTGAATGGCTTGGGATGCGTTTTCGTATTGCGGCCCATTCGGCGAGAGTGTCCCGTCCGGGACATTTGGCGAGCGTTCCGGACCGCACGTCCCGAAAACACGACGCGGATGCATCAGCTGACTTCGAATGGGACCATGATCCTCACTGCCGCTGCAAAGAGACGCGGGCACTCCGTGGTCGATGTCGTCCGCAAAGGGATGGGTTGACATGGTGCCGCCGCTCGAAGGGATGCGCGTGCTCGCCGTCGAGCAGTACGGCGCCGGCCCGTTTGGCACCCAGCACCTGGCCGACCTCGGTGCGGAACTGATCAAGGTCGAAAACCGACAGTCTGGCGGCGACTACGCGCGCGCGCTCGGCCCCTACTTCGTCGAAGGGGCCGACGGCGATGACAGCAGCCTCTTCTTCCAGTCGATCAACCGGAACAAGAAGAGCCTGACGCTTGATCTCGGCGATTCCGAGGGACAACGAATCTTCAAGCGGCTGGTCGCCGGCGCGGATGCCGTGGCGAACAACCTTCGCGGAGATGTCCCGGAGAAGCTCGGACTGACATATGACGCCCTGAAATCAGCAAACCCTGCCATCGTCTGCGCCCACTGCTCCGGCTATGGCCGCGAGGGTCCGAGACGCGACTGGCCGGGCTATGACTACCTTATGCAGGCCGAGACCGGCTACTTTCACGTCACGGGCGAACCTGAATCACCCCCGACCCGGGTCGGGATGTCAGTCGTGGACTTCATGGCAGGAACCTACATGGCATTGGGCCTCGTGGCTGGGGTTCTGTCTGCACGATCAACTGGCCAAGGCCGCGACATCGACGTTAACCTTTACGACACCGCCCTCTACAATCTCAGCTATCTCAACACCTGGGCGCTGAACTCGGGCTATGATCCGGTGCGCGTGCCCCGCTCGGCCCATGTCTCGCTGGTGCCATGTCAACTCTATCGCACATCGGACGGATGGATCTACGTGATGTGCAACAAGGAGAAGTTCTGGCCGGAACTATGTGAGGCCGTCGGACGTCCGGATCTTGCCCAAGATCCGCAATTCGCGACCTATGCTGACCGACTCGATCGACGCGACGAACTTACCGCCATCCTGGACCAGACATTGTCGACCGCAACGAGCGATGAGTGGTTGCGCAGGCTTCAAGGTCGTATCCCGGTGGCGCCAATACGAACCCCACGCACCGCCCTGCGGGATGCAAGTCTGGAAGCGGACGGCAAGATCGAAACAATGTCCCTTGTTAGCGGTGAGAATTTTCGGATGTTGCGTTCCCCGATTCTCACCGGTGATGATGCCGCGGC